>NZ_JAWSUJ010000027.1:0-44724 GCF_033549285.1 Halomonas sp.
TCCGGCTGGTGGCCAGCCGCAGGAGCGGCCCCCGGGCGCCGATGATCCAGCGGGTCAAGCAGCTCTACGACCCCAACACCGGCCAGGTGGTGGTGACCCGCGGCCTCCAAGGCGGGAACGGCGACAACGGCAACGGGGGGGACGCATGACAGCAACCACATCGCATCGCACGCGCCCGGTGGATATTTCCGCCTGGGGCGACGAGCCCCCGCGCTGGATCCGTCTGTTGGCCGCCGAGGTGCAAGCCACCAGTCGCACCCTGGCCGGGCAGCGCATCGGCATGTCGCGCAGCGCGGTCTCTTTGGCACTGGCCAACCGCTATCCGAGCCCCAGCACCGCGGGGGTGGAGCGGCGCGTGCTGGCCGCGCTGGACGGCATCCATTGCCCCGCCCAGGGCGAGACCATCAGCACCCAGCAGTGCCGGGAGTACCGCGAGCGCCCCGCGCCCACCCACAACCCCATGGCCATGCGCATCTGGCGCACCTGCCAGAGCTGCCCCAACAACCCGAACTGCGGAGGTAGCCAATGACCATCCGAGGCATCTGCCCCGAGTGCGGGCTCTCCGCCGAGCTGGCGGCGTTCGTCACCCAGGGCGAGCACAACCAGGCGCTGGCCGCCGCGCTGGAGATCCCGGCGATCCTCGGCCCCCGCGTGGTGCGCTACCTGGGGCTGCACCGGCCGCCCAGCCGCGCCCTGGCCGGCGCCAAGGCCGTGCGCCTGCTCTCTGAACTGCGCGACGTGATCGTCAGCGGCCGCATCGAGCGCAAGGGCGTCAGCCGCCCGGCGCCGCTGCAGGCGTGGGTCGCCGCCCTGGACAAGATCCTCGAGCGCCCGCCCAGCAAGTTGCCGCTGTCCGGCCACGGCTACCTGTTCGAGGTGGTGGCCAGCGAGGCCGACCGGCTCGACGCCGAGGCCGAGAAGCGCAAGGAGGAAGCCGTTAGAAGCGGGGCCAGCGCGCCGCCTTCTAACGCCTCCCCCACCGTGCGCGAGCGCAGCACCGAAGACGTGCTCGCCGAACACCGCCGCCTGGCCGCCCAGGGCCAGGGCGGGAAGCCCAGGGGCGGCGAGAAGGAAGTGGCCCCGCGCCGCGGCAACCAGTCCATCAGCCAACTGCTGAAAGGCGCCCCGAGCGCCGAGGAAGGGGAATCATGAACCACCACGCCCCCATCATCCGCAACCCCTACCACCCACCCCGGGCCTTGCCCGCGCGGCCCCGCTACGCCTGTCCCAAGCATGGGCCGCTGGGCGCCAATGAGGTCGACCTGGACCACCGCTGCACGCACTGCGGCCGGCCGATCCTGGCCATCCGCAAGCTGGCCGAGCGCCACGACCGCCTTGCCCTGCCGCGCCACGACCTGGAGCGGATCATCGCCGAGTGCGGTTGCGACCACACCGCCAATGCCCTGCGCGAACTCATGGAGGCCCACCATGCCGACCTATAGCGACGCCGTCATCGAGCACTACGCCGACCGCTTCATCGCCCTGCGCCTGGCCCGCTATGGCGTGAGCCTGGCGCAGTACCTGGCCGACCCCAAGCGCTACGAGGAGCGTGCCCTGGAGCCCGAGCCGCCGCTGCCCCAGCAGCGGGCCGTGGCCCTGCGGCTGTGGTGGGCCTGGGACACCGGCCTGGCGCCGCGCGGCGACGGCAGCGAGTCAACGCCGCTGCCCGAGAACTTCCAGGACTGGCGCGAGCTGCTGGCCCAGTGGCGCGCCGAGGCCGAGCAGGCCGAGCGCCCGCTGGCCCACCTGCCCCAGCGCAACGGCGTCATCGTCGAGCCGCTGCACCATCACCGTTTCGAGCGCCGGCACAACGCCGACTTCACCAAGCGAGGAGCCTGAGATGATCTCCGTCAATCCCGCTCTGCGCCTGATCGACGCCACCGAGCTCGGCGAGGCCAGCGTCAGCCAGATGCTGCGCGACCTGGGCGCCGAGCAGCGCGAACAGATCGCCGTGGCCATCGTTAGCAGCCACCAGTTCCAGCCCCGTGCCGCCTTCGTCTGCCTGCACGGCCCGCATACCCAGCGCTACCTGGACGCCATCGAACAGGTACGCCGCGACATCACACTCGACCAGCGCTATGGAGGTGCCAAATGAACGCCCCGAACCCGAAACAACAGCAGCAGATCCCCGAGGGTTATCGCCTCGATGCCAAGAACCGCCTGATCCCCGAGGACCAGATCAAGGAGATCGACAAGGTCCGCGACGAGCTGGTGCTGGCCATCGTCGATCGCGCCAGCGAGCTGCGCGAAGAGCTCAGGGACTTCAAGTCAGACACCTTCAGCGAGATCGAGGCCTTCGTGCAGACCTCGGCCCAGGAGTACGACGTCCAGATCGGCGGCAAGAAAGGCAACGTCCAGCTGGTCAGCTTCGACGGCAAGTACAAGGTGGTGCGTGCCATCCAGGAGAGCATCACCTTCGACGAGCGCCTCCAGGCTGCCAAGGGGCTGATCGACGAGTGCCTGCGCGAGTGGACCGCCGATGCCCGGCCCGAGGTGGCCACCATCGTCCAGGACGCCTTCCGGGTCGACGCCGCCGGCAACATCCGCACCGGACAAGTGCTTGGCCTGCGCCGCCTGAACATCCAGGACAAGCGCTGGCTCAAGGCCATGGACGCCATCTCTGACGCCGTCCAGGTCACCGGCTCCAAGAGCTACGTGCGGATCTATGAGCGGGTCGGCGACAGCGACCAGTACAAGCCCATCAGCCTCGACATCGCGGGGGTGTGACATGCGCCATTCCGATCAAGCCCAACCGATGGGACCGCGCTGCACCATCACCATCCAGCCCGGCGAGGGCGGCGTGATGGTCGCCGTGGAGTTCGGCGAGGCCCTGGACCTCACCGACCCGACGGTCACCCAGAGCCTGGCGCTGCATGGCGCCGAGGCCATCCAGCGCCAGGTGGCCGACCTGCGCGCGATCGCCAAGTGCAGCGGCCAGCCGCTGCACCCCACTCGCCAGCTGATGCACTGAGGAGCACGAGATGGACAAGCCGATCATCATCCGCGTCCGTCAGGCCAACAACACCTACGCCGCCACCCACAAGGGCCAGCGCGCCACCGCCACCGCCGGGCCCCACGCCGCGGCTCGGCGGGTGGCCGAGAAGATCTACGGCGAGAGCAGCTTCGTGCTGAGCGATGCCGGCATCGACAACAGCGACAACACCAAGGGTGCCCAGCACTGCTTCCGGGTGGAGCTGAAGGAAGGTGAGGCATGAACTTCACCCGCGGCCTCTGCTGCGCGCTGCTGGGACTCTTCGCCTGGCTGGGCGGCTACGGGCATGCCATGGACATGGCCCCGGAGTGGTTCGGCCTGTTGATCGCAACGGCTCTCTACTTCGCCGCCGGCAGCGGCAGCTAAGCGAAACGCCCCTCCGGGGGCGTCGTCCGGCGGTGGTGCGCCGGGCCTGATGAGCAGCCAACGAGGTGATGTGTGGACAAGTGGAAGGTACTCGAGGAGCAACTCCAGGGCGTGTTCGCCAGCGCGACGATCCTGGCCGACGGCCACGAGGTGAGCCTGCAGAAGCGCCTCGACGGCGAGAAGCTGGTGATCCAGGTCGGCGTCGACGGCTGGATCAAGGGCGCCTGGAGCAGCGTCGACGAGCACGGCCAGCCGGTGCACCCCGAGGGTCGCTTCTGGCGCCCCATGAAGAGCCGCGCCTGGAAGCTCAAGGAGCACGCCAAGCTCAAGCGAGTCTTCGGCAAGAAGAAGGCCGACGAGATGACCGCCCTGCGCACGGTGGCCGTCACTCCCTACTGGGGCAGCCCGCGCACACTGATCAGCCACCTCAAGAAGCACTTTCCCGATCTCGAGCTGAAGGCCGACGAGGTGACGTCATGATCAGCAAGGGCAAGCTGGCCCAGATCCATATCGCCAAGGCCCAGCTGGGCCTCGGCGACGACGAGTATCGGGCGATCCTGGCGCGCACCGCCGGGGTGAGCAGTGCCAAAGAGCTCACCAATCGCAACGTGGGCAACGTGCTGGCGGAGTTCCGCCGCCTGGGCTGGCAGCCCAAGCCGGCCAAGAAGGCCGGGCGCAAGACCCCGCGGCCGCCGGCCACCCGCCAGGTGGTGATGGGCAAGGTCGAAGCGCTGCTCGCCGATGCCGGGCGCCCCTGGGGCTACGCCGATGGCATGGCCCGGCACATGTTCCGGGTCGAGCGAGTCGACTGGCTCGACGATGCCCAGCTGCAGAAGCTGATGCAGGCGCTGATCATCGACAACAAGCGGCATGGAGGTGAAGGCTGATGGCAGACGACACCCAGGACATGGGCTTCGAGATCCCCGAGGACGCCCTGGCGCGCCTCCAGGATCCCGAGATCCTCAAGAAGTGGCCCCAGGGGCTCTCGGACATGGTGACGGTGATCACCGCCGCCCTGCGCCGCGCCGGCGACGACGAAACCACCGCCCGGGAGCGCGCCTTCCGGGCCGTGCGCGCCCTGGCCCAGTATGCCGGCGGCCGCAGCCTCTACGTGCCCAAGGGCGAGGCGCTGGACCGCGCCTTGCGCGACCGGGACATCTGGGAACGCTTCGACGGCGCCAACGTCACGGCGCTGGCGCGCCAGCACGACCTCACCGAGGTGCAGATTTACGCCATCCTGGCCGAGCAGCGAAAGCTGGCCCGTGCCCGGGTGCAACCGCAGCTGCTCTGATACGCTGAAGAGCAGGCAGCCGAGACCGAAAGGAGCAGGATCATGAGCGAACAGAAGACCGGCCGACAAGGCATCAAGGGTTTGGACGTCGTCGGTATCATGCTGATGCTGGCGAGCGTGGTGTGGATCATGGCCTTCGGCCCCCCTCAGGAGGACCCGCTGCTGGGCGGCTATGGCCTTGACCAGCTCGCGCCCCTGCTGCCAGCTGTGATCGGCTTTTGCCTGGTGATCCTGGCCAGGTTCAGGAAGTAGCCCCGCTTTACAGCACACCAGCGATCGCGCTAAATATCCCGTCCATGCCCCGCCTCCGTGCGGGGCATTTTGCGTAAAGCGCCTGATTTCCTCGCCATCCCACTTCGTCCCTAGCCTGAATATGTAAAGCGTCTTCATACAAGTTCAGGCGAGGTGACCCGTGCTCTCCAAGATCCTTCTCGACAAGCTGCGCGTCGGTCCCTGGCTGGTCGCCGGTCTGGTGCTGATCATCTTCAGCGCCGAGGCTCACCCCAACCTGGTCGACCGCCTCCTGTTGGCGCTGGCCCTGCTGTTCCTGGGCTCCTGGCTGGGCTACTGGATCGACCGAACGCTCTTCCCCTACGCCCGCCCGGGCGACCTCTTCCGTGCCGCCAACCGCCTCGCGGCCGGCAATGTGCATGAGCCCGAGGGCGGTCGCAGCATGCGCCACGAGGCGAGTCTGGCCGCTATCCGCCGTGCGGTGCTGGTCGCGATGGTCATCTTCGTGCTGAGCCTGGGGGTGTGACGTGGCCATCGACCGCCGGACCATCCTCGCCGCCATCGCCGCCGAGGCAGCTTCCCGCAAAAGCCCAGTGCCTGCCTGGCTAGTGCCAGTAGCCGTCAACGCCCATGCGAAAAGCGACGTGTCTCGCGTGCAGTCCATGCTCTCCGACCTGTTGATTCATGGGTTGGTCGAGCATCCCTTCAGCGAGTCACCGGGGCGCGGCATCCGTCTGACGACAGAAGGCCAGCATGTGCTGGACACCCTCAACCGCGAACGTGCCGAAAAGCGCAGGGCCAAGCCGTCGGTGCCATCACCAGCGCCACCGCCTCCCCCTCCCGAGCCGCCTGCGCCGCCTGCGCCGCCCGCCGACCTTGAACGGGTCGACCCCGATGCGCAGCCGCAGCTCTACGGCCTGCTGTTGCAGCTGGGCGCGGTCCTGATCGAGGACCTCGAGGCCGCCACGGCCGGGCGCGACCTCTATCGCGCCCTGCACCTCAACGACCTGGCCACGCGCCTGTTACGCCACACCGGAGGACCCCGGTCATGATCTCCCGACACTTCAAGCGCGCCGAGTTCGCCTGTTCCTGCGGCTGTGGCTTCGACACCGTCGATCAGGGCACCCTCGAGATCCTCGAAGCGGTACGCACCCACTTCGGCGCCCCGGTGATCGTCACCAGCGGCTGCCGCTGCCCGGCGCACAACGCCACCGTGGGCGGGGTACCGAACTCCCAGCACGTCCTGGGCCGCGCCGCCGACATCAAGGTGCGCAACGCCGCGCCGCTCACGGTGCGCGACTACATCGCCCGCCACTTCCCCCAGGCTAGCCTCGGGCTCTACGCCACCTTCGTCCACGTCGATACCCGCTCGAACGGCCCGGCGCGCTGGCCGGTGGGACAGGAGGGCTGAGATGGATGAGTGGAGCTGGAAGGATGCCGTCGACAAGGTCGCGCAAGTCGCCCCCGCCGTGGCCACTGCGCTGGGCGGGCCTGCTGCTGGTGGCATTACTGCTGGTGCCGCTCGCATGGTCACCGGCCTGCTGGGTGTCGAAAACACTCCTGAAGGCCTGCTGGGGGCGCTTGACGACCCGGCGAAGCTGGCGGAGTTGAAGCGGATCGACGCCGAGCACCGCCGCGAGCTGGAGAAGCTGCGCCTGGAGGCCGAGGCCGCCCAGGCCCAGGAAGCGACCAAGCGGCTAGCCGAGATCAACCAGACCATCCGTGCCGAGGCCGCCAGCAACGACGCCTTCGTGCGCCGCTGGCGGCCCACCTTCGGCTACCTGGTGGCCATCGCCTGGGCCGTGATGAGCCTGGCCATCGCCTGGTCCATCGTCAGCCAGCCGGGCCAGGCCGGCACCGTGGCCCAGGCCATCACCGCGCTGACGCCGATGTGGTCGGTGGCGCTGGCGATCCTCGGCATCAACGTGAGCAAGCGCAGCCAGGACAAGCAGGTCGCCGCCGGCCAGCCACCGGCGCCGGGCTTCATGGGCGCTATCGCCACCCGCCTGGCGGGTCGGCAGAAAGACCGATAACGAGGGACGCGGGGGAATGATGGAATCGATCGACTGGAACGCCGCCAAGGTGCTCTTCGATGTCGCCCAGGCGATGTTCATGGCCGGCGTGGCGGCCTACGTCTGGTGGACCAACAAGCACCGCGCCACCAGCACTGCCATCGCCGAAGTCAATTCGCGCATCGACGCCGTCGACAAGCACGTCGCGCGGATGGAGCAGACGCTGGAGAGCCGGCCTGGCTACGGCGAGATCGAGGTGCTGCGCACTGAGCTCGCCGAGATGAACCGCGGCATGGCCCAGATCAGCGCCCAGATGCAGGGCACCTCGGCACTGCTCAACCGGCTGCATGAATACCTGCTGACCGAGAAGGGGAACGGACGATGAGCACGAACTACCAGGACTTCGAGACCGAGGGTCGGCGGCTGGTGATCCTGCGCATCCTGGCGCGCCGCAACCAGTTCACCGCCAACGAGTACTCGCTGGGCGATGAGCTCAAGGGCGCCTATGCCCACCATGTCAGCCGCGACCGGCTGCACGGCGATCTCGCCTGGCTGGAGGAGCAGGGGCTGGTGATCACCCAGCAGCCGCGTGCCGGCTGGGTGATCACCCTGACCGCTCGCGGGGCCGACGTGGCCGAGGGCAACGCCCAGGTGCCCGGGGTGGCTCGTCCGCGCCCGGGCATCGCCTGAGGAGATCGCCATGCCCCCGCGCAACAAGGTCTACGACCTGCCGCCGGAGATCCGCGAGGAGCTCAACGAGAAGCTGGTCAGCACCGGCTTCCAGGGCTACTCGGCGTTAGCCGACTGGCTGGAGGATCGTGGCTATAACGTCTCGCGCAGCTCCGTGCACCGCTACGGCAAGGACCTCCAGGAGGAGTTCGAGGAGGCCATGGGCGACGTGCGCAAGACCACCGAGCTGGCCCGGGCCATGACCGCGGAGCAGGACGACGAGAGCGGCGCGCTGATCGACGCCACGGCGCGCATCGTCCAGGACCAGCTGCTGCGCATCACCATCGCCATGCGCAAGGCCGAGCACGAACCGGAGAAGGCCGCCAAGCACCTGGCAAGCGTGACCCGCGCCCTGGCCGACATCGGCCGGGTGAGCCTCGGCCAGAAGAAGTGGGCCCGGGAGCTGCGCCTGGAGATCGCCCAGGAGGCCGCCGAGGCCGCCGAAGGTGCGTTGGCCGGCCAGGGCATGACCCGCGAGGCCATCGACAGCATCAAGCGCGACATCCTGGGGATCGCCGGATGACCGAGGCCATGCCCCAATCCGTCCTGCTGCCCTACCAGCAAGCCTGGGTCGAGGACGCCGCCGACCTCAAGATCGCCGAGAAGAGCCGCCGGACCGGCATCACCTGGGCCGAGGCGGCCGATGCCGTGCTCTCGGCCAGCGCCTCGCGCGCCGCCGGCGGTACCCACCACTTCTACGTCGGCTCCAACAAGGACATGGCCATCGAGTTCATCGATGCCTGCGCCATGTGGGCCAAGGCGTTCGACCGTGCGGCCTCGACCATCCAGGAGGAAGTCCTGGTTGATGAGGACAAGGACATCCTCACCTTCAACATCCACTTCGCCAGCGGCTTCAAGATCCAGGCGCTGAGCTCGCGCCCCTCCAACATGCGCGGCCGCCAGGGCAACGTGACCATCGACGAGGCGGCTTTCCACGAGCAGCTCGCCGAGGTGCTCAAGGCTGCCCTGGCCCTGACGATGTGGGGCGCCAAGGTGCGGCTGATCAGCACCCACAACGGCGTCGATAACCTCTTCAACGAGCTCATCCAGGACAGCCGCGCCGGCAAGAAGCGCTACAGCGTGCATCGCATCACCCTCGACGACGCCTGCGAGCAGGGCCTCTACCAGCGCATCTGCCAGGTGCGCGGCAAGCCGTGGAGCCAGGTGGCGGAGGACGAGTGGAAGGCCAACCTGCTGGCCGACACCGCCACCCGCGAGGATGCCCTCGAGGAGTACTACTGCGTGCCCAAGGCCGGCGGCGGAGCCTACCTGTCTCGGGCGCTGATCGAGGCGCGCATGGTCGAGGCGCCGGTGGTGCGCTTCGAGGGCTCGGCGGAGTTCAACGCGGTACCGGAGCACTACCGCGCCCTGGAGATCGAGGACTGGTGCCAGCGCGAGCTCGCGCCGCTGCTCGAGCAGCTCAATCCCCGCGACGCCCACGCCTTCGGCGAGGACTTCGGCCGCTCCGGGGATCTCACGGTGATCGCCCCCATGGCCATCACCGCCCAGCTGGTGCGCCGCGTGCCCTTCCTGGTGGAGCTGCGCAACGTGCCCTTCAAGCAGCAGGAGCAGGTGCTGTTCTATGTCGTCGACCGGCTGCCGCGCCTCCAGGCCGGCGCCCTGGACGCCCGGGGCAACGGCCAGTACCTGGCCGAGCAGGCCGTCGATCGCTACGGCGCCGGGCGAGTCGAGGCGGTGATGCTCTCCCAGGGCTGGTACCTGGAGCACATGCCGCCCTTCAAGGCCGCCTTCGAGGATGCCGGCATCGAGATCCCCCGCGACCGCGACGTGGCCGACGACCTGCGCGCCCTGCAGGTGATCAAGGGCATCCCCAAGCTGCCCGACGGCAAGACCGGCGACGCCAAGGCCCGCCACGGCGACGCGGCCATCGCCCTGGCCCTGGCGCACAGCGCGAGCCTTGCGGATACCACCGAGATCGACTTCATCCGCGTGCCGCGCAGCGGCCCCGCGGACCTCGACGAGGATGACGACATGAGCGACGGCTTTGGCACAGGAGGTGGCGCATGGTAGCCATCAAGGGGATGCTCAATCGCCTGTTCGGCGGCGGCCGCGACGCCCTCGAGCAGCAGCAGACCGACGACGAGGACGGCGTCGGCATGGCCCGGGTGGGCCAATTGAAGCGCGAATTCGCCGAACACCCGAGCAAGGGCCTGACCCCGGCACGGCTCTACCAGATCCTCGAAGAGGCCGAGCAGGGCCACCTCAAGGCCCAGAGCGAGCTGTTCGAGGACATGGAGGAGAAGGACGCCCAGATCGGCGCCGACCTCGGCAAGCGTCGCCAGCTCGCCGCCGAGCTCGAGTGGCAGATCGTCCCGCCGGACAACGCCAGCCGCGCCGAGAAGAAGGCCGCCGACCAGGCCGCCGAGGTGTTCGCCGGCCTCGAGGTCGAGGACCTGATCCTCGATCTGGGTACCGGCATCGGCCACGGCTGGGCCAACCTGGAGCTGCCCTGGGCGCGAGACGGCGCGATGCGCTACATCGAGCAGCCGATCCTGCGCCCGCACTCCTGGTTCCGCCTGCACCCCGACGACCAGAACGTCATCACCCTGCGCGACCACTCCGCCACAGGCGCCGAGCTGTGGCCGCTGGGCTGGATCCAGCACCGCCACCGCGCCAAGCCGGGCTATGTGGCGCGCATGGGCATCCACCGCATGCTCGCCTGGCCCTATCTGTTCCAGAACTACGCGCTCGGGGATCTCGCCACGCTGCTGGAGATCTACGGCATGCCGGCGCGGCTCGGCAAGTACCCCAAGAACGCCACCGACCGCGAGAAGGCCACCCTGCTGAAGGCGGTGGTGGCCATGGGCAAGGACGCCGCCGGCATCATCCCCGACGGCATGTCGATGGAGTTCCTCGAGGCCGCCGGCAAGGGCAGCTCGGCGGACGTCTACAAGGTGATGATGGACTGGTGCGAGCGCGCCAAGGCCAAGGCGATCCTCGGCGGCACCTTGACCAGCGGTACCGGCGAGGGCACCAACACCAATGCCCTGGGCAACGTCCACGAGCGTGGCCAGACCAGCCTGATCCGCTCCGACGTGCGCCAGTACGCCGGCGGCATCCAGCGCTACGTGCTGTGGCCGATGGCCGCCCTGAACTTCGGCATCGAGGACCGCCGCCGCGCGCCGCGCTTCTACCTGGATCTCGGCGAGACCGAGGACTTCAAGGCCCTGGCCGACACCCTGCCCACCTTCGTCGACATGGGGGCGCGGATTCCCACCTGGTGGTTCCACGAGAAGACCCGCATCCCCAAGGCCGGTGACCAGGAGGAGATCCTCCAGCCCAGGGCCAAGGCCCAGCCGCTGCCCCCGGCGGTGACCACGCGGCGCCTGGCGGCCGCCCGGGAGGCCCTGCCGGCGGTGCGTGACGTGGCCGAGGCCCAGCGCGAGCGCCTCCAGGAAGACGGCGATGCCGCCCTGGAGCCCTGGGTCGAGCGAATCCGCGCCGAGGTGGAGGCCGCCACCGACCTCGAGGACCTGCGCGATCGGCTGGCCGCACTCGGCGACGAGCTGCCGCTGGACGACTTCGGCGCGGTGATGACCGAGGCCCTCGCCGCCGCCCACCTGGCCGGCCGCTACGACATCCTGGAGGGCGCCTGATGGTCGCCGCCCGCTACGGCTCGCTGCCGTTCCGCGAGCAGATCCGGGCCTTCCGAGAGCGGGTGCCGATCCCCACCCGGGCCTGGGGCGACGTCTATAGCCGGGAGAACGACCAGGCCTTCGCCGTAGCCGGCAGCACGCGCCAGGCCATCGTCGAGGACTTCGCCGACGCCGTGGGCCGCGCCATCGAGGAAGGCCGCACCCTGGAGGACTTCCGCCGCGACTTCGATGACATCGTCGCCCGCCACGGCTGGGCCTATAACGGCAGCCGCGGCTGGCGATCGCGGGTGATCTACGACACCAACCTGCGCCAGAGCTACGCCGCCGGCCGCGAGGCGCAGATGGCCGACCCGGAGCTGCGTCGCGCCCGGCCCTATGGCCTCTACCGCCACGGGGGCAGCAAGAATCCCCGCCCGCACCACATCGACAAGGACGGCTGGGTGGTGCCGATCGACGACCCCTGGTGGGATACCTGGACACCCCAGAACGGCTGGGGCTGCAGCTGCAAGAAGTTCATGCTGAGCCAGGCCGACGTCGACCGCCTGGGCCTAGCGGTCAAGCAAGCCCCACAGATCGAGCGCGAGACCCGCGTGGTCGGCGCCAACGGGCCCAACCCGCGCACCGTGGAGGTGCCGGTGGGCATCGATCCCGGCTTCGAGCACCGCCCCGGCATGGCCCGCTTGCGCGGCATCAGCCCACGGCCGCTGCGCGAGCCGCTGCCCTCGACCCGCACTGTGCCGGCTCGCCCGGCGCCCGACCTGCCGCCGGTACCGCGCCAGGCTCCCGAACCGCCGGCAGCCGACGGCCCCGAGGCCGAGGTCGGCGCCTTCCTCGCGCGGTTAGGTGTGGCCGAGGCCGACGGCGTGGCCTTCCACCGCGACGCCCTGGGCGAGATCCTGCCGCTCTCCCGCCAGCTGTTCGTCGATGAGGCCGGCGAGCTGGCGCTGGGGCATCTCACCGGCAACCTCACCCTGCTGGCCGAGACCCTGGACGCCCCGGACGAGATCTGGACGGCGCTGGTCCATGACGAGGTGGCTGGCCGCTGGCTGCTGCGCCGCCGCTACCTGGCGTGGTTCCAGGGCGGGGCGGTGATGATGGACTGGGGACGTGCCGGCTGGGCCGCCTGGGTCGGCAGCGCGGACAATGCGCAGGTCGATGAGTGGCGGCGCGGCGTGCGGCTGTATCGTCGCGGCGAAGAGGAGAACTGACATGGCCGGTGCCCGTATCCAGCTCGACCTCGAGGCCCGCTCGGTCCTGGCCGCCATTGGCGAGCTGATCGACCGCATCGAGGATCCCCAGCCGGCCTTCCGCGAGATCGGCGAATACCTGGACCTCGCCCACCGTGACCGCTGGGACGCCCAGCGCTCGCCAGACGGAACCCCCTGGGCACCGCTGTCGCCGGTGACCCGGGCACGAAAGAAGAAGAACGCCGACCGCGTGCTGGTGCTCGACGGCTACCTGCGCGACACCCTGCGCTACCAGGAGAGCGCCACGGAGCTGCTGTTCGGTACCGACCGGGTGTATGGCGCCGTGCACCAGTTCGGCGCCCGGCAGGGCGCCTTCGGCACCACCGCCCGGGGTGGGCCCATCCCCTGGGGCGACATCCCGGCGCGCCCTTGGCTGGGCCTGGCTAGCGAGGACGAGCAGCCGGTGCTGGAGATCCTGGAGCGGCATGTGATGGGGTGATCGTGAAAAGTCCCTACAAGCCTTTGAGAGGCGCGCAAGCTCTACGGGGGTGCCTACGGTCGCGTTTTAGTCTGGAGGGGGGTTAGAGGCGCGTTAGATTTCTTCTGGCGGGGGGTTTGAACGAACAGTTAGGCTGTTTGGTATCTCATTGCTCCACTTCATGCGATAGGGAACATCCGATGCCAAGACGCCCAGCCCTCAAGACGCTCCACTACCTGCGTGCCGTATACAACGATAACCAGGCGCCTCCGGAGACCTTTGCCGAGCTCGTGAGAGAGGCTCTGCAACGACTACCGAATGTGGGTGATACCAAGGTAGGCATCAGTAGCTTGGGCGTGGTGGGTGTCAGGCAGCGTCATTCGGACTATGAAGATCCCGAGCAGCCCCTGCTGCTGGCCATAGGCGCTGGAGCGCCTGGAGAACGAATGGGTACCTTTGGCACCGACGTCGCGGCTGACCACGACGACGACTTACCGGAAGCCCCGCCGCAAGACCGGGCCTTCAAGCTGGCCGACGCGTTCATGCTCATCGAGGGGCAGGAGTTGCTGGTTTGCACGGATGGCGCGATGCGAGGCTATGCCTCGGTGGAGAAGTACCTGAGGGGTCTTTTCGATAGGGCCAATTTGCCTCCCGTCGTCTCGGCGTTCGAGTTGCAGCCTGCCTCCAATCAGGAAAAGCGACAGACGCTCGAGCGGGAAGGTGTCAAGGAAATCACCATTAAGGGGACGATGTACGCCGCTACCCATGAGCTAGAGGGTCAGGACCCGGGCGGTTTTACCGAGCTTTTCCGGCGTTTCCGCAAGCATTGTCAGGACTATCTGGCCGAAGAAGTCGAAGACGAGCGGGAGCGGGAAGTCTTGGCAGGCCATTGGGGGGACATCAATGTCACCACGACAATCATGCCCTCGGGCGGAACGCGTGCGGAGCAGGTGGTGCTGTCCTCTCTAGACGATGCAGGCCTCGACATGGTCGACGAGATACCGGACGACTCTGAGGTGGTGATTCTGACGCGCTCCGGCAACACCATTCGCACCGGGGATGTGGTGTTGAAAAAGAAGGTTCGGCTGCGGCGCAAGGAGCAGCAGAATGACCTGGACGCCTATGAAGTATGGGATGAGCTCAATACATTCCACCAAGAGCTGAGGTATAGAGGCGCATGGCAGAGATAACGGGTGGGCCCAGGGTCAGCAGGCGTAAGGTCGCCACTGAGATCACCAGCGTGGTGATCGCAGGGCTGGCGGGCTGGCTACTGCAACCTTGGTATCATCGAAGCGAAGACGCTACCTCGGTGTTGGTGACGGTGTTTTCGATCCTGGCCGGCTTTCTGGCAGCTGTTATGGCGATCGTGGCAAACGACAGGGTGCTGCGGGGGCGAAACTGGCGCCAGGACACCTACTACCTTGGCGAGATCCGCCGCGAGCTGCTTCGCCACAGCGTGACATTCTACGTGTACCTGGCCGTTCTGGTGCTGGCCTTCCTGACTAGCATCTCGTCGACCTGGCCCCTATGGGTGCAGCGCTGGACCGAGCATGGCCTGCTTTTCTTCGCCACTTTGGGTATCTTCCACTCATTCCAGCTGCCCAAGATCCTCAGCCGGAAACATGTCACGGCGATGGAGAAGGAAATTCGACGCCGCCGTGAGAAGGAAACCGGCGCAAGATAGCGCACCTCAAGTTCCCCCTTGCCGTTAGAAACTCCCAAGATGCTTTAAATCCGGCCCCCGCGCATGCCCCGCCATGCTGCGGGCATGACTACTGCATCCGCCAAGCCTTCCGTCGCCGTCTGCGCCCTCGCCGTGCGCTCCGCCGACGACAAGACGCGCCTGATACCGGCCGGCACCTTCCACGCCCCCCGTGGGGCCATGGCCGGCAGCGGCCCCTGGCACCTGGACGCCCAGGGCGCCGAGGCGCTGATCGGCCTGGCGGCTTCCCGCTCCACCGACATCGTCATCGACTACGAGCACCAGACCCTGCTGGCCGAGCGCAATGGCCTGCCGGCCCCGGCGGCTGGCTGGGTCGACCCGCGCTCGCTGGAGTGGCGGGACGATGGCCTCTACGGCGCCGTCAGCTGGACGGCCGCCGCCAAGGCGGCCATCGAGGGCGACGCCTACCGCTACCTCTCCCCGGTATTCCCGTATGACCCCGACTCCGGGGCCGTGCTGGACCTGCTGCACGTGGCCCTGACCAACACCCCGGCCATCGACGATGGCGCGATCTCGGCACTCGCCGCGGCGCGCATGACGACCCACCCCCAGGAGGATGACTCCGTGAACCGCGAACAGTTGATTGCACTGCTGGGCCTGGCGGCCGAGGCCACCGACGAGCAGATCCAGACCGCCATCGAGGATCTGCAGGCCACCGCCAAGGCCCACGCCAAGCTCCGCGAGGAGATGGCCCTCAAGGAGGAGGAGGACACCGGCGAGGCCGTCGCCGCCCTCAAGGCCAAGGCCCAGGCCAAGCCCGCCGAGCCGGACCCTGCCAAGTTCGTGCCCAAGGCCGTCTACGACGAGGCCGTGGCGGCACTCTCCCAGGCCAAGGTCGGCCAGGACCAGGAGATGGAGCGCCTGATCGACGAGGGCCTCAAGGACGGTCGGATCGCGGGCAAGGCCACCGCCGACTGGCTGAAGCGCCAGGGGCTGGCCGCCTGCAAGGCCCACCTGAAGGACGCGCCCAGCCTCGCCGCGCTGAAGGGCGGCACCCAGACCGCCGGCAAGTCGCCCGAGGCCGACAAGCCGAAGGAGGGCGAGCTCAGCGCCGCCGAGCTGGCCGTGTGCAAGAGCATGGGCCTGACCGCCGAGCAGTACCGCCAGGCCAACCCGGCCGACGACAAGTAAGGGAGGAGCGCCACCATGGTCGCCGCTACCAAGAACCGCAACACCCCGACCCGCGCCGGCAACCGGCGTAGCGCCCCCGTCGCCGCCGGGGCCCTGTGCTATGCCGGCGCCATCGCCGTGATGAACGCCGCGGGCTACGCCGCACCGGGCACCACCGCCACCGGGCTTACCGCCCTGGGCGTGTTCCACCACTACCAGGACAACGTCGGCGGGGCCGATGGCGACCAGGTCGTCGAGATCGAGCGGGGCGTCTTCCACTTCGCCAACGACGGCGGTGACCCGATCGATCGCACCATGATTGGCACCCCCTGCTACCTGGTCGACGACCAGACCGTGGCCGCCACCGATGGCACCAGTACCCGTTCGGCCGCCGGAACCGTCGACGACGTCGACGACAACGGGGTCTGGGTCCGCATCGATCCCACCGCCTAACTAGGAGCCCGACATGGATCTCACTTCCGCGAATCTCCAGGCCCTGTTCAAGGCCTACAAGACCAACTTCCAGCAGGGCTTCACCAGCCTGGGCGAGCAGGGCGCGCTCTACGAGCAGTTCTGCACCACGGTCAACAGCACCACCGCCGTGGAGGTCTATCCCTGGCTGAAGACCCTGCCGCGCATGCGCGAGTGGCTGGGCGACCGGGTCGTGCATGGCCTCGAGGGCGCCGACTTCAGCATCAAGAACCGCAAGTTCGAGCTGACCGCCGGCGTGCCCCGCGATGCCATCGAGGACGACACCTACGGTCTCTACGCGCCCACCTTCGAGGAGTTCGGGCGCAGCTCCCGCGAGCACCCCAACGAGCTCGCCGTGGAGGTGCTGGAGGCCAACCCGCTGTGCTACGACGGCCAGAGCCTGTTCGATACCGATCACCCGGTGCTGGATGCCAGCGGTGCCGAGACCTCGGTCTCCAACGACATGGGCGGCAGCGGCCCGGCCTGGTACGTGATGGACCTCTCCCGGGCCATCAAGCCGATGATCTTCCAGCGCCGCCGCGGCTACGACTTCCGCGCCCTGACCGACCTGATGAGCGATCGCGTCTTCATGACCGACGACTTCATGTTCGGCACGGACGCGCGGGTCAACGCCGGGCCTGGCCTGTGGCAGCTGGTGGTGCGCTCCAACCAGGAGTTCAACGCGGCCAACTACAAGGCGGCCCGCGAACGGTTGACCACCCTCAAGGGCGACCACGGCCGTCCGCTGGGGCTGCGCCACACCCACACCATGGTGCCCAACACCCTGGAGGGCGACGCCCGCGTGATCCTCATGAACGAGCGCGACGCGGCCGGGGCCACCAACCCCTGGAAAGGAACCTCGCAGCTGGTGCTCAACGCCTGGCTGGCCAACGCCTGAGGCTGAGTTGAGCCAATGACCCGGCGCTGCGCCCGCCCGATGGCGGGCGCAGCGGGAGGAGAGAGACGATGACGACCCGCAAGTCGACCAGCAAGACCGCGGCCAAGCGCACCCCCAAGGCCAGCGAGACCCAGGAACAGCAGGCCGCGACCCCCCAGCCCAATGCCGGCGATAGCGCGCAAGCGCCTGAGGCGGGCGGGGTCGAGGCTACCCAAGTCAAGGACGCCGCCACCCAGGAGCCCGCCATGGAGCCGGCCGCCAAGGAAGGCCCTTCTGACGCGGCGCAGGATCAGCCGAAGGCCTCCGAGAAGGGCGAGAAAATTAACACGCCCCCCGGGGAGGCGCCCGTTGAGCAAGTGCCCGCGGTATTCGTGCGCACCCGCAAGCGTTACGGCTCACGCCGCCGGGCGGGCTTCCGCTTCACCCAGGAGGGGCTCGGCATCGCGCTCTCGGCCTTGACCGACGAGCAGCTCGAGCAGCTGCACGCCGATCCCGCCCTCGAGGTCGAGGAGTGCACCTTCCCGGCCGACGACGACGGCGAACCGGAGCAGTAAGCCATGCCCTACATCACCCTCCAGGATCTCATCGATCGCTTCGGCCAGGACGAGCTGCTCCAGCTGGCCGCCGATGACACCGGCCAGGCGATCGACCAGGGCGAGATCGATCTGGCCATCGCGGACGCCGCCGGCGAGATCGACGGACGGGTGGCGGCCGGGGGCTATGCCGTGCCGCTGGATCCGGTGCCGCGCATCATCCAGGCCTACGCCTGCGACATCGCCCGCTACCGGCTCTACGACGAACACGCCACCGACCAGGTCACCAAGCGCTACGAGGACGCCATCAAGTTCCTGCGCGCGGTGGCCAAGGGCGAGGTGCTGCTGGGGATCGGCGGCGACGCCGACGAGCCCACCGCCGGCAGCGTGGAATTCCAGAGCGGCCAGCGAGTGATGCCGGGAGGGGGCTTCTGATGAGCCAGGCGCTGCACCACGACGACTACCTGGTGGCCGAGGGCCTGATCCTCGCCCGCCTCGAGGCACAGCTGGCCGACCTGTCCGGGCTCAAGGTGCTCTCAGCGGCGGATCTCGCCGGGGTGACCGAGGGCGCCCAGCATACCCCCGCGCTGCACGTCATCTACATGGGCGATGCGGTGCCCGGGGGCGAGCAGGTCGACCAGGGCAACTACCACGTGCTGCGCCAGCGCTGGATGGTGGTGGTGGCGGTACGCAACGCCCGCCAGCAGCGAACCGGCCAGGCCGCCCGCGAGGCCGCCGGGCCGCTCCTCTCGCGGGCGATCCAGGCGCTTTCCGGCTGGCGGCCGGGGCAGGGTCTGGGCCCTCTGGCCCGGGTGAGCGCCCCGGCGCCGGCCTTCACCCCCGGCGGCTTCGGCTACTTCCCGCTGCAGTTCGAGACCGTGCTGATGACCCGCGCGCCCTCGGTCGATTGACCGCCGGCGACTGACACCAGGAGATCGACACCGTGAGTACCAAGACGAAAGCCAGTCAGCCCGCCCCGCGCCAGGAGGTGACCCTGGCCAAGCCCGTCATCCAGGGCGGGACGCTGTACACACCCGAGGGCAAGGAGAAGCCCCGGCTGACCCCGCGCCAGATCGAGCGCCTGACGGCATCCGGCCACATCGGCGGCGGTGCCAAAGCCAACGCGAAGGAGGCCTAAGCCATGACTCGCAATCTCAATGTGGTGGTGCCCGCCGGCAAGGTCTACTTCAACCCGCGCCGCGAGGATGGCACCTACGAGGGCTACCGCTACCTGGCGGAGACCCCGGCCTTCACCATCACCGCCCAGGGCGAGACCCTGCCGGTGGACGGCTCCGACGGCCCCACCGCCGAGCGCCTGTTCGACGTGCCGATCCGCGTCAGCCGTTCCGGCCGCACCACGCTGCGCGACATGAACGCCGAGAACTACGCGCTGTTCATGATGGGCGAGGCCAGCGAGGTCTCCCAGACCGACACCCCGGTGACCGACGAGGCCCACGCCGTGATGCCCGGGCGCTTCTACCAGCTGGGGGCCTCGACGGATAACCCCGGTGGGGTGCGCAACGTCTCGGCGGTGGACGTCCAGGACGAGACCGATACCACCACCTACGTGGCCGGCACCGACTATGTCGTCCATGCCGAGATCGGCATGCTCGAGATCCTCGAGGACGGCACGATCACCGAAGAGACCATCCACGTCGACTACACCCCGGCGGCCGAGACCCGCGACCGCGTGACCACCAACCAGCTCGGCGCCCGGCGCGGCGAGGTCAAGTTCGTGGCCAACAACACCGAGGGTCAGAACCGCGACATCTACATCCCCGAGGCGCGCCTCTCCCCGGACGGCGAACTGCCGATGAAGAGCCGCGAGAACCCCCAGGAGATGCCGCTGATCGTCGCCGTGCAGACCCGCGACGGTTACGCCCAGCTCTACGTCGACGGCCGCGCCGCCGCATAACCAGGAGGACAGCAGCGCATGAGCGAGCATCGCCCCGAACAGGATCCCGAGATCCTCTTCCCCGACGAGACCCTCGAGATCGCCGGCGAGACGATCGAGGTGCGCGAGTTCCGCTACCTGGAGGGCCTGCGCGCCATCGCCCTGGCCCGGCCGCTGTTCGCCGCACTGGCCGAGCTGCTCGAGGGCGGCGAGCTCGACGCCCTGGCCCTGGACGGCCTGATCGCTGAGCACTACTCGGCCTGGATCGCGCTGATGGCGATCAGCACCGGCAAGGACGAGGCGTGGATCGAGGGCCTGCGCGACCGCGACGGCCAGACGCTCTCGATGACCTTCTGGCGGGTCAACTCGGGTTTTTTTATGAGACGGCTGGTGTTCGGCGGGGCGCTGGCCAGGGCGATGCGCCAGATGGTGCCCCCGACGACAGGGAACCCATCCCCCTCGCCGAGCTCTTCGACGCCCTCATCAGTGGCGGCTACGGGCGAGACCCCGAAGAGCTCGCCCGACGCCTGACCTGGCGGCAGATCCAGCGTTACTACGCGCTGACCCGCCGCCGGCGCGACGAGCATCGCGCCGACCTGATCGAGGCGGTCCACGTCGCCTGGGGCGGTAAGCCCAACCAGGAGATCCGCAAGCTGCGTAACCGGAGCCAACCCTGATGGCCGATCGTAACCTCGAACTCGCCCTGCGCATGCGCGCCGACCTGCAGCAGGCACGTCGCCAGCTGCAGCAGGTCGAGCAGGAGCTGGGTGACGTGGCGCGCGGTGGTGGCAAGGCCGGCCAGGGCATGCGCCGCTATACCCAGGAGGCCGACAAGGCCGAGCGCAGCTCCCGGCGGCTCTCCGGCACCGTAGGGCAGGTGCGCAACCTGCTGGCCACCCTAGGGGCCGGCCTCGCCCTGCGTCAGTTGGTCCGCTACACCGACACCATGACCGGCCTAGAGAGCCAGTTGCGCCTGGTCACCGGCAGTCAGGACGAGTTCAACCAGACGTTCGCCGATCTCTACCAGCTCGCCAACAGCACTCGCCAGGGCCTCGAGCCCACGGTCAACCTCTATGCGCGTATGGCCCGCGCGACCGAGGAACTGAATCTCTCGAATGAAGAACTGCTGACCCTCACCAAGGCGATCAACCAGTCCTATATCGTCTCGGGCGCCAGCGCCCAGGAGGCTGCGTCCTCCACCCTGCAGCTGAGCCAGGCCATGGCCAGTGGCGTGCTGCGCGGCGAGGAGCTCAACTCGGTGCTGGAAAACAGCCCGCGCCTAGCGCGTGCCATCGCCGACGCCCTGGGTGTCACCATCGGGCGGCTGCGCGAGATGGGCCAGAACGGCGAGCTCACCGCCGAGCAGATCAGCCGCGCCCTGCTCGAATCCGCCGACAGCATCGACCGCGAATTCCAGAGCATGGAGCGCACCGTCGGCCAGGCGCTCCAGCAGCTGCGTAACGACCTGCTGGTCACCTTCGGCGGCAGCGAGGTGACCGGCTTCACCGACGCCATCGACGACCTGCGCGCGGTGGTCACCGATCCCGGCTTCCAACAGTCCATGGTCACCCTGGGTACTGCCGTGGCTGATCTCGTCGCCGCCATGGCCCAAGGCGTCAGCACCGGCACCAACTTCGCCGCCTGGGCCGGCGAAGAGCTCGCCGCCCTTACCCAGGGCGTGGCCAATGACGACGTTGTGCGCATGCAGCAGCGTGCCGACGAGATCCGCGGCATGCTCGATACGCCCAGTCGATCCCTGGCTGGTCAGGGCGATCGTCTGCGCCTGTTTGGCCCGACTGGACTGGTGGAATACTGGAGCGATGACGAGCTCAAGGCCGAGCTATCGCGTCTCGAGAGCCAGATCGAGGCCTACTACGCCAACCGGCCCCCCATCACCATCGACATCACCGAAGGGCAGCGCGGCGAAGAAGACCAACCCGAAAGTCCCCGCGCCTCTTCCTCCGGTGGCAGCAGCAGCGGCCAGAGCGCCGCGGCCCGCGAGTACCAGGCCGCCCTGCAGGCACTGCAGAACCTCGACCAGGGGCTCCAGCAGCAGATCGCCACCTTCGGCGAAAGCGAAGCCGCCGCCCTGGAGTACCGCCTCACCTTGGGCGACATGGCCGACGACGTCGCCCGCCTGGGCGCCGAGGGCCAGGCGCTGGCCGCCAGCATCGTCGAGCAGGCCCGCGAGATCGAACGCCTGACAGAGGCCGAGGAGCGCCGCGCCGAGGCCGAGCGTGAGCGTCAGCAGGCTCAGCAGCAGGCCGAGCAGGCCCTCCAGCAGATCCTCGACCAAGCCGACCCGGCCCGCGCCATGGAGCGCCAACTGGAGCTGATCGAGGAGCTCAAACAGCAGTTCCCCGAATACGCCGCCGCCCTCGAGCAGGCCGCCGCCCAGGTCAGCCAGCGCATCGACGAGATCAACCAGGGCCTGCTGAGTGCTCGTCAGATCAACGCCGAATTCACCTATGGCGCCACTGATGCCCTGACCTCCTTTGCCGAGGACATCGCCAACGGCCGCGACGCCATCGACTCACTGGCTGATGCCTTCCGCCAGTTCGCCGCCGATTTCCTGCTGCAGATCGCTCGGATGATCATGCAGCAGGCCATCTTCAATGCCCTGCAGGCGATGGGCGGCGGTGGTGGCGGGATAGGAGGCGCCATCGCCAGCCTGTTCCACGGCGGCGGCGTGGTCGGCCAGGGCGGCACCACTCGCGATCTATTTGGCACCGCGCCCCGCTACCACACCGGCGGCATCGCCGGCCTGGCCCCCGACGAGGTGCCCGCGATCCTGCGCCGCGGCGAGGAAGTGCTGACGGCGGCCGATCCCCGCCATCGCGATAACCAGGGGGGCGGCGAGCCCAACGTCAGCGTCAAGAACGTCAACGTCTTCAACCCGGCGGACGTGCTCGAGCAGGCCATGGCCGACACCGCGGGCCAAAAGGTGGTGCTCAACCACGCGCGCTCCAACCGCAACGCCTGGCGCAGCGCTCTGGGCCTCTAGGCCATCACCGATAGGGAAAGACGATGCCGTTCCGCTTCCTCAACAATTACGTCACCCAGCTTGCCGAGGCGCTGGCCACCGGGGCCACCACCCTGGAGATCACTGGCATGGGCGATGAGTTTGCCGATGCCTCGCCCTCGACGCCTTACGCGCTGACCCTGGCCGAGCGCAATATCCGCGGCATCGACCTGCGCCGCGAGATCGTCCACGTCACCGGGCGCGCAGGGAACGTGCTGACGGTGCTGCGTGGCCGCGAAGGCACCACCGACGATGACTGGCCGCTGGGGACCCCGGTGGAGGCCCGCGATACGGCCGCCGGGCTGAACGAGGCCGCCCAGGCGGTGGCGGTTCACGAGAGCGAGGCGGATCCGCATCCGCAGTACCGGCAGGTCATCGCCGGCGTCGAGCCTCAGGTGATCATGAAGGGCGATCCGCTGGACATGACCCTGGCAGGGGACGCCGTGACCATCACGGTGCCAGCGGGCTACGTCCTCTACCTCGATTTCATCGACCTGGTGATTACGGCCAGCGATGCACCAACCGGGACGCCGTCCATCGTCGCCGGGCCGGATGGCACCAACGACGATACCTACCTGGCCAACTCGCCGATCAGCGTCGATGCCATCGGCGACCGTGAGGCGTTCATGCCCCTGGTGACGGTGGGGATCTCCGAGATCCGTATCGCCGTCAGCACGGCGGGCGCCGGCACCCTGGAAGCGACGCCCGTGCTGCGCGGCTATCTGCTGGAGGTGTGAGGTGCTGAACGTCTGGCCGGTCAATACCCAACCCCTGCTCGATAGCGATGCCCTCGAGACCGAGGGGCCGGTGGTGCCGCCCGAGGGCGAGCGCCGCGCCTGGCCCTTCGCCATCGCCTGGCCGCCCAGCGGGCAGAGCGTCCAGGAGCGCTACCGCTACCTCACCGAGATCTACACCAGCCGCAGCGGCCGCGAAACCCGCAGCGCCCGGCGCAGCCGGCCCCGCAAGCGCCTCGAGTTCAGCTGCGTGCTGCACGACGGCGGGCTGGCCGCCTGGCAGGCTTTCGTTCACCGCGCCCTGGTTCAGAACCTGGTGGTCCCTCAGTCGCACCTGGTGCGCCAGCTGCCCGCCGAGATGCCCCAGGGGACCAACGCCCTCTATCTGGAAGACTCGCCCGACTGGATGCTGCCCGGCATGGCGATCGTCATCGGCGATGGATCCCGCCGTGAGACGCTGACGATCGGCGCCGTCTATGGCGATCTCAACTACTTCACCGCCGGCAGCCAGTACCCTTGGCCGGCAGGCACCCCGGTCTATGCCGGACTGACCGGGGTGCTCGACCAGGCCCACGACGCCGAGCTGCTGACCGCCATGGTGGCGCGCCTGGGGGTCACCTTCCACGTGCGGCCGCTCTCCGAGCCGGCCCCGGCGCCTGCCGAGCCGCCGCTCACCTTCGATGGCCGCGAGGTGTTCCTGATGCGCCCCAACTGGGTGCAGCCGGTGAGTCAGTCCTGGGTGCGCCCGGTCGACGAGCTCGACTACGAGATCGGCCCGACCAGCCGCTATTCGCCGGTGCCCTTCGCCGCGGACACCCTGCAGGCCACCTACGTGGGCGCCACCCGCGAGGAGGTGCAGGCCATCGTCGATCTCTTCCACCGCATGCGCGGGCGCCAGGGCGAGTTCTACGCCCCCAGCTGGCTGCCGGATCTCACCCTGCGCGAAGGCCTGACGGCCGGCGCCACCACTCTGCGGGTGCAGGGTACCGAGTCCGCCGAGGTCTATGCCGCCAGCCTCACCCATCGCGCCCTGTTCGTGCGCCTGCGCGGCGGCGAGCTACTGCTGCGCAAGGTGACCAGTATCGGCGTCATCGACGACGCCCAGGGCAACGACTCGGTGATCAACCTCGCCAGCGCCTGGGGCGACAGTGTGCCCGCGAGCCAGGTGGTGATGGCCGGCTGGCTGCTGCTGCGCCGCTTCGCCAGTGACGACCTAACGGTGGAATGGCGCACCTCGGCGGTGGCCACCGTGCAGTTCGGCATGGTCGCCCTCGAGGCCCTGGCCGCCGAGGCGTTAGAAGGGGAGGTGCTCTAACGATGTTCGACGTCTTCTTCACCAGCCGTAGCGCCAGTCGGCCAGCCTACCTCTACGACATCACCTTCGCCGCCGGTGAGGCGGGCCGACTGCGTCTCACCAGCGCCGACCAGCCGCTAATCGTGGGCGGACAGCGGTATGAGCCCGCCCAGATCAAGCACGGCGAGATCGAGAGCTCGGGCACCCTGGACAACGCCACCCTCGAGGTGAAAACGCCGCGCTTCAACCCGCTGGTCGAGGTGTTCCGCGTCTACCCGCCCGAGCGGGTGGTCAACCTGACCATCTACCGCGGCGAGCTGGACGACCCCGACGCCGAGTTCAATGCCACCTGGTCGGGACGCATCCTCAACTTCGCCATGAGCGGCCTGGAGGCGACCTTCTCATGCGAGCCCATCGCCACCGCCGTGCGCCGGCCGGGGCTGCGTCGCACCTATCAGTACGGGTGCCCGCATGTGCTCTACGGCCCGCAGTGCCGCGCCAGCAAGGCCGCGGCCAGCAGCGCGACGACGGTGCAGGCGGTGAGCGGCTCGGTGGTGACCCTGGCCAGTGGCTGGAACGCCCACCCGACCGCCAAGTACCTGCGCGGCATGCTGGAGTGGGACATCGAGGGCGGCACCGTGCGCCGCACCATCCTGCAGGTGCTTTCACCGACCCAGGTGCTGCTGGCCGGAGTGGTGCGCGACCTGACGCCCGGCATGACGGCCACGGCGGTACTGGGCTGCGGCCACGCCGGGGACGACTGCAAGAACCTGCACGACAACCTGCTCAACTATGGCGGCTGCCCCTGGATCAGCGAGATCAATCCGCTGGGCCAGCGCAGCCCCTTCTACTGAGAGGAGCGCGCCATGGGTGCCTTTCTGCTGGCCATCGCCATCGCCATCATCCTGACGGTGATCGCCTACGCCCTCATGCCCAAGCCGAAGGCCAACAAGTCGGACATGTCGCGCGACCTGGAGACGCCGACCTCGGACGCCGGCCGGCCGGTGCCGGTGGTGTTCGGCGACATCACCATCAAGTCGCCCAACTGCCTGTGGTACGGCGAGACCAAGACCAGCCAGCACGAGATCGACGTATGAGCGAGCCGCGCTTCACCGTGGATGACGTGATCCGCGCGGGGGGCTGCCCGGCCGGCATCCGCCGCTGGTTCACCGCACGGGGTGACGACCTGCCGCCGGGGGTGACGCTGCGCTCCTTCCTGCGCGAGGGCATGAGCGTCGACGAGGCGCGCACCTGTCGGGACGCCTTCATCGAGCGGGCCCTGAGACTCAAGGAGACGGCCGATGGGCGGTAAGAGTGGTGGCGACGCCAAGATGATCGTGACCCGATACTACCTGTCGGGTCACTGGGGCATCTGCCAGAAGGCCGACGCGATCCGTGACATTCGCGTCGGCGAGAAGATCATCTGGAAGGGTATGGCCCGCAACAACGGCACGATCAACGTCGCCCGCGAGGGGCTGTTCGGCGGCATGAAGAAGGAGGGTGGCGTCAAGGGCGGGATCGACGTGATGCTCGGCGGCGATAACCAGGTGCCGCCGCAGAGCCTAATCCGACGCCTCGGCGTCGGGGCTTCCAACGTGCCGGGCTTTCGCGGCATCACCTCGCTCATGTTCCACGGCGGCGCCTATCGGGATGCCGATGCCTACGGCGACCCCATCGGCGGGGATGGCGGCAGCGACTACGGTGACACCGGGAAGACGATCTTCGGCATGTCGCTGTCGGTGTTCGCCCGCCTGGCCTACAAGTCCACGGCCTGGTACTGGGGCACCCAGCCCTACCTCAAGCCGCTGTGGGTCACGGTACAGCGCATCCCCGGCACCCAGCTCGACGAGACCACGGCCCCCATCCCGCGCGGCAGCAGCAACGCCCCGACCAGCCTCTACGTGGAGCTGGACGATTCCGGCTCGATGGACGAGTTGACCTCCAACGGCAAGACCCGTCGCGAGAACATGCAGGTCGCCATGCACCTGGTCCTCGACCAGCTCGCGGTCCAGGTGGGGCAGGGGCAACGGATCGACCTGGGCATGTCGCGCTTCAACGGCGGTAAGCTGGAGCGCCCCTCGCTCACCGCCTCCGGCATCACCGACTTTCGCAACTTCATCGACGCTATCCCGCCCAACGGGGGCTCGACCCCTTTCGACGCGCCGATCCAGGACGCCGTCAACTGGTTCGAGGCGACCCGCAACGACCCGGCGCTGGTCAACCGGATCAACTTCTTCGTCACCGACGGCGAGCCCAACCCCCTGGAGAGCGCCGATGCGGCGGAGACACTGGCCCAGGAACTGCTCGACCGGACAATCCCGGTGGACATGTGGGGCGTCAACATCGACCTGGCGAACACCCAGTTCACGGAACAGTTGCACAACGTCAACGCCCCGGTGCCGGTGGTCTCCGGCGGCAATTCGGCGGAACTGGCCTCGATCATCCAGTCCGCGCTGCAGGACATCAAGGACGCCAACCCCGCGCACATGATCTATGAGTGCCTGACCGATACCGACTGGGGGATGGGTGCCGACCCGGAGGCCGTGGATTTCGACAGCTTCAAGGCCGCCGGGGAGACGCTTTACGACGAGGTCTTCGGCGTGGCCATGGCCTGGATGGCGCAGTCCAGCATCGAGGACTTCATCAACGACGTGCTGGCGCATATCCACGGCGCCATCTTCCCGCACCCGCGCACCGGCAAGATCACCCTCAAGCTGCTGCGCGACGACCTGGACCTGCCCAACCTCAAGACGGTGACGCCGGACAACGCGACGCTGACCAGCTTCTCGCGCAAGGGCTGGGGCGAGACCACAAACGAGATTGTCGTCACCTGGACCAACCCGGTCACCGAGAAGGAGGAGACGGTCTTCGCCCAGGACCTGGCCAACATCGCCCAGCAGGGTGGCGTGGTCTCCAGCAGCAAGAACTACCATGGCGTGCGCACCGTGGAGCTGGCCAACCGGCTCGCCGAGCGCGACCTGCGCGAGGAGTCGGCGCCGCTGTGCTCCTGCGAGGTGGAGGTCAACCGCGAGTTCTGGGACGTGGTGCCCTTCGAGGGCGTCAAGGTGACCTGGCCGGAGTACGGCCTGAACGAGCTGGTCATGCGCGTCATGAAGGTCAACTACGGTGACAGTTCCAGCTCGGCGATCAAGCTCTCGCTGGTGGAGGACGTCTTCTCGCTCCCCCTGGCCAGCTATATTCCGCCGGTGACCGGCGAGTGGGAGGACCCGGCACAGCCGCCCGTCCCGGTATCGGCGGCCCGGCTCATGCCGCCGCCGGCCTACGTGGTCTCACGCTATGGCGTCGACCTGGACACCCTGACCCACCCGGACACCGGGGTGGTGCCGATGGCGGTCAACCCGACCACCTCGGAGGGCGCCAGCTACGACGTCCTGCAGGAGGAGGCCACGGCCTCCGGCACCACGAGCTGGGCGCAGGTGCTGGGGAGCGTGCCTTTCCTGGCCACGGCCGAGCTGCCGGCCGATACGCCCGCCGAGGTGCAGACCACCGGCCTGCTGCTGGGCAACCTTTTCGGCGAGGAGCCTACCGTCGAGGACCTGCTGTTGATCGGCGACGACGAACTGGCCGACGACGAACTGGAGCTGGCGCTGGTCACCGCTACCGACCCCGAGACGGGCGAGATCACGCTGCGCCGCGGGGTACTCGACACCGTGCCGGTCGAATGGCCGGCGGGCACCAAGGTAGCCGTGACCCGCGATTTCCACTGGCGGCCGATCCCGCGCACCTTCGTCGACGGGCAGTCGGTCACCCTCAAGTTCCTGGTGGAGACCTCCGCCGGGCTGCTGGAGGAGTACGAGACCCCGGAGTTCACCGGCCAGGCGACGTCACGGGCGGTGCATCCGACCCGGCCGGCCAACCTGCGCGCCTTTGGTGAACTCTACCCCGACCCCGACTACTACCCGGTATACCCCGTCGAGATCACATGGAGCCATCGCAACCGGCTCCTGGAGGACGCCATCATGCTGGCCTGGGACGAGGGTGATACCCCGGCGGAGGCGGGCGTCGAGTATCGGGTGCTGATCGAGGCGGTGTCGAGCACCGGCGAGGTGGATGGGGTTATCGGCGATCTGGTCCAGACCGGGACAAGCTACACGCTGACGGAGGGTTTCGTCGGGGCCTATGCCGCGAGCCTCTACGTGCGGGTTTCCGTCTGGGCGCTGCGCGACGGCCTGCAGAGCTGGCAGGCCGGGTCGGTGCTGTTCAGGGGCCCGTTCCGCGAGCCTTACGACCTCAGCCTTGAGTATTACGACTTCAGAAAGCCCTACGGGGTGACCGCCGCAGTGACAGGGGCGTGACATGGGAACACGACTGGTGTGGAAAGAGGCGAACCTGGCGGAGGACGGGCACCGGGTATATAGGGATACCGCGCCCCTCGACCCGGACAACCTACCCGCACCCCTTGCGACGCTGGGGGCGGACGTCACTCAGTACGACGATGGGGACGTGGTTCCCGGCACCACCTACTACTATCGGGTCACGGCCTTCGTCGGGGCCGTTGAACGGGTGTCCCTCGAAAAGTCCGTGACCACAACGGAGTCCTCGGTGGCCCCGACGCTTGGTGAGGCGGTACGTTTCACCATGGACGACATCTCCGGGGACGTACTCCCCGACAACGCCGGGTCGAATGACGGGCAGATCGTCAACGGGGTGGTCACCCAGCCTGGGAAAGACGGACTCGCCCTGGAGTTCAACGGGGTGGACAACTACGTCCAGTTCGGCCAGGCGATACTGCCCGGACTCCCGGGGGGCTTTTCGATAAGCCTGTGGGTGAAGCTGGCGCCCGGCGACACTGGCTGTTTTCTCTCCCGCGTCGACGCGGTGAGCACCTCCATCGAATCCGCTCTACTGTTCCGGTATCGAGCCGGGGATGACGGTGCAGGTCCTCTTCCTGATTTCAGGATTCAGGTTCCAGGCAACCCGGACTCCACGGAGGGGGTGTTCTTCCAGAATGTTATCGACGACGGGAACTGGCACCACCTCGTGGCCACCTACGGAGAGACGTATGGGCATCGCCTGTACTTCGACGGGCAGCTCGATGTGGAGTCCGCCGAGTACGACGGGCCCGTGCAATTCGACAACAACTACTTCTATCTCGGGAGGGACTACCGGGAGGGGAGCACGATCAAGTGGCAAGACCCGTTAAGCGGACTGGCGGATCAGTTCCGTTTCTACTCTCGTGAACTGGATGCTCACCACGTAGTTCGCTTGTTCAACGAATTCAGCGGGGTGCTGTGATGCAGATCACCGTCAGGTGGGTCGACATGAACTACGGGGAGGTGGAGCAGCGTGTGTATCGCAGCACCTCCCCGCTGGACCCCCAGAATCTCCCCGCCGCCCTGGGAGTGGTCGGGCCCGGGGTCGAGAAGTACATGGACGACACGGCCGTGGAGGGGGAGACCTACTACTATCGGGTGGAGTCCGTCGCGCCCGACAATACGACTTACTTGAGCGACGAGTTTCAGATAACGGCAGACCTCGCCTACCCGGTCGACGTCGTTTGCTACTTCACGGGGGACGCTGTCTCAGGGTCCACCGTTACAGAAGAAACGGGCACCTACAACGGGGAGATAATCGGAACGGTCGATCAGGTGGTAGGTAGCGACGGATTCGCCCTTAGCTTTCCGGGGAGCACGAGCAGCTACGTGCGATTCGGTCAGTCCCTGTTCACCACGGTCGATGAGTTCACCCTCTCGCTCTGGATAAAGACGACCGACCGGGGCGCCTGGCTGACCAAGGTCGCGTCCACCTTCAGCAACAACGGCTTCATCTTTTTCCGTAACGTAACTGCCCAGACCCATTTTCGCGTGGCCTCTGGAGGCACGCTCAGCACGGGGATAGACTTCGTCACCACCATCTGGGACGGCGAGTGGCACCACATTGCCGCGACGTACAGCGCGGACGGGATGAAGCTCTACGTGGACGGTGTGCTCGACAACAGCTCGTCGGAGTATATCGGGACGTTGAACATTTCGACCTCCGCCTACTGGAACATCGGCCGAGACTCCCGCGGGCAGGACCCGATAAATGCCGACATCGACAACCTGCGCATCTACGAGTACGAGTTGAGCGCCGCCGGGGTCGCGGGTCTGTTCAACGCCAACAAGTAGGCTATCGGCCGCTGGGCTGAAAAACCGGCTGCGGTTCAACCTGCACCTGCGCTAGGCTTCGCTCACGTCATCAGCAACGGATAAGGTGCATGAGCCAGCTTTGCGCGAACTGTCTCCAGCAGCAGGCCAAGAGGCGGAGAGATCCGCCTCACAGCCGCCTCAAGCCCATCGGCGAGTCACGCTACTTCAGCACCCACATCGGTGGATCTCGGGAGCAGGATTATCATTGCCAGGACTGCGGGGCTACTTGGCTATATGACTCAGACAAGGGCAGCATCGGCTGGTTGCTGATGAGGGAGTAGAGACGCGGTGCGCGCCGCAGGAGTGGACTCAGGTCCAGCCAGCCGGCCGGGGCCCCTGAAGATGCTCTGCTCGCACTGTGCAGCTTTCTGCTCAGGCAGTCATCAGTGGATCTCAGATTGATCAGTACGCTGCCCATATCGAAGCCTGACGTGCTTCAGGGCTAGACCGCTAAGACGTATGCCAAGCTTACCGCAAAATCATGCACTTCTCTGGCAGCAGGCTAGGGCCAAATATCCCGCAATCAGGTGCCAAAGTCGGCGCGCGGTTACAGTGCCTTCATGGCGGGTCACAGGATGGTCACAGACACAAAAAAGGACCTACGGCATCACCGTAAGTCCTTGAATTCGTGGCGCGCCCGGCAGGATTCGAACCTGCGACCCTCGGCTTCGGAGGCCGATACTCTATCCAACTGAGCTACGGGCGCACGTGCCTGGCGGTGGGTGCCAGGCGGTCGACATCGTACCCGCCAGCCCTGCCGCTGTCCAGCGGCCATCCCGTGCGCCTCAGGCCATGGTATGAGCCGGGACATTTTCCAGGCGTAGGTGATGCCGGTATACTGGCGAGCACTTATGCGCGCCATGGCGTCCACCGGCTGACGTGATGCCGAGCGTGATTCCGATGACAGGACCGTCGAGAGGTGGTGAGAGTGAAATCCAGCAAGCTGATCATGGGGTGTCTGGCCACCCTGGGCCTGACCACAGGCATCGCCGTTGCACAGGATGACGCGGAGCGCGAGGCCATCGCGGAACGCCTGAAGCCGGTCGGAGAACTCTGCCTCCAGGGCGAGGACTGCGGCACCGCCATGGCAGCCAGCAGCGGTGGCGGTGACACCTCGGGTGATGGCGGCAGCGTGGACGGCGAAGGCATCTACAACAATGTCTGCATGGCCTGCCACGAGACCGGCGCCGCCGGCGCCCCGGTGCGCGGCGACGAGGCCGGCTGGTCCGAGCGCACCGGCAAGGGCTTCGAGACCCTGCTGAGCCACTCCATCAACGGCTTCAACGCCATGCCGGCCCGCGGCGGCAATCCCAACCTCTCCGATGAAGAGATGGAAGCGGCGACCGCCTACCTGGTCGAACCGGTGATGGACGTGCCGGAGCTGGGTGGCGACACCGGTGCCAGCGGCGACGAGGGAGCGGCAGCCTCCGGTGAAGAGCAGGCGGCCGCCGACGGGGAAGACGCCGCCTCCGGCGAAGAGCAAGCGGCAACAGACGGGGAAGACGCCGCCTCCGGCGATGAACCGGCCCATGCCGGCATCGACGGCGAGGCCATCTACAATCAGATCTGCATGGCCTGCCACGAGACCGGCGCCGCCGGCGCCCCGGTACGCGGCAACGCCGAGCAGTGGAGCGCGCGCCTAGAGCAGGGCATCGAGACCCTCTACGACCACTCCATCAATGGCTTCAACGCCATGCCGGCCAAGGGCGGCAACCCGAGCCTCTCCGACGACGAGGTGAAGGCCGCCACCGACTACCTGGTCCAGCCGGTGCAGTAAGCCTGCCGTCAGGACCACGAGCGGGGCGCCTTCGGGCGCCCCGCTTGCGTATGGCGACGGGTTTCAAGCTGGAGGCCGCCTATCGCGCAGCAAGCTGCACTCCTACGGATACAGTGCCTTCAGCCCAGTAGAGAGCCTTCAGCCCAATAAAGAGCGCAGCCCGGCAATGGCGTCCTGCCCGCGTGCCTGCTTCTTCTCCGGGTCCTCCCGGTCGGCGCGGCCTTCCCACTCCAGGTCGCCTTCCGGCAGCTCGTCGAGGAAGCGGCTGGGCGTGCAATCCATCAGCTCACCGTAGGCCTTGCGCTGGCGGGTCAGCGTCAGGGTCAGGCTACGGCGTGCCCGGGTGATGCCCACGTAGGCCAGGCGACGCTCCTCCTCCACGGTGCCCGCCTCGATGGCGTTGCGGTGGGGCAGCAGCTCCTCCTCCAGGCCCATCAGGTAGACATGGGGAAACTCCAGGCCCTTGGAGGCGTGCATGGTCAGCAGCTGCACCCGGTCGGAGTCGTCCTCCTCGGCCTGCTGCTCGAGGATGTCGCGCAGCACCAGTCGGGAGATGGCCGCCTCCACGTCGTCGGTCTCGGTCTCCGTGCTGGCCGTGTCCTCGGGGTCACGGTTCATGGACTTCTCGAGCTGGTCGACCAGCACCCAGACGTTGGCCATGCGACGCTCGGCGATGGTCGGGGCACTGGCGTTCTGGTAGAGCCAGGCCTCGTAGTCCATCTCGTGGAGCATGCCGCGAATGGCGTCGATGGCATCGCCCTGGTCCATGCGCCGCCGGACGCCGTCGATGAAGTGGGTGAAGCGCGACAGACGCTCCATCGCTCGCTCCGGTAGCTGCTGGGCGAGCCCCAGCTCGTGGCAGGCGGCGAAGAGCGAGATCGAGCGCCCGGTGGCCTGGTCGTTGGCATAGTTGGCCAGCTTCTCCAGGGTGCTGGGACCGATCTCGCGGCGCGGCACGTTGACGATGCGCAGGAAGGCGTTGTCGTCGGCCGGGTTGATCAGCAGCCGCAGGTAGGCCATGGCGTCCTTGATCTCGTTGCGCGAGAAGAAGGAGGTGCCGCCGGAGAGCTTGTAGGGGATCTGGTAGTTCTGCAGCTTGAGCTCCAGCAGCCGGGCCTGGAAGTTGCCGCGGTAGAGCACCGCAAAGTCGCGCCACTCGGCGGACTCCTTGATGCGTCGGGTGAGGATTTCGCTGGCCACGCGCTCGGCCTCGGCCTCCTCGTGGCGGTTGACCACCACGCGGATCGCCGCGCCCTCGCCCATCTCCGACCAGAGGGTCTTGTCGTAGACGTGGGGGTTGTTGGCGATCAGCGTATTGGCGGCGCGCAGGATGGTGCCTGTGGAGCGGTAGTTCTGCTCCAGCTTGATCACCTTGAGGCGCGGGAAGTCCTCGCCCAGGGTGACCAGGTTTTCGGGGCGCGCCCCGCGCCAGGCGTAGATCGACTGGTCGTCGTCGCCCACCACGGTGAAGGTCGAGCGTTCGCCCATCAGCAGCCGCACCAGCAGGTACTGGCTGATGTTGGTGTCCTGGTACTCGTCCACCAGCATGTAGTGGATCTTGCGCCGCCAGCGGGCCAGCGCCTCGGGATCGTCGCGCAGCAGCACCACCGGCAGCAGGATCAGGTCGTCGAAGTCCACGGCGTTGTAGGCCTTGAGGTGGCGCACATAGGCTTCAAAGACCCGGGCGGCGTACTGCTCGTCGTCGTCCGCGGCGTGGGAGAGCGCCTGGCCGGGCAGCACCAGGTCGTTCTTCCACTGGGAGATCTGGTGCTGCACGGCGTTGATCTGGTCGGCGTCGACCTGGGCGTCCTTGTTCATCAGGTCGCGCAGCAGCGCCTTGGCATCCTCCGGGTCGAACAGCGAGAAGCCCGGCCGGTAGCCCAGCGCCTTGAGCTCGCTGCGGATGATGTTGAGCCCCAGGGTATGGAAGGTGGAGACGGTCAGCCCGTGCCCCTCCTTGCCCTTGAGCATGCTCCCCACGCGCTCCTTCATCTCCCGGGCGGCCTTGTTGGTGAAGGTCACCGCGGCGATGCGCCGGGCGCTCATGCCGCACTCCTGCACCAGGTAGGCGATCTTGGTGGTGATCACGCTGGTCTTGCCGGAGCCCGCCCCGGCCAGCACCAGGCAGGGGCCGTCGATGTAGCGCACGGCCTCCTGCTGGCGGGGATTGAGGCCGGCGAGCCGGCTAGCGATGGTCAGTGACATCAGCGAATCCTCGCAGGCTCGGGGGCGTCGCGCTCCGGCAAGCCGGCCCCCGGAAGGCCGGACCCCGGAAGGCCGGACCCCACGAATCCCAGCTGGCGCCAGGCCTCGAAGACCACCACCGCACAGGCGTTGGAGAGGTTCAGGCTGCGGCTCTCCGCCAGCATGGGAATGCGCAGGCGCCGGGATTCGGGCAGGGCATCGAGCAGCGCCTGGGGCAGGCCGCGGGTCTCGGGGCCGAACACCAGGGCATCCCCCTCGCGATAGGCGGGCTCATGGTAGCCGGTGCGCCCGCGAGTCGAGACGGCGAAGACCCGCTCGGGCGCCACGGCCGCCAGGAAGGCCGCCCAGTCGGCATGGACCCGGACCCGCGCCCACTCGTGGTAGTCGAGCCCGGCACGGCGCAGGCGCTTGTCGTCCATCACGAAGCCCAGCGGCTCGATCAGGTGCAGGCGGAACCCGGTGTTCGCGCAGAGGCGGATCAGGTTGCCGGTGTTGGGGGGAATCTCGGGCTGGTAGAGCACCACGTCGAGCATCAACGACTCCTGATATGAAGGGCCCGCAACGCACTCGGGCCCCGTGCGGGGCCCGAGGGTCGATCGCCAATCGCCTAGCGCACGCCGCGTGACGTTCAGTCGCCTCCCACGCCATAGCGAGCGCGGTAGGCGCGGATCGCCTCGGCATGGGGCTGCATCGCCTCGCCGGCATGTTCCTCGAGGTACTCGAGCAACAGGTCCAGGGTGACGATGCTGACCACCGGCATGTCGTAGGCGGCCTCGACTTCCTGGATGGCGCTGGTCTCGCCCCGACCGCGCTCCTGGCGATCCAGGGCGATCAGCACGCCGGCCGCCCGGGCGCCGGCACCCTCGATCAGGCCCATCACCTCGCGGATGGCGGTGCCGGCGGTGATCACGTCGTCGATGATCAGCACTCGCCCCTCGAGCGCGGCCCCGACGATATTGCCCCCCTCGCCGTGATCCTTGGCCTCCTTGCGGTTGAAGGCATAGGGCAGGTCGCGGTCATGGTGGTCGGCCAGCGCCACGGCGGTGGTGGCCGCCAGCGGGATGCCCTTGTAGGCCGGGCCGAACAGCACGTCGACCTCGAGGCCGCTGGCCTGGATGGCCCGGGCATAGAAGCGTCCCAGCCGCGCCAGGGCACTCCCGGTGCGGAACAGGCCGGCATTGAAGAAGTAGGGGCTGACCCGACCGGACTTCAGGGTGAATTCGCCGAAGCTCAACACGCCCTGCTCGATGGCGAACTCGATGAACTCCCGCTGGTAGTCTTGCATGCGCTGCGCGCCGGGCTGGTCCGCCACGGGGCCTCCTCTCTAAACGCTCAAGGGCCTATATCACGTCTATCGACCGGGGCCATTTACCCAAACGTCGAAACGTCGGGTATCATACACGCGCGACGCAAAAGGGACCATGTATGAAAATCGCCACCATCAATGTCAACGGCATCCGCGAGGCCGTCGGTCGAGGCTTTCTCGACTGGCTGGCCGGCCAGGACGCCGATGTCGTCTGCGTGCAGAACCTCAAGGCCAAGAGCTTCGAGCTAGACGACAGCATCCTCTATCCGGAAGGCTACGAGGGCTACTTCCTCGACGCCGAGCAGGACGGCTTCTCGGGGGTCGGCCTCTACTGCCGCAAGATCCCCAAGGCGATCATGTACGGCCTGGGCTTCCCCCAGTGCGACCATGAGGCGCGCTTCCTGCAGGCCGACTACGACCGCTTCAGCATCGCCAGCTTCCTGATGCCCGACGGCAGCGACGTTGCCGCCAAGCAGGCCTTCATGGCCCAATACCAGGAGTACCTGTCGAAGATGGCCCGCAAGCGGCGCGAGTACATCATCTGCGGCACCTGGCACATCGCCCACAAGACCATCGACCTGGAGAACTGGGCCGACAACCAGACCACGCCCGGCTTCAAGCCCGAGGAGCGCGCCTGGATGGACCAGGTGTTCGGCCCCACCGGCTTCATCGACTGCTTCCGCGAGATCAACCGCGACGCCGGCGAGTACACCTGGTGGCCGAAACTCGACCAGGAGGTGCCGCGCTCCCGCCAGGAGGGCTGGCGCATCGACTACCAGGTGGTAGGCCCCGAGTTCCGTCGCCACGTGGTGGACGCCTGGATCGACTACGATGCCACCTTCTCGGAGTTCGCCCCGCTGATCGTCGAGTATGACCTGACCCTCTGAGTCCGCTCCCTTCGTCGCCGTTCCGGCCCCCGGAACGCATCGCGCCGGCCCTCGGGCCGGCGCGATGCGTTTGCACGGGCGAGGGCTCGACGGCGCCTCGCCAACAGGGCGGCTCAGCCGCGGATGCCCAGGGCCGCGCGCTGGTGCTCGAACAGCTCGTTGCCGGCCTTCTCGGCCAGGTCGAGCATGGCGTCGAGCTGGGCACGACTGAAGGTGCCGGCCTCGGCGGTGCCCTGCACCTCGATCAGCCCGCCGCCCTCGGCCATCACCACGTTCATGTCGGTATCGGCGCTGGAGTCCTCGGGGTAGTCCAGGTCGACCACCGGCAACCCCTTGAACAGCCCCACCGACACCGAGCTCACCAGCTGGTGGAAGGGGTCGCCCTTGATCAGCTTCTCGCGCTGCAGGTGGCGGATGGCATCGATCAGCGCCACGCAGCCGCCGGTGATGGAGGCGGTGCGGGTGCCGCCATCGGCCTGGATGACGTCGCAGTCCACGGTGATGGTGAACTCGCCGAGCTTCTTGAGGTTCACCGCCGCCCGCAGCGAGCGACCGATCAGCCGCTGGATCTCCAGGGTACGGCCGCCCTGCTTGCCGCGGGTGGCCTCGCGGCTGCCGCGGGTGTGGGTGGCACGGGGCAGCATGCCGTACTCGGCGGTCACCCAGCCCTGCTTCTTGCCGCGCAGCCAGCGCGGCACGCCGACCTCGACACTGGCATTGCACAGGACCTTGGTGTCGCCGAACTCCACCAGCACCGAGCCCTCGGCGTGGCGGGTATAGTCGCGGGTGAGACGGATCTCGCGAGACTGGTCGGGGGCGCGTCCGCTGGGACGCCGGATCTCCGAAGACATGGCACCTCTCTTGAACCTGGATGATGACGGGAAGTCACGCTGTGGGATGGCGGCCATTCTACACGCTCTGCTCTACACGGTCTGGGCGGGGAATCGGTTACACTGCCATCCCTTGCATACCACGCGTCATCGGGAGGCTCCATGGCCCACAGCATGACCGCCTTTTCACGCCAGGATCGCGACATCGCGGCCGGCACCCTGCAGCTCGAGCTGCGCTCGGTGAACCAGCGCTACCTCGAGCCCCACTTCCGCCTGCCGGAGGCGCTGCGCGACCTGGAGCCGATGTTCCGCGAGGCACTGCGCGCACGCCTGGCCCGGGGCAAGGTCGAATGCACACTGCGCTTCGAGGCCGCCGGCGACGAGGCCGCACCGAGCGTCGACCGAAAGCGCCTGGTGGCGCTGGCCACGGCCCTGGAGGAGGTGCGCGAAAGCGTCCCCGGGACCGCCATGCCCGATGCCCTGAGCCTGCTCGGCCACCCCGGCGTGCTGGACAGCCGCGGCCCCGACATGGAGGCCGTCAAGCAGGAGGCGCTGGCGCTGTTCCAGGCCGCCCTGGACGATCTGGTCGCCGGCCGCGCCCGGGAGGGCGAGAAGCTTGCCGCGCTGATCCGCGAGCGGATCACCGCGGTGAACGACCAGGTGGCCGAGGTGCGCCGGCTGATGCCGCAGATCCTCGAGCGCCAGCGGGCCCAGCTGCTGGAGCGGCTGGAGGCGATGCGCGCCGAGCTGGACCCCCAGCGCCTGGAGGCCGAGCTGGTGCTGCTCGCCCAGAAGGCCGACGTCGACGAGGAGCTCGACCGCCTGGCCACCCATGTCGCCGAGGTGGAGCGCCAGCTCGGCCAGCCGGGCCCGGTGGGCCGCCGCCTGGACTTCCTGATGCAGGAGCTCAACCGCGAGGCCAACACCCTGTCGTCCAAGTCGGTGGTGGCCGCCACCACCCGCTGCGCCGTGGAGCTCAAGGTGCTGATCGAGCAGATGCGCGAGCAGATCCAGAACATCGAGTAAGGCCCCGGCTACAGGCCGGGCGCCATTCTGTGCGATACTCCGCCCTTTCCGCAGCCGCTCACCATCCGTTGTAACGTCGGGGATCCCTGCTCATGGCCCAAGGTACGCTCTTCATCGTTTCCGCTCCCTCCGGCGCCGGCAAGACCAGCCTGGTCCGCGAGCTGATCGAAAGCCTCGACGGCATCCAGGTCTCGGTCTCCCACACCACCCGCGAGCGCCGCGAGGGCGAGGTGGACGGCGTCAACTACCACTTCGTGGACGTGCCGGCCTTCGAGGCGATGATCGAGCACGGCGACTTCTTCGAGTACGCCCGGGTCTTCGACAACTACTACGGCACCTCACGCCGCAGCGTGGAGGCGATGCTCGCCGCCGGCCAGGACGTGATCCTGGAGATCGACTGGCAGGGCGCCCGCCAGGTTCGCCAGCAGCTGCCCGATGCCGTCTCGGTGTTCATCCTGCCCCCCTCCCGGGAAGAGCTGGAGCGCCGGCTGGCCAGCCGCGGCACCGACGAGCACGCGGTGATCGCCCGGCGCATGCGTGATGCGGTGGAGGAGATGACCCATCACGACGAGTACGACTACCTGGTGATCAACGACGACTTCACCACCGCCCTGCGCGAGCTGCAGTCGCTGGTCATCGCCCGCCGCCTGACCCGCGAGAAGGTGAGCGAGCACCACGCCCCGCTGCTCGCCGCGCTCTTGTCCTGAATTCGGCAGCGGCGCTTGTCCTGAATCCAGCAGCGGCACTTGTCCCGACGCCGGTCGCGGCGCCCGTCCTGCCCAAGCCGCGGCGCTTGTCAGGGCAGCCGGGCGTCGAGTAATCTATCCGGTCTACCCATCGGTGGAATTCCCGGGGCGTCTCCACGCCGGCCGGGGTTTTGCCCGTCAGCACTATTTCAGGAAGGCATCCATGGCACGTGTCACCGTCGAAGATTGTCTGGAAAACGTCGAAAACCGCTTCAAGCTGGTGATGATCTCCACTCACCGTGCCCGCCAGCTGGCGCGCGGCTCCCGCGACGCCCTCCTGCCCTGGGAGAACGACAAGCCCACCGTCATGGCCCTGCGCGAGATCGCCGAGGGGCTGGTCGACGCCAGCGTGCTCGACGAGCCCGTCGAGGCGGCACCGGTGCGTGTGCGGACCGAGTTCGAGCCGGGCACCCACGTCGAGGAGTGATCCTGCCCCTCCCGGCGCAGGAGCGCTTTCCCTCAGGGCCATCACGCAGCAGTCAGGGCGCGCCGCATGTTCACCATCGATGACCTGGCCGACCGACTCGGCGGCTACCTTCCCCAGGACGAGATCCGGCAGGTCAGGCGCGCCTTCTACTATGCCGAGCAGGCCCACGACGGCCAGCGACGGCGCTCCGGCGAGCCCTACGTGACGCACCCATTGGCCGTGGCGAACATCCTGGCCAACATGCACATGGACCATCAGAGCCTGATGGCCGCCATGCTGCACGACGTGATCGAGGATACCGGGGTCTCCAAGAAGGCCCTGGGCGAGCAGTTCGGCAAGCCCGTCGCCGAGCTGGTGGACGGCGTCTCCAAGCTGACCCAGATCACCTTCGAGGACAAGGCGGTCGCCCAGGCCGAGAACTTCCAGAAGATGGTGCTGGCGATGTCCCGCGACATCCGGGTGATCATCGTCAAGCTCGCCGACCGTTTGCACAACATGCGTACCCTGGGCGCGCTGCGCCCCGAGAAGAAGCGCCGCATCGCCCGCGAGACCCTGGAGATCTACGCCCGCATTGCCAGCCGGCTGGGCATCAACACCATCCGGGTCGAGCTCGAGGACCTCTCCTTCCAGGCCCTCTACCCGATGCGTGCCGAGCGCATCAAGCGCGCCGTCTCCAGCGCCCGGGGCCATCGCCGCTCGACGATCCGCCAGCTCCAGACCAGCCTGCAGCAGAGCCTCGACGACGAGGGCCTGCCGGGCACGGTGATCGGCCGCCAGAAGCACCTGCTGTCGATCTACCGCAAGATGCGCGACCAGCGGAAGTCCTTCGCCGAGATCATGGACGTGTTCGGCTTTCGCATCATCACCGAGGACGTCGACAGCTGCTACCGCATCCTGGGCGTGGTCCACAACCTCTACAAGCCGGTGCCGGGGCGCTTCAAGGACTACATCGCCATCCCCAAGGCCAACGGCTACCAGAGCCTGCACACCACCCTGTTCGGCCGCGGCGGCATGCCCATCGAGGTGCAGATTCGCACCCGCGAGATGGAGGCCCTGGCCAACAACGGCATCGCCGCCCACTGGCTCTACAAGGCCGGCCAGACCGAGCACCCCATCGCCCAGGGCAGCCATGCCCGGGCCCGCGCCTGGGTCAAGGGCCTGCTGGAGATGCAGCGCCACGCCGGGGATTCGCTGGAGTTCATCGAGCACGTCAAGAACGACCTCTTCCCCGATGACATCTACGTGTTCACGCCCAAGGGCGACATCATGGAGCTGCCCCAGGGCGCCACGGTGATCGACTTCGCCTACAGCGTGCACACCGATATCGGCAACAGCTGCATCGCCTGTCGCATCGACCGCCACCTGGCCCCGCTCTCCACCCGTCTGGAGAGCGGCCAGACCCTGGAGATCATCACCGCCCCCGGGGCGCGCCCCAACCTGGCCTGGCTCAACTTCGTGGTCACCGCCAAGGCGCGCTCGGCGATCCGCCACGCGCTGAAGCACCAGCAGCACACCGAGGCGGTACAGCTCGGCCGACGACTGCTCAACAAGGCCCTCGCGCCGTTCGAGACCAGCCTGGAGGAGCTGCCCGAGGGCCTGCTCGACAGCCTGCTCAAGGAGCATTCGCTGAAGGGCCAGGAGAGCCTGCTGGAATCCATCGGGCTGGGCACCCGGGTCGCCCATGTGGTGGCCCGCCGGCTGGTGGAGCTGCAGCAGGGCGAGACGGGCGAGCCCGCTGCACAACCGGCGCATGCCCAGGGACCGGTCGTGATCAGCGGTGTGGAGGGCATGGTGATCAAGTTCGCCCGCTGCTGCCGTCCGCTGCCCGGCGACCCGGTGGTCGGCCACCTCTCCGCGGGCAAGGGCATCGTGGTCCACCGCGCCGAGTGCCGCAACCTGGCCGAGCTCAGGAACGACCCGGACAAGCTGTTCGCCCTGGAGTGGTCCGACGACATCGACGAGGACTTCCCGGCCGCCCTGCGCCTGGAGGTGGAGAGCCGCCGCGGCCTGGTAGCGGAGATCGCCGCCCTGGTCACCGACGCCGGCGCCAACATCGAGCGCATCGGCATCGAGGAGCGCGACGCTCGGCTGTCGATCGTCAACCTCATCCTCTCGGTGCGCAACCGCGTGCACCTGGCGCGCATCATCAAGCGCCTGCGCAACCTTGCCCACGTAGGCCGCATCACCCGCCTCGGCAACTGAATCTTTTCCGCCCCCCGCCGGCCGCACGAGGCGGCAGGCGGGGGGCTTTTCCATTTCGCGACGCTGGACTGAAAGGAGCACCACCATGAGCAACAAGGCCGTGATCAATACCGACCAGGCCCCCGCCGCCATCGGCCCCTACTCCCAGGCCATCAAGGCCGGCAACACCGTCTACCTCTCCGGGCAGATCCCGCTGGACCCGGCCACCATGGCGCTGGTCTCCGACGACTTCGAGACCCAGGCGCGCCAGGTCTTCACCAACCTGAAGGCCGTCTGCGAGGAGGCCGCCGGCACCCTGCAGGACGTGGTCAAGCTCAACCTCTACCTGGTCGACCTGGAGCACTTCGCCGTGGTCAACCAGGTGATGGAGGAGTTCTTCGAGAAGCCCTATCCGGCCCGCGCCGCCATCGGCGTCAAGGCGCTGCCCAAGGGGGCGCAGTTCGAGGCAGAGGGGATCATGGTCATCGGCGACTAAGAGGGGGGCCGTGAGACTCTTCCTGGCGCTGGAGCCGCCTGACGAGCTGCGCCAGCGGCTAGGGGAACTGGCCGAACTCGCCCAGGCCCGCTGCGGCGGGCGCCGCATGCCGGACGAAAGCCTGCACCTGACGCTGGCCTTCCTCGGCGAGGTGGCCGAGGAGCGGGCAGCGGCGCTCGCGGCCTGGGTCGGTGAGCGGTCGATCCCGGCGGGGGAGTGGCGACTCGATGCCTGGGGGGCCTTCCATCGCCCCGGCATCGTCTGGGTCGGCGGCCAGACGCCTGACCCTGAGCTGGTGCGCCTCCATGGCTCGCTGTGGGACGGGCTGGCAGCATTCGGGGTCAACCACCGGCCGGGGCACTTCGTGCCCCACGTCACCCTGCTGCGCCGCGCCCGCCGGCTGGAGACCCGGAGCCTGCCCGCGATCGACCTGGCCTGGCCCTGGCGGCGGCTCTCGCTGGTGCGCTCCTTCACCGAGAACGATGGGGCCCGCTACCAGACCCTGGCCCGTTCGCCGGCGGCCTGAGCGGGCCGCCCTTCCCTCACGCCTTCTCGGGCAGGAAGCCTCCCGCCTTCAGCACCTGGGCATAGCCCTCGCGGAAGCTGGGATAGCGGAAGCGATAGCCGCTCTCGAGCAGCCGGGTATTGTCGCAACGCTTGCTGGCGCGGCGACGCAGCGGCGACTGGATGGTCTCGGTGGCCTCGACCTTCAGCTGCTTCGCCAGCCAGGCCATCACCTCGTGCAGGGGGGCCGGCTCGCAGTCGCTGGCGAGGTAGAGCGCCTCGAGGGGGTCGCCGGCAAGGTGCCGGCCGATCAGGTGGGCCAGCACCCCGGCGCAGTCGTCGCGGTGGATACGGTTGGAGTACATGACGGGGCTCGCCGGGGCGATGCGACCCTCGCCGACCTGGCGGATCAGGCGATCGCGGCCGGGGCCAAAGATGCCCGAGAAGCGCACCACGGTGCCAGGCAGGTCATGGTCGATCAGCGCCTGCTCGGCCTCGCGCATCAGCAGGCCCGAGAAGCCCGAGGGGTCGGCGGGGCTGGTCTCGTCGACCTCCTCGCCATCGCGCTGGGCGTAGACGCTGGTCGAGGAGACGAAGAACACCCGCCCGGGCGCCGTGTCGCGGCCGGCGTACTCGGCCAGCACCGCGGTCAGGCCATCGAGGTAGGCAGCGCGATAGGCCGCCTCCTCGAAGCGGTCGGCGCTGACCACGTAGACCAGCGTCTCGGCGTCGGGCAGCCCGGCCAGGGTGGTCGGGTCGTTCAGGTCGACCGCCACGGCCTCCAGCCCGCTGCCTTCCAGCGCGCGCGGGTTGCGGCGCGCCCCGATCACCCGGTGTCCCGCCTCGCGGAGCTCGCGCCCCAGTGCCATGCCGATGTCGCCGCAGCCCAGAATCAGTGTCGTCGTCTTCACCTTTCCCTCGCCCCCTGATAAAAAGTCCCTATTGGCATTATTGTGTCCCTGTGCATCGGGCGAGATCGCTGGGACCATCACCCGCTTCGGAAGAGGATGCCTGCCGGCACCACAATGACTCTAACAGAACTCCGCTACATCGTGACACTGGCCCAGGAGCGCCATTTCGGACGCGCGGCGGAGCGCTGCTTCGTCTCCCAGCCGACGCTCTCGGTGGCCGTCAAGAAGCTCGAGGAGGAACTCGGCGTGGCGCTGTTCGAGCGCTCGAAGTCCACCGTGCAGGTCACCCCGCTGGGCGAGAAGATCGTCGAGCAGGCCCAGCGCGTGCTGGAACAGAGCAGCGTCATCAAGGAGCTGGCCACGGCCGGCCGCGACCAGCTGGCGAGCCCCCTGCGCATCGGCGCCATCTACACCATCGGCCCCTACCTCTTCCCCCACCTGATCCCGGAGCTCTCCCGTCGTGCGCCGCAGATGCCGCTCTACATCGAGGAGGGCTTCACCGGCAACCTGCGCCGCAAGCTGCGCAGCGGCGAACTGGATGCCATCATCATCGCGCTGCCCTTCACCGAGACCGACGTGGTCACCAAGCCGCTCTACGAGGAGGCCTTCGAGGTGCTGCTGCCTGCCGACCATCTCTGGGCCTCCCGGGAGAGCATCGACAAGGAAGACCTGCTGGAGGAGCGCCTGCTGCTGCTAG
>NZ_JAWSUJ010000028.1:0-44137 GCF_033549285.1 Halomonas sp.
CTGGAAGGGGTGATTGCCGGCATCCTGCTCTACGGCGGCGGCGATGCCGCACTGGGCGCCCTGCAGGCCGGCGCGGTGGCCACCGGCCTGCCTTTCTCCCTGGTGCTGGTGGTGATGTGCGTGGGCCTCGTAAAGAGCCTGCGCCAGGAACATCGCGACCTGGTGCTTGCCGGCGTGACCTGACACACGGCTCTCCCCACTCTACCGACGCCCCCATCCGGGGGCGTCTGCCGTTCCCCTCCATAGCTCCATCCCTTCGCCTCATGCCGATCGCTCCGCCAGCACCTGCCGGAGCTCCTGCCGATAGGCCGCCGCGTGGCCTGCCGGGTCCGCGGGAAAGCGGCCGAGCGCCACGGCCAGCTCGAAGAAGCCCTGCCGGGGCAGGTCGTCGCGGCGGCTGACCACCAGGGCGGCGATCATCGGCCGGCCGGCGGCGACGTCCTCGCGCATCAGCGCCTCCAGCGCCTGAGCGACGCGCTGGATGGTGCGCGGCGGCGCGAGGCCCAGCGCCTCGGCGGCCTGCTGGTAGGTGATCGGCAGCCGTTCGTCGGGCAGGCCCCTCAGCAGCTCGCGCAGGCGCGGGGCCAGGTCGGGGTCGGCTTGGCTTCCCATGCAATCAGCCCTCCAGGGGTTGGCGGCAAGACTCCGGTGCGCAGCCCGGAGGCGTGGTGCCGAGTCTCCGCCGTGACATACTCTCGAGCAAGTCCGCCGCCAGCCCATGGAACGAGGAGACCGCCATGTTCATCGGCCTGAGTGCCTTTCCGTTGACGCCCATGAACGAGGCCGCCATCGACGAGGCGGGATTCGTCCGACTGGTCGAGAGGCTGGCCGCTGCGGGCGTCGATTCCATCGGGGCGCTCGGCTCGACGGGGAACTATGCCTATCTCACCCGCGCCGAACGCGCCCGCATGGCCCGGCTGGCCGTGGAGCACGCCGGCGACGTGCCGGTGATCGTGGGCATCAGCGCCCTGCGCACCCGCGACGTCCTGGCCCTGGCCGAGGACGCCGAGGCCGCGGGCGCCAGCGCGGTGCTGCTGGCGCCGATGTCGTACCAGCCGCTGTCCGAGGAGGAGGCCTTCGGGCTCTATGAGGCCGTGACCGCTCGACTCTCGGTGCCGCTCTGCGTCTACGACAATCCCGGCACGACGCACTTCACCTTCAGCGACGCGCTGCATGGGCGCATCGCGGCGCTGCCCAGGGTGGCCTCCATCAAGATCCCCGGCGTGCCCGCCGAGCCAGCGGCCGCCCGGGAGCGTGTCGCGCGGCTGCGCGGCCTGATCCCGCCGGAGGTGACGATCGGCGTCAGCGGCGATGCCATGGCCGCCACCGGGCTGAATGCCGGCTGCGAGGCCTGGTATTCGGTGATCGGCGGCCTGTTTCCCGAGACCGCCCTGGCCATTACCCGTGCGGCCCGGGCCGGCAAGGGGGACAAGGCCCTGTGGATGAGCCAGCATCTCGAGCCGCTATGGGCCCTGTTCCGCCGGCACGGGGGAAGCCTGCGTGTGGTGGCCACCGCGGCGGAGCTCCTGGGGCTCACCGAACCACCCAGCCTGCCGCTGCCCCTGAAGACGCTGGAGGGCCAGGAACGGCAGGCACTGGCCGCCGTGCTGCAGGCGCTGGAACTCGCCTGAGCGGCCCGGCGTGATGCCATCGGGTCGCGCAGATGTGCCCGGGCCGGCGCTGTGCTGGGTGATCAGCAACCTGCTGGCCGGTTCGATCGGCGGCACCATCGCCGAGAGCCTGATCTTCCTGACCTACGTGATCACCATGCTGCGCCTGCGCCGCGATGCCCGCCTGCGCTACATCCACGGCTGAGGCCGCGGCTCACTTCATCTCGAAGCCGCGCTTGACCAGGAACTCGCGCATGTGGGGGCGCAGCTTGGTGTCGAACAGCGGGGTGAGGTTCCGCGACCAGGTGGTGTCCTTGGGGCCGCCCTTCCGCGACTGGTAGTAGGCGTGCATGGCGTCGTCGTAGGCGTCCACCAGCTCGCGGTCGTCGGTGTAGGTGTCCTCCTTGAGGATCGCCGCCACCGGCAGGCGCGGCTTCACGTCCGGGTCGTGGGCCGGGTAGCCGAGGCACATGCCGAACACCGGGAAGACGTGGTCCGGGATGCCCACCAGGTCGCTGATCTGCTGGGGGTTGTTGCGGATGCCGCCGATGTAGCAGATGCCCAGCCCTTCCGATTCCGCGGCGATGGCCACGTTCTGGGCCATCAGGGCGGTATCCACGCTGGCCACCAGCAGCTGCTCGGTCATGCCGCGCACCACCCGGGCGCCGGTGCGCTCGGCGGCCTCGGTGGGACGCTTCATGTCGGCGCAGAACAGCAGGAAGGCGCCGCCGGTGGCCACGTAGGACTGGCCGCCGGCCAGCTCGGCGATCGCCTCGCGGTTCGCCGGGTTCGTCACGTGGATCACCGAGTAGGCCTGGACGTGGCTGGAGGTGGCCGCGGCCTGGCCGGCCTCGATCAGCGTCTCCAGCAGCTCGCGGGAGACCGGCTGGTCGGTGAACTTGCGGATCGAGCGGTGGGACTTGAGCAGTTCGATGGTGGGATTCATGGGACCTCGTTGCATGGTGTCGGACAGCGTCGCCAGGGCGCGCGGCGACCATCAGGTAACGCCACATTCTCCATCACTCGGTGAGGCTTTGCATCGACGAGGGCCATCCCTTCCACTGACGGGCGGCGTGTCGGCCTGGCATCGCTTCCTTCATATCACCCTGAGCTGTACCTTGGAGGGCATCGAATCGCAATCACAGGGATGGACCGACCCCATGCTGACGAGACACACCGCGCTTCCCGACCCTCGTGTCTGGCGATTTACCCTTGTGCTGATCATGGCGATGCTGTTGACGGGTTGCGGCGTCAACAACATCCCCACCTATGACGAACAGGTGAAGTCGGCCTGGGCGCAGGTGGAGAACCAGTACCAGCGGCGCGCGGACCTGGTGCCCAACCTGGTCGAGACGGTCAAGGGGTTTGCCCGACAGGAGCAGGAGACCCTGATCGCCGTGGTGGAGGCGCGGGCCAAGGCCACCTCCATCCAGATCGACGCCGCGTCGCTGGACGACCCGGAAAAGATGCGCCAGTTCGAGCAGGCCCAGCAGCAGCTCACCGGGGCACTGAGCCGCCTGATGGCGGTCTCCGAGCGCTACCCCGAGCTGAAGTCAAACCAGAACTTCCTGGCCCTGCAGTCGCAGCTGGAGGGCACCGAGAACCGCATCGCCGTGGCCCGGCGCGACTTCATTACCGCGGTCGAGCGCTACAACACCGAGATCCGCACCTTCCCCGGTCGCCTGTGGCACACCATCCTCTACAGCGACATGCCGCTTCGCGAGACCTTCGAGGCCACGACCGAGAACGCGGACCAGGCCCCCCAGGTGGAGTTTGAATGAGCGATCTCCTGCGCATTCCGCTACTGGCATTGCTGCTGTCGACGGCCCTCGGCCTCCAGGCCCGGGAAAGTGAAGGCCAGGAACTCGACTTTCCCGAGCTGACCGGCCGCGTGGTGGACCAGGCCGAGCTGCTGGACCCGGCCACCGAATCACGCCTGAGCGAGCGGCTCGCGGCCCACGAGGAGGCCACCACCGAGCAACTGGTGGTGGCGACCCTGCCGGACCTGCAGGGCGTCCCCATCGAGGAGTATGGCTATCAGCTGGGGCGCCACTGGGGCATCGGCCAGGCAGAGGAGGACAACGGCGCCCTGCTGATCGTCGCGCCGAATGAGCGCAAGGTGCGCATCGAGGTCGGCTACGGCCTCGAGGGCCGACTGACCGACGCCCAGTCCTCGGTGATCATCAACCAGACCCTGACCCCGGCGTTCCGCGAGGGCGACTATGCCCGCGGCATCACCGAGGGCGTGGAGGCGATGATCCGGGTGCTGGGCGGCGAGCCCATGGACACCAGCGCCACCTCCGGCGCCCCGGCCGGGGAGCCGGGCCCCAGGGGACCGGCATCGATTCTCTTCTTCGTGATGTTCGTGATCGTCATGACCCTGGTACGCGGTGGGCGCGGCGGCCTGCTGGCCGGCATGCTGCTGGGCGGTGCGCTTGGCGGCCGGTCTCGCGGGGGCGGCGGCTTCGGCGGCGGGGGTGGTTTCGGCGGTGGCGGCGGCGGCTTCGGTGGCGGCGGCGCGTCCGGCGGCTGGTAAGCCGACCCTTCGGCCGGTGGCGACACCGACATGACAATCAGGATTCGGAGATCACGACCCCCATGGCCTTATTGAGTGAAGACGAGCAGCGACAGGTAGCCGAGGCGATTCATCGGGTCGAGCGCGATACCGACGCCGAGCTGGTCACCGTACTGGCGCCGCGAGCGGACAACTATGCCTATATCCCGCTGCTCTGGGCCGGCCTGCTGGCGCTGGTGGTGCCCGGTGCGGTCAACTACTTTCCCGGCTGGTTGACGGCCTGGGAGCTGACCCTGGTGCAGTGGGCGACCTTCATCGTGCTGGGACTGGTGTTCCGCCTTCCCGCCGTCACCACCCGGCTGATCCCGCGCTCGGTTCGCCAGTGGCGGGCGGCCAACCTCGCCCGGCGGCAGTTCCTGGAACAGGAGCTGCACCACACCGAGGGGGGCACGGGGATGCTGATCTTCGTCTCCGAAGCCGAGCGCTATGTAGAGATCCTGGTCGACCGTGGCATCTCGGCACGCATCAGCGACGAGACCTGGCAATCCATCGTGGCGGCCTTCACCCGCCAGGTGAAGGCCGGCGAGACCCTGCAGGGGTTCCTGGAGTGCATCGAGGCCTGCGGCGAGCACCTCAAGGAGCAGGTACCGGCCACCCACGAGCGCAACGAGCTGCCCAATCACCTGATCGTGCTGGATTGACACGCCTCTGCCATGCCCCGGGGCATGGCGAGCGCCCCTTCCCGGCCGAAGGGCTACCCTTCGAGATGGGCCGACCGACGCGAGGAAGCGGCATGACACCTGACCCCAAGACATCGGAACATCGAGGCACGGGACTGGCCTTCAAGGTGGCACTGGCGGGGGGCATCCTGGCCATCCTGGCAGCCCTCTCCATGGCCCTCGCGGGGCCGGCCTATCGAACCGGGCTGCTCGCGCTGGGGGATGCCTTCAGCATGCTGCGCTACGGCGCCTTCGTCGCCCTCGGCGCCGCCGGGCTGGGCCTGGTGGGGCTGCTCATCGCCGCCTTCACTCGCCGCGCCCTGCCGGCGCTGCTGGGCGGGCTGGTGATCCTGGCCGGCCTGGTGCTGGTCGCGGTGCCCTGGATGCAGCTGCAGCAGGCCAGGTCGGTGCCGCCCATCCACGACATCACCACCGACACGCAGGACCCGCCCGCCTTCGAGGCCCTGGTCGCGGCCCGGGAGGCCGCGCCCAATGCCGTGGACTATCCCGGCGAGGCGACCGCCCGCCAGCAGCGCGAGGCTTACCCGGACATCCAGCCGCTGGTGCTCGACGCCCCCCTCGACGCGGTGCTGGCCGCCGCCGAGGCCGAGGCGCGCGACGCCGGGTGGGAGATCGCCGCGGTGGGCGACGCCCGGCTGGAGGCCACCGCCACCACCACCTGGTTCGACTTCAAGGACGACGTGGTGATCCGGCTGACCGAGACGCCGGAGGGCGTGCGGGTCGACATGCGCTCCGCCTCGCGGCTCGGCGCCAGCGACGTGGGTACCAATGCGGCACGCATCCGGGCCTTCCTGGCAGACCTGGAGCAACGCCTGGAGCAACGCCTGGAGTAAGGACAATGGTCGGGTCAGCCGGCCGCTGCCCGCGCTATGCCAGCGCCTCGCCGATCTCCCGCTCGCCGTCGAGCAGCACGAACTCGCGATCGACCAGTTCCCGGGCCTTGAGCAGGTGCAGCAGGGCATGGGCAACGTTGGCCCGCGAGACCTGGTTCTCGCCGCCGGTCTCGGCAAGCGAGGTCGCCACGCGCTCGGTGGCGGGCTCGTCGGTCAGCCGGCCCGGCTTGAGGATCAGGTGGGGCACCCCGGCCAGGCGCAGGTGGGCATCGGCGGCGAACTTGGCGGCCATGTAGGGGCGCAGCTTCTCCGGCGCCTCCTGGGGATTCTCGGCGCGCATGGCGCTGACCATCAGGAAGCGCCCGATGCCCCGCTCGCGGGCGATATCCACGGCGCGGATGGCCCCGTAGAGGTCGATCAGCAGGGTCTTGTCGGGGCCGGTGTGCGGGCCCGAGCCGGCGGTGAAGACCACCTGGTCGCAGCCGTCGAATGCGGCGCGGAAGTCGCCCTCCAGGTCGGCGATCACCGTCTCGATGCCGCGCTCCTCGAACCAGGGCTGCTGGGCCGCGTCGCGGATCATGGCCTTGATGGGCTCGCCGGCGGCCTGCGCCAGCGCGCAGAACTGGCGGCCGATCTGGCCGTTGGCACCGATCACCAGGGTCGTCATGGGCTCTCCTCGGGTTGGGTCGGAAGGTTCACCCCTGTGCATGCGGGCGGGGTGTCGCCGGATCAAGGCGTGGCGCGTCACAACGGCAGGTGCAGGATCGCCCCGCGCAGGCCGCGCGCGTCCGCCCACAGCTTGCCCAGGGTGATGGGCAGCCGGAAGCGACGCTTGCCGGCGGCGCCCGGGTTGAACAGCAGCCGCTCGCCCCGCCACTCGTTGCGCGGCTTGTGGGAGTGGCCGTGGAGCACGGCGTCGCAGGCGATGGCCGCGTCGAGGTCGGCGATATCGTGCACCAGGTGCAGCCGCCAGCCGTTGACCCGCAGGTCGCAGGTGAGGGGCAGCCCCTCGGCCCAGGCCGCGGTGTCAATGTTGCCGCGCACGGCATGCAGCGGCGCCAGTGCGGCGAGGCGCTCGAGGAGGGCGGCGTCCTCGTCCTTGCTGCCTACGTCGCCGAGATGCAGGATCAGCCCGCAGCCCTCGAGCATCGCCAGCGCCTCGGGGCGCAGCAGCCCGTGGGTATCGGCGATCACCCCGATGGGCCCTTCGAGCGTCACATCCGGCATGGTAAGGTCGCCTCTGTTCGTCATGGAGCCAGCATAGTGAATCCCGAAGACCTTGAGAAACTGGTCACCCTGCGCATGCCCTTCGGCAAGCACGCGGGCTGCCTGATCGCCGACCTGCCCGGCCCCTACCTCAACTGGTTCGCCCGCGAGGGCTTTCCCGAGGGCCAGATCGGCCGGCTGCTGCACCTGATGCACGAGATCGACCACAACGGACTGAGCGAACTGCTCGACCCGCTGCGCACCAACGCCGGGAGCCGAGGGTGAAACGGCCCGTCGGGCTGGCCCTGGAGCGCCTGCACATCGCCTGGGACCTGCTGATCCTGGTCCTGGTGGTGGCCAACCTGGCGCTGCTGCTGTTCGACTCCCTCTACCTGCTGCCGCCGCTCAACGCGGCCTTCGAGGCCGTGGCCCCGGGGTGGCATGCCGCCTACGACCGGCACGTCCATGCCAACTTCATCGCCATCGACCTGGCCTTCGTCAGCCTCTTCCTGCTCGATGTGCTGCTGGGCTGGGCCGTGGCCATCGCCGAGCGGCGCTACCATCGCTGGTTCTTCTATCCCTTCGTGCACTGGTACGACGTGCTCGGCTGCATTCCCCTGGGCGGCTTCCGCCTGCTGCGGGTGCTGCGCGTCATCTCGCTGCTGCATCGCCTGCAGCGGGTGGGCATGATCGATATCCGCCGCTGGCGGCTGTACGGGGTCTATGCCAAGTACTACGACATCCTGCTGGAGGAGCTCTCCGACCGCATCGCCATCCGCCTGCTCGACAATGTGCAGCAGCAGGTGCGTGCCAGCGACTCGCTCTCCCGCCGCGTCGTCGGGGACGTGATCCTGCCGCGCAAGCACCAGCTGATCGCCGAGGTGTCCCGGCGCCTGGAGGAGATGGCCGACACCGCCTATGTGGCGAATCGCGACGAGCTGATGCGCTACGTCGGGGCCCTGGTGGGCCGCACCTTGGCCGAGAGCCCGGAGATCCGCCGCCTGAAGCGCCTGCCCATGGGCAGCCAGGTGGCCAGGGGGCTGGACGAGACGCTCCGCGACCTGGCCTGCCGGCTGCTGGACGAGGCCGTGAGGGGCATGCGCTCACCGGAGTTCGGCCACCTGGTGGAGCACATGACGGAGAGCGGCTTCGATGCCTGGCTGCAGGTCGACAAGCACACCGACCGGGTGACCGAACAGGTGCTGATCGACATGCTCGAGATGCTCAAGGAGCAGATCGCCGTCCAGCAGTGGCGGGAACGCTATGAGTGATCCCCCCGGAGCTCGCCCTTCCCCCTGCGTGAAGCGTTGCCGCCTCACGCCGGAAGGCACGCACTGCCAGGGGTGCGGGCGCAGCCTGGACGAGATCGGCCGCTGGACGCGCATGGATGAGGCCGAGCGGAAGGCGGTCTGGCAGCGACTGGCGCGCGAGGGCAAGGCCGAGCCGACCCGGGCCTGATCGGCGGCGAGGCGTGGCCGGCTGCAGATTACCCGGGCTTACGACCGATGCCGGAGGACAGGCAGGGAGGCGTCATCGGGGCGGGAAAGATGGCACAATCGCGCCCTTTGCCGCCTGCCAAGGAGGGGACATGCCGGCCTCGACGCCCCACGCCCGCCGGGTCACCCACCACTACTTCCTGGTCATGCTGGCCGTGGGCATGAGCGGCGGCCTGCTCGGTCCCGCGCTGCCGCACCTGGCGGCGATGACCGGCTCGACCATGGGCCAGATCTCGGTGCTGTTCACCGCCCGGGCACTGGGCAACATGCTCGGCTCGCTGCTCTCGGGGCGGCTGGTGGATCGCTTCCCGGGCCACCGCGTGGTCGCCGCCATGCTGCTGCTGATGGCGACGGGGCTGGTGCTGGTGCCCTTCAGCCAGGGGCTCGCGATGCTGACCGGGGTCGTCTTCCTGCTGGGCCTGGCCGAGGTCTCGGCCAACGCCGGTTCCAATACCCTGCTGCTGTGGGCCCACGGCAAGGATTCGCCGCCCTGGATCAGCGCCCTGCACTTCTGCTTCGGGCTGGGCAACACCCTGGTGCCGCTGGTGCTGGTGGCGGTGCTGGCGCTGACCGGCCACTTCGCCTGGGCCTTCTGGGCGGTGGCGCTCTATGCGCTGCTGCTGCTCTGGCCGCTGGCCCACCTGGAGAGCCCCCGAGCCCCCGCCGCCCGCGAGGACGATGCCCCCAGGCCGCCCGCCGATGCCTGGCGGCTGGGGCTGTTCCTGTTCATGTTCGGCCTCTACGTGGGCATGGAGATCACCTTCGCCGGCTGGGTCACCGCCTATGCCACCCTGCGCGGCATGCCCGGCGAGGAGGCCGCCATGCTGGCCACCCTGTTCTGGCTGGCGCTCTCGGTGGGCCGCCTGCTGGCGATCCCGCTGCTGCGGCGCTTCTCGCCCTGGTGGGTGCTGGGCGGCTGCCTGGCCCTGGGGCTGGCCAGCGCCCTGGCGCTGCAGCTGGACTGGCTGCCGCTGGGGGCCGTCTCGCTGCTCTTCGGGCTGGCCGCCTCGGCGATCTTTCCCACCCTGTTCGGACTGAGCAACCAGCTGATGGCGATGAGCGGGCGCACCACCGGCATGATCTTCCTGGCCGCCGGCAGCGGCGCCATGGCGGTGCCCTCGCTGACCGGCCCGCTGCTGGAGGGGCTCGGGACGCGCAGCTTCCCGCTGCTGCTGATGGCGCTGGTAGGCCTGCTGGCCGTGGCGCTGTTCGCCCTGCGGGCCAGGGTGGCTCGCACCGCGGGCGGCAGGTCGGTCTCGGCTTCCGAGGGTTCCTAGCCACCCTCCAGACACCGGGCCATCAGCAACCAGTCGCCGCCATGCGGGCCACCGGGCCAGGGCACCACCGGCAGGGACGCCACCTCGCGGTAGCCCAGCCGACGATAGAACGCGCGGGCAACGTTATTCTCCGAGGCCACGATCAGGCTGATCTCGTCGCAGCCGGCGGCAATCGCCGAGGCCTCTGCCTGGGCCATCAGCAGGCGGCCGATGCCCTTGCGGCGTGCCGCCGGCAGGGTGGCGATGGCGTTGATGTACCAGCTGCCCGGGACCCTGGCCTCGAGACGCAGGAGCGGCTCGACCACGGCGGGACACTCCTTCAGTTCCTCGGGATCGCCGACATCCGGCAACCGATAGGCGAGGATCATCCCCACCAGCCGTCCCCGGTCGATGCAGACCCTGGCGTGGCGGTAGCTGAAGCCGCCCTCCTGCCTGGCAGCGCGTTGCATGCCGACCTCCAGCGGGGGTTCGCCGCCCTCGGCCATCAGCCCCCAGAGGTACTCGGGCAGCCCCTCCCCCGCCAGGTTGATCAGGTAGGCCAGCTCCCGAGCATCGGCCCGGACCGCATCACGTAGCCGCATGGTCACCTCCCGAAGGGGTGCAGGTGAGGGTCAGGCCCGGAGGGGCCTATCCTCAGCATAGCGCCAACCTCCTGCCCCTGCCGGGATCGAGCCCCCTCTTGTCAGTGATTCTTGACGCGCTGAATCCGCCAGGCCAGCAGGCCGATGATCCCCAGCCCCAGTGGCCCCAGCACGGCGGCGGCGACGCTGGGCTCGATCGCCACGCCCAGGGCCCCGAGGCTCTGCAGCCCCAGCTTGAACAGGCTGAAGAGGTAGTAGCTGATGACGATGATCGACAGCCCCTCGACGGCCTTCTGGATCTTCAGCTGGCTGCTGGTGCGCTCGTTGAGGCTCTGCAGGATCTCGGAGTTCTGCTCCTCGATCTCCACCTGGGCGCGGGTCCTCAGCAGGTCGTTGAGCCGCGCCACGCTCTCCGCCAGGCTCTCCTGGCGCTGGTTGATCGCGGCGCAGTAGTGCACCGTCGGCCGGAAGCGGCGCAGGATGAAGGTCCCCAGCCGGGGACGGTCGCCGAGGCGCTCCTCGCGCAGTTCCTCGATGCGGTTGAAGACGATCCGCGCATAGGCCTCGGTGGCGCTGAAGCGCTGGCGCGAGCGGGCTCCCGAGCGCTCGAGCCGCGCCGAGAGCGCGGAGATGGCCGCCAGCAGGGGCCGGGAGCTCGCCTCCTCGTCCTCGGTATTACGCTCCGAGAGCTCGCCGAGCTCCAGCTCGTGGTCGCGCAGTTCGAGGCTCATCTCCTTGGCCACCGGCAGCGCCAGCGAGGCCATCATGCGGTAGGTCTCGATCTCCAGCAGCCGCCGGGTCATGCGGCCCAGGCGAAAGGCGTTGAGGCCGCGGTTGACCAGCAGCAGGCGGTTGACGCCGGCCGCCGTGAGCCGGAAGTCGCTCCACACGGTGGCATCGCCATCGCCCACGCTGGAACCGGCGGGGTCGCGAAAGCCGTAGGCCTCGGCGTCGCCGCCCCAGGCGGCCTCCGCCTCCACCAGGATCAGGCTGGCATTGATCAGCGCCCGGCTGTGTTCGGCAGCGATCTCCGCCAGCAGCGGCGGGGGCGACGGCCAGGGCTCGCCCTGCGGGAGCTTCGGCACCAGCAGGGTCAGGGTGAAGAACTCGGTGTGGAGCTCCCACTTCAGGGTCTGGTCGCCGAGATCGAGGATCTCCTGGGCCGCCTCGATGTCGGGGGTCCTGCCGACCACCTCGGCGACCCGGCCGAGGATGTCCGCGGCGATGCCGTCGCCGTCGAGGAAGGCGTAGTGGTGGAGGTGCGCCGGCTCCTCGAAGTAGATCGAGGGCCGGGCGTGGAGCTCGTTGTGCAGTCGGGCGCGCTGTGGGTGCATGTCGGGGCCAGGCAAGAGGGGAAGACCCTCGAGACTAGAGGCTGGATTCCCTCGGGCCAAGTGCGCCGCGTCAACGTGCCGCGACGGCGGCCGGGCCTACAGCCACTTCCTGCGCCGAAACAGCCACAGCAGGCCCAGGCCGATGGCGAGCATCACCCCCAGCACCACGAAGTAGCCCCAGCGATAGGCGAGCTCCGGCATGTGCGCGAAGTTCATCCCGTAGACGCCGGCAATGAAGGTGAGCGGCACGAAGATGGCGGTGATCACCGTGAGCACCCGCATGGTGATGTTGAGCTGGTGCGAGGAGAGCGAGATGTAGCCGTCGATCAGGTCACCGCAGATGTCGTAGTACATCTGGGTCAGGCTGTGCAGACGCTCGAAGCGCTCGTGGACGTCATTGATGGCATGCAGGGTATCCTCGTTGTCGCGGGGCAGATGCTCATAGTCGTAGGCGGTGAGCTCCTGGGTGATGCCGACGTGGTAGCGGTAAACCCGGCGCATCTTCACCAGCCGCGAGCGATAGGCGATGACCCGGCGCATCAGGGCATCGCTGCCATCCTCCATCAGCTCGTCCTCCAGGTCACTGAGGGCATTCTCGAACTCGAGCAGGCTGTCCAGGTAGAAGCCGGCGGAGACGTACATGACCCTGAGTGCCACGTGCTCGGGGGAGCGGCGCAGCAGCGCCTCGCCCTCGTGGGCCAGCAGGCGGTCGATGCTCAGCGCCTTGCCGGGGTGCAGGCTGATCAGCGAGCGCTCGCCGATGAAGAAGGCGATCTGCTGGGGCTCGAAGTTCAGCTCGGCGTCGAAGGAGGAGATGCCGCGGTAGAGGACCAGGGTGTGGGTCTCGAACTCCTCGATCTTGGGCGGGTGGCGCTCGCGGTGGGCGTCGTCGATGGCCATGGGGTGGCAGCCGAAGGCCTCGAGCAGTTCCCGCTCGCGCGCCTGCCCCTCGCCCTGCAGGTCGATCCAGATGCGGCTTGCGGCCTCTTCGCGCCAGCGCGCGATCAGCTCCTCCCCGCCCCTCGTCACACGGCCATCGGCCTCCAGCAGCAGCGTACGCATCATCGGGTCGTCATCCTTCGGCGAGACAGTTCCTGAACCTTACGGTACGGCCTCGCCCCTTGCCCAGCAGCGGTCATGGCGATGGCGCTTGCCGGTGCCTGCCTGTTGCGCTTCAGCCAGACACCGCCGGCGAGGTCGGTTCGGGGTCCTCGACCCGGGCATCCTCCGTCTCGATCGGCACCGGCCCCTGGAGGTGGCGGAACATGAAGTCGAGCCCCCGAGGCAGACTGGCGCGCCATACCCGCCAGGTGTGGCCACCGGGCAGCACGTCCATGTGCACCTGCCCGAGCTGGTGCGGCTCCAGCGCGCTCTTGAGCAGCCGGGCATGGTGAACGGCATTCAGCCGGTCGCGATCGCCGGCGGTCAGGTAGAGGGGCACGACGAGCTCCTGGGAGAGGTAGCCATCAAGGTGGGCCGTGTAGTTGGTGCGCTCCCAGAGGGCGGTGTCAAACTCGCCGTCCCTGACGAAGGCGGGATGGCGCCAGGCGGAGGAGTTGTCCGGGGGGAGCGGATGGTAGCTGGCGGGGCTGAAGGCGGCGGCGGCACCGAAGAGGCCGGGGTAGGAGAGGGCAAGGTTCACCGCACCGAAGCCCCCCGCCGAGAGGCCTGCCACACCGCGCCACTCGCGCTCGGGCACCACATGCCAGTTCTCCTCGATATGGGGCACCAGCTCCTGGATGAAGGCCGAGCGAGCCGGTTCGTTGTGGCCGTCGATCCACCAGCTCTGGCTGCCGGGCATCACGATGATGGCCGGCGGGATGACCCCGAGCCTTATCAGCCGGTCGGCCGTGCGGCGCAGACGCCCCTTCTGCGCCCAGTCGCTCTCGCTGCCAAAGGAGCCGTGCAGCAGATAGACCACCGGATAGGCCTGGTTGCTGACCGCGTAGCCCTCGGGCAGGTAGAGGGTATAGGGATAGTCGCGCCCGAGTTGCTCGGAGTGGAAGCGCTGCTCACTGACCTGGCCGGCGGCCGAGGCCGCGGAAGCCGACAGCAGGCCCAGCAGCAACAGGGTCGTCACTCCGATCGTGCGGATCATGCGCGAGCCTCCAGGTGCGAAAGAATGAGAGGGAATTCCTTCATACAGGGAATTCGGGACGCTTGGGCCGGTCGGACATCAGGTCGACGCGACACGTTCCAGCACGGTCCATGACGGGTCAAGGAAAGACCATGAAACGCATCGAGGAAATCTACTGGCTACGCTTCTACGGCTGCCTGGCGGTCTTCGTCTTTCACCTGATCGAGCGCATCGAGAGGAACTACCTCGAACATGTCTTCCTCGACCTGGCGCTGATCCCCACCGTGCTGGGCACCCCGATCTTCATCTTCATCTCGATCTTCCTGTTCTCGGCCCGCTACGGCAACAAGGTGCCACACGACTTCCTCGCCAATCGCTTCAAGTACGTGATGGTGCCCTACTTCGTCTATGGCCTGATCTACTCGCTGGCGGAGTACCTGCGCATGCTGGCCAGTGAAGAGCGAGTCAGCTTCGGCTACCACATGACCGAATACCTGGTGTTCGCCGGCTGGCATGGCTACTTCCTGATCGTCGCCATGCAGTTCTACGTGCTGTTCTGGCTCTACAACCGGTTCGGCCTGCAGCGCTGGCTGCCCTCCGGCCCCTGGCTGGTGGTCGGATCCCTCATCAGCATCGGCTGGTGGGGGGTCTTCCGCTGGCAGGCAATCGAGCCACCCGGCTACCTGCACTGGATCGCGCCACTGGGCTGGATCTACCTGTTCTTCCTGGCCCTGCTGACCGTCAAGCACTACCCGAACTTCCAGCAGCAGGCCTGGTTCCGACGCTTCTCGCACCCCTTCTGGCTGGTCGCCCTGCTGGCCGGCATCGTTGCCTTCACGCTGCGCGGCGAACTGGCGTACTCCTCCAAGGAGACCTGGGTGGTGCCGCTGTTCATCTTCTCGCTGCTGTGGGCCATGCGCTGGCTGGTCGGCCTGAAGGCTACCCCCCTGGTGAAGAAGGTCAACGAGTACTCCTTCGGCATCTACCTGGCCCATCCCCTCTTCTTCTCGGTGGTGGACTTCGTCAGCTGGCAGGTCCCCATCCCGCTGTGGCTCTACGTGATCGCCCTCGCCGTGGTGGGCATGAGCGGTTCGATCCTGCTCAATCGGCTCGCCAATCGCGCCGACTGGAGCGGCCTGCTGCTGGGCAAGCGGCTGCGGGTGGCCTGAGCCGCCAGGCAGCGACACGCCACGGGATGGCGCCATTGGCCTACCCCTCGACACCGGCAGTCGATTACAGTGCCAGCATGTCCGCGGTTCTGGAAACGGGGAGGGGATGTCGATGGACGAGCAGATCTCGCTGGTGATCGTGCCCGTGGATGTGTCACCGTCGGCGCAGGCAGCGGTGCGCCACGCCAGCCTGCTGGCCAGGCTGCTGGAGACACCGCTGCAGCTGCTGCACGTGATGCCGCTCAACCCGGCCGAGCTCAGCGATATTCCCGCCAACCGCCAGGCAGAGGCCGACCACGACAGGGCGCGACGCCAGGACATCGCCGCCGAGGCCTTTGCCCAGGCGCGGCAGGCGCTCGACCCGGGCCTGGAGCAGGCGCCCACCGAGGTGCTGCTCGAGGATGCGAGCTTCATCCGCCACCCCGACCGCGCCATCCTCGAGCATGCGGCCCGGCATGACGGATGCCTGCTGGTGCTGGGGGCCCGCCAGCTGAGTGATGTCGGCAAGTTCATGCAGGGCAGCATCAGCAACGAGGTGGTTCACCGGGCCCGCTGCCCGGTCACCATCGTGCATGCCGCGGCCGGCATCTCCGACGCGGCGCGCCTGGGGCAGGTGCTGGTGCCGGTGGATGGCTCCGCCCACTGCCTGAAGGCGACCGCCCTGGCGGGCGAGCTGGCCCGCCGGGCCGATGTGCCGGTGGAACTGGTCTTCTGCCGGCCGGATGGCCGCTCGGCGACCGACGGGAGCAGGGACGACGGCCCGTCCGAGGAGGCCTTCCGGCGGGCGAGGGAGGCCCTGGGCGAGGTGCCGCGCGGCATCGAGGCGGTGGTGAGCGAGGGGAAACGCGTTCCCGAGGCCATCGTCGCCCGGGCCCGGCACCACGCCGAGGCGGCGCCGATGGTCATCATGGGCCGCCGTGGCCTGGGCAAGTGGCAGTCATCCCTGCTGGGCAGCGTCAGTCACCGGGTCATCGACCTGGCGCCCTGCCCGGTCACCGTGGTGGCCTGAGCCCCGGGCTGGCGGACATCGGCGGTGGCGTCTCAGGCCTCGGCCTCGTGGGCGGCCTTGAGGCGGTAGAACTCGGCGACCACCTCGTCCATGGCCGCGGCGTCGTAGTCGCAGAGCCCGCTGACCACCAGCTTCTTGGAGCCGGTGCCGATCGCCTCGCCGCCGGCCAGGATGCGGAACTCGAGCAGTGCATCGCCGCGCTTGCCGGTCACCTCAAGCGAGGAGTCCACGAACTCCAGGCCCGGTGCGGGCGCATCCAGGCGGTCCAGGCTGAAGCCCATGCTGTCGTAGATCACCAGCGGACGCCGCGGGTTGAACATCACCCCCTTGTCCTCCATCAGCGGCTTGAGGTAATGGGGAAAGTTCTTGCCCGAGAAGGCCACATAGCTGCGGGTGAAGGCCTCCACCACCGACTCGTCACGGGTCGCCTCGCCACTGCGCTCGACTTCCAGGTAGCACTTGCCGTTCTCGTCGCAGACGCGGATCCGGCCATCGTCCTGCTCGCTGAAACAGAGCGGCGTGCCGTCGCCGACCATGCTCAGGAAGCGGAAGGTCATGCGCTGGGAGAGGCCGAAGCGCGCCAGCACCAGGGCAAAGAGCAGGTCACCGGGCACACAGAAGCGGCGTGCATCCGGGTTATGGATGGGGTTGTAGTCGCCGGCAATGCGCTTGGCGAACTGGCTGGCCTGCTGTGCGGAAATGCGGATACGCCCGTCCGTAAGCGTATGGAAATCGTCGAGAAACATGCACTGTATGCCTGAGTCGTTGGCGGTCTGTACCCTGCCGGCGATTGCCGGGAGGGCAGATGATGCCACAAAACCCCGCGACAACGCAGGCCGGCGAGGCCGTGTACCATGATCCGGGACACCGCGGGTCGAGGAAGTCACATGCAGCGCCAGGATGCTGATAGCTCAAGACGCCGACGCCTGACCTGGCTGCTGGCCCTGCCCCTGCTGGCCCTGGCCCTCTACCTGGTCGTGGCCAACGGGCTGATCAACACCCGATACACCCAGGCGTGGCTGGCCGAGAGGTCCGGCATGTCGATCCGCTGGGCGTCGGGATGGAGCGCCTTTCCCGGCCACCTCACCCTCGAGGCACTGTACGTCGAGAGCGAGGACCCGGCCCTCGAGCTGGCGGTGGACCGGGCACGTCTTCGGGTCTCGCTGGCGGCGCTGCTCGAGCGCCGACTGGAGGTCTCCACCTTCACGGCACAGGGGCTTCGCCGCTTTCGCATGGGCCACCACCGCCTGGAGGGAGATGGCGGTGTCGCGCTCTCCGGCCTGCGCCTTGACGAAGGCCGGGTATCGATCCATGACCTCGAGCTCTCCCTGGAGAAGGCCCGGGTCAGGCGTGGCAGCACCGTGCTGGCCAACGACATTCGCCTGGCAACCGACCTGCAGGTGGCCCCCTTCCGCCTGCGTGAGTACCCCGACCTCGCGGCGGCCCGTTTCGTCTCGGGCACGCTCTCCCTGGATGCCACGGCCGACGCCTGGGACGTCTTCAATCCCTACCTGCGCCAGCTGGGCTGGCTCGACCTGGCCGGCCACGGCCGACTGAGCGGCGAGCTGTGGCTCGAGCGCGGCGAGCTCGCCCCGGGAAGCGACCTCACGCTGGACTCCCCGTCGCTGCTGGTGGAACTGGACGAGCGGGTGCTGCTGTCGCCCCCCTCGGAACTCGAGGAGGGCGACAGGCCAGGCCAGGTGCGCGCCGAGGGCAGGCCCGACCGCCACCGGCTGAGCGGCGGGGGCCGTGTCGCCGGCCGGGTCGTGAAAGGCGACGAGGGGCCGATCATGGAGCTCGGTGTGACCCTGGACGAGATGCTGATGCAGCGTGCGGAGCTGGCCGACCCGTTCATGACCAGCCGGCGCTTCCGGCTCTCCGCACGGCTGCCCGGTGCCGACCTCGCCGACGCCCCGCGACGACTGGCCTCCGCCCGGCTCGAGTGGGAGGATGCCCGGCTGCCCAACGTGGGCGCCCTGGCGGTCTACCTCCCCGAGGGCGGCCCACTGACGCTGCAGAGCGGCAGTGCACGACTGGAGGGGTACCTGGCGTACCGGGATGGCCTGCTCGAGGGCAACTTCCACCTCGCCGGCGACCGCGTGGCCCTGACCCTGGCCGGACGGCCGCTGGAGGGCAGCATGGCCCTGGACCTGGCCCTGCCCGAGGTCGATCCACGCCAGCGACGGCTCGACCTGTCGGGCACCCACCTCGAGGTCTCGGCGCGTGGCGAGGAGGACGAACTGCCGTTGACCACCGAGGTCACCCTGGAGCAGGCCAGTCTGACCTCGATGGCGCCCCTGGACAGGCTGATCGGGGGACAGGGTCCGCCGCCGCTGGATGGCCGGGTGGCGATCAGGGGGCGCGTAGCCCGGCTCGATGTACTCGATGACTTCCTGGTCCACGCCGTCGACGGCGGCCTCACCCTGGAGGGCGGCGGTGAGCTGGCCGCCAGCCTGCAGCTGGAACGGGGTCGGGTGGCCTCGGGCAGCCGCCTGGCCGTGACCACCGAATCGTTGCGGGCCCGCCTGTTCGACCTGGAGGCCTGGGGGCGAGGCAGCGTCACCGCCAGCTGGCAGGAAGCCCTGGGGCGCCCCAGGGCCCGGCTGGACGCCAGCCTGGAGGAGACCCGCGTGGCGAGATCCTCCGACCGAGCGCTGCTGATGCGCGATGGACGGCTGGTCCTGACCGCCGAGAGCGACGCCCCTGCACTAGCCGGACCACGCCTCTCGCTCGCCTGGGAAGACGCCACGATGCCCGATGTCACGGTCCTGCAGGCCTATCTGCCCGCAACCGCACCGGTGACGCTGCAGTCCGGACGGGGCACCACCCGGGGCCGGGTCACGGTCGAGGGGGGCCGGGCCCGTGGCCAGGCCGACCTGTCCGGAGAGCGTATCACTGGCCGCCTCCTCGGCCGGGAGGTGGAGGGAGAACTGGCGCTGGACCTCCAGTTACAGGAGGCCGACCTGAGCAAGCGTCGCCTGGACCTCTCCGGGTCACGGCTGTCGATGCAGGCGGCAGCGACGACATCGGGCCCCCACCTGCGTACCCGGATCGTGGCCCGCGAGGCCCGCATCGGGCCGCTGCCGATGCCGGGACGAAATGAACCTACGCCGGGAGTGGACGGGCAACTGGTGCTCGATGGGCTGGTCGCCAACCTTGGCTTCCTCGATGACTTCCTCCCGCCTGCCCACGGCCTGACCCTCGCGGGCAGTGGCCGCTTTCGGGCCGAGCTGCGCCTCGAGAATGACCACCTTCGCCCGGGCAGCCAGCTCCAGGTCGAGGCGGACGACCTGGCGGTCGGCTTCCTCGACTTCTCGGCCAGTGGCCAGGGCCGGCTGGATGCCGAGATCGACGGCGATCACGAGACGCCGGGAGCCCGGCTGGCCCTGACGCTGCCCCGTTTCAGCCTGCACCGCATCGGGGAGGCAGAGGCCCACGTCGAGGGCCGCCACTTCAGTCTCGAGACCGAGACGCCACACTTTGGCCTCGACCAGGACGAACGCTCGCTGCAGAACTTCACCACCCGCATCCGCCTGCCCATCGCCGAGGTGGATGATCTCTCACGCTACAACGCCTACCTCCCCGAGGAGTCGGGCCTGGCGCTGCTGGGGGGCCGCGCCGGCCTGGAGGTGGACCTCCACCTGGAGGGGCTCCAGGCCCGCGGGGACCTGACCCTCCAGGCCTTCGACACGGCCATCCGGCTCGGCGACCAGCACCTGGAAGGCGACCTGCGGCTCGAGGCCCGCCTGCGTGATGGCAACCTGGTCACTCGCCGCTTCGATGCCTCCGGCTCCCGGTTGCGGCTGGACAACATCCAGCGCCGGGATGAGCGGACCCGTGGCGAGGCCGGCTGGTGGGCGCAACTCGACATCACCGAGGGCCGTCTCGACTGGACCCGCCCCCTGCGACTGGATGCGCGGCTCGACATGGCACTGCGTGACAGTGGCCTGCTGGCGCGCCTGTTCCTGTCCCGTGCCCGGGAATGGGAGTGGCTGGGTCGGCGCCTGACGGTCAACGACATCCGCGGCAACGCCCTGCTCCACCTCGACGACGATACCCTGCAGCTGCGCGAGGCACGCCTGACGGGCGAGTCCCTGGAGATGCTTGCCGACCTGGTCTTTCGTGACGAGGCACCGGATGGCTCGCTCTATGCGCGCCTGGGCATCCTCGCCGCCGGCGTCTCCCTCGACAAGGGACATCCCGAGGTTCGGCTGCTGCGCCCGCGCCGCTGGTATGAACGACACCGTCCCTCGTCGGAAGAGGATCTGGAGGAGGTCACGGCAAACCAGTGGCAGGAAGCCCTGGATGCCCTCCCCGCCCCTTTGGCAAACCCGGAGTGAGTGCTCCTCGACCAAAGAATCGTGGGTAATAAATAAGGGGCATACTGCATCGCAACACGCTGTGATAAGATTCTGCCGTTTTCCAACCTTCCCCCCACCTCCTGCCTCAGGATGATCGCAGCCATGCTGACAACCTGTCGTATCCCCCCCCAGCCACGGCAACCCGCCCGTTGGCCGGGCATGCTCGTGCTCGCCTTGTTCTCGCTGCTGGCCAGCGGCCCAGTGCTCGCCGCCACCGGCGAGCTCGACCTGACCAGCTCCTTCGTGGGCTTTCTCGCCGTCGCCGTCTTCGTGCTGGCCTACGCCCTGGTCATGGCCGAAGAGAAGATCCACATGCGCAAGTCGAAGCCGGTGCTGGTCGCGGCCGGCATCATCTGGGCGCTGATCGGCTGGGTCTATGTCAAGGCGGGCATGCCCACCGAGTCGGAGCACGCCTTCCGCGTGACCCTGCTCGAGTTCACCGAGCTGATGCTGTTCCTGCTGGTGGCGATGACCTACATCAACGCCATGGACGAGCGCCGGGTGTTCGATGCGCTGCGCTCCTGGATGGTCCGCAAGGGCTTCAGCTACCGCTCGCTGTTCTGGATCACCGGCGTGCTGGCCTTCGTGATCTCGCCGATCGCCGACAACCTGACCACCGCCCTGCTGATGTGTGCGGTGGTGACCAAGGTCGCCGAGGGCGACAAGCGCTTCATCAACCTCTGCTGCGTGAACATCGTGGTGGCGGCCAATGCCGGCGGCGCCTTCAGCCCCTTCGGCGACATCACTACCCTGATGGTCTGGCAGGCCGGCATTGTCCAGTTCTACGAGTTCTTCGAGCTGCTGATCCCGTCGCTGATCAACTTCGTGATCCCGGCCGTGGTGATGAGCTTCTTCATCAAGAACCGCAAGCCGGCCAGCATGGAGGAGGACGTCTGGCTGAAGCGCGGCGCGCGGCGCATCATCGCCCTCTTCCTGCTCACCGTGGCCACCGCCGTGGCCTGCCACACCCTGCTGCACCTGCCGCCGGTGCTGGGCATGATGACGGGCCTGGGCTACCTGCAGTTCTTCGGTTACTACCTGCGTCGCACCCTGCCGCGCTCCCTGGAGCGCAAGCGCACCCGCTACAGCCAGCGCGGTGACTGGAAGAAACTCGAGAGCCTGGGCAGCGTGGTGCCCTTCGATGTCTTCAACCGCGTGGCACGGGCCGAGTGGGACACCCTGCTGTTCTTCTACGGCGTGGTGATGTGCGTGGGGGGCCTCGGCTTCATGGGCTATCTGGGCCTGCTCTCCGAGGCCCTCTACACTGGCTGGAACGCCACCGGCGCCAACATTGCCCTGGGCGTGATCTCGGCGGTGGTCGACAACATCCCGGTGATGTTCGCGGTGCTGACCATGGAGCCGGACATGTCCCATGGCCACTGGCTGCTGATCACCCTCACCGCCGGCGTGGGCGGCAGCCTGCTGTCGATCGGCTCGGCGGCAGGCGTTGCCCTGATGGGCCAGGCCCGCGGCAACTACACCTTCATGGGCCACCTGCGCTGGACCCCGGTGATCGCCCTGGGCTACATCGCCAGCGTGATGGCCCACCTGTGGCTCAATGCCGAGAGCTTCCACGTCTTCAACTGACCCCTTCCTCCCGGCGGCCATACGCCGCCGGGAATTTCTCACCGCGTTGATACGCCGGCCTGTAAATTTCCTTAAAGTGATGTAGCGTATAAGGATGACCCGTGTCTGAACGACATGATGGTCTTCCTGATGCCTGTCATGGCAAACAGCTGATGCGCATCGGGCATAAAAAAGATAATGCCCCAAGGGGCAGCAGGGAGAAGGCGTCATGGATTCATACACACGTAACGTGCAAGCCGCGCCTGCATGGTGCATGAACCTGGCGCTCATCAGACAACGGGAACCCGACCCCCGATGCCATCACTCGTCCTGATCCGCTCCCTGGCAGCGGGCGGCGTTGCCGTTGCCAGCCAGCCGGGGAGGCGCACTTCATGCGGTGCCTGAGCCTGCTGGCCCTGGCCACCGTGATGCTGCTGGCCGGCCCGCCGCTGGCCGGCACGACGGCCGTTGCTCAAGAAGCACCGATCCTGCTGGTGGCCCACCCCGATGTGAATACCCGCCAGCTCAAGCGCGACACCACCCGCGCCATCTTCGCCATGAGGCAGCGCACCTGGCCCGATGGGCAGGCCGTGCGGGTCTTCGTGCTCGACAACAACCACCCCGTGCATGCGCGCTTTGCCAAGGAACAGCTGGCCGTCTATCCGCACCAGCTGCAGCTGGCCTGGGATCGCATGGTGTTCTCGGGTACCGGCCAGGCGCCCGACCGCGTTCGCGACCAGGCGGAGATGCGCGAGCGCATCGCCACCACGCCCGGCGCCCTGGGATACCTTGAAAGGGAGTACCTGGATGATCGTGTCCAAGTCATTTCGATGGAGTGATTCCCGCTCCATGACCGCCATGGCCGCCGCCCTGGCCCTGGGCCTGGGCCTGTCCGGCCAGGTACACAGCGACGAGGGCGTGCTGGATACCCTCCAGGTGCATGGCTTCCTGAGCCAGGCGCTGATCATCACCGACGACAACAACTTCTTCGGCCCCAGCAGCGAGGACGAGGGCAGCTTCAAGTTCACCGAGATTGGCGCCAATGCCTCGCTTCGGCCCCACGAGGACGTGCTGCTGGCCGCCCAGGTACTGAGCCGCCGGGCCGGGGGAGATGGCAGCGATGCCACCCCGAAGCTGGACTATGGTCTTATCGATTACCAGATGCTGTCCGACCAGCAGCGCACCTTCGGCATCCAGCTTGGCAGGATCAAGAACCCCTTCGGCTTCTACAACCAGACACGTGACGTGGCTTTCACCCGCCCCAGCATCTTGCTGCCACAGTCCATCTACTTCGACCGAACGCGCTCACTGGCTCTTACGGGCGACGGAGTGACATTTTATCTGGAGGAACGCCTGCCCCAAGGGGTCATCAGGGGACAGGTGGGTATGGGGATTCCTCAGGCTGAGGATGATTTGAGGCAGACACTACGACTAGACAGTATTCCAGGCTCACTGGACCCGGAACAGTCTGCAATCGGGCAGGTCCGCTACGAGCATGATGGTGGGAGAATTGTTGCTGCATTGAGTGCTGCCAGTGCCAAGGTCCACTTCGATTCGAAGGCACCCGGTTTGAATGATGGGGATTTCTACTTCAAGCCTTGGGTATTCTCGCTGCAATACAATCAGGAACTCTGGAGCTTGACGGCAGAATATGCTCTGCGAAGATCGGGGCTCGAAAACTTCAACAATCCACGCCTGAATTTCGATACCACCGGTGAAAGCTGGTATCTGCAGTATACTCGACGCTTCCTTGATGACTGGCAATGGCTGGTTCGTTACGACAGCCTGGTAAATGACCGAAGTGACCGTTCCGGTAAGGAATTTGAGGCCAGCACAGGCGGCGCGCTACCAGCTCACTCACAGTTTGCTGATGATATCACCCTGGGCCTTCAGTGGACCCCACACCCCAGACTGCTGCTGGCCGGCGAGTATCACCACGTCGATGGCACCGGCTGGCTGCCTGTCCAGGACAACCCGGACCCATCGGAGACCAGTCGTCGCTGGAACATGCTGCTGTTCCAGCTTTCGTTGCGCTTCTGACGTCTCACTGCTCCTGGCCAGGAACCCACCGAGATGAGCCTCCCCGCGTCTTACCGGACCCGTCGCCGCCTCAGCCTGACATGGCGTGTCATCGCCCTGAGCAGCCTGCTGCTGGTCGGGCTGGTGGCACTGTTCACCTGGCTTGGCCACGACAACCTGACCCGCCAGTTCCAGGAGAGCCGCCACCAGCACCATGAGCGGCAGCAACGGGAGATCCGCCTGGCCCTGCAGCGCTCTGCGGAGAACCTTCGCCAGTTGGCGGGCCTGGCCGCGGCCTCGCCACGCCTGGGCCCGCCCCTCGAGGCGGGCAACGCGGTCGAGGTAGAGGAAGCACTGGCGTCTCAGTGGCCGACCCTGCAACTCGAGGCCGGCATCGACGAGATCCTGGTGGTGGACACCCGAGGACAGACCCTGGGCCGCTGGGGCGCCGGCCAATCGGAGGGCAGCTTGCCGATAAAGGTCTGGGTGCAACGGATCATGGAGACCGAGATGCCCATCACGGCGCTGCGCTGTGCGGCAGACTGCCAGCAGTATGCCGCCGTCCCGGTGCTGGTGGATGGCGAGAGCGTCGGCCTGGTCGTGCTATCCCGGTCGCTGGCCGATGTGACCCGACAGGCCAGGGAGGTCTCCAACGCCGAGGTGGCTCTGCTGGTGACCGGCCCGCTGGAGAACCGCGACCTTTCCTCGGAACGCCATCTCGCCCCCTGGAACGGCTACCTGCTGGCCCTTACGCGCCAGGAAGAGAGCCTGCCCGTCCTGCAACGGGCAGCCGCACTCGGGCAGATCCGCGCCCTGCTACAGGCCCCCCTGCAGCTTCAGCACCAGGGGCAGTACCTGGAGCTCAGCGCGGTCCGCATGGACGAGGATGCGGACCGACGCAGCACCGGCTACTTCCTGCTGGTCTCCGACATCTCGACCCAGATCAGGGCCATCAACGAGGACACTCGCATCCTGCTGGGGGTTGGCCTGGCGGGCTGGATCGCCGCGGAACTGGTGCTGCTGCTGATCCTGCTGCGCCCCATGGCGCGCCTGCGCCGGATCGCCGGCCTGCTGCCGACCTTGGCCAGCGGGGGGTTCGACGATGTGCGGGCACAGATCCCCGCCGTCCGCCACCGCCTGCCGGACGAGATCGACGTGCTGGAAGGCACCACGCTGGAGCTCTCGCAACAACTCGAGATGCTGGAACAGGAGGTTCAGGAACGCGGTGACCAGCTGGCGGAGCGGGTCGAGGAGCTGGCCCAGGAAAGGGACTTCGTGAACAGCCTGCTCGATACCGCTCGGGTCTTCATCATCGCCCAGGACAGCAGGGGGCGGATCAGCCTCATCAACGACTACACTCGCTCGATGCTGGACCTGGACGAGCCCTCCCTGCTGGGCCGTCACTTCGTGGATGTGTTCGAGGCGGGCAGCCCTTCCCTGGTCGGCGCCTTCGACACGCCCCAGCAGGAGGAGCGGACCCTGCAAACCCCGGACCAGCGCATTCATACCATCGCCTGGTACCATGCACCGCTGCCGTCCGGCACGGACGGCAGCATGTCGCGAATCTCGGTGGGGCTCGACATCACCGAGCGCAAGGCCGCGGAGGCCCGTCTGACCTGGCTGGCCGAGCGTGATCCCCTGACCGAACTCTACAACCGGCGCTTCTTCCAGGATGCCCTGCAGAAGGCATTGTGGCGTGAGTCGCGCGGCGCCGTGCTGCTGCTGGACCTGGACCAGTTCAAGGAGGTCAACGAGCTCAGCGGCCACCATGTCGGTGACCGACTGCTGCGCGAGGTGGCCGAGACCCTCCTGCTGAACCTGGGACATCGTGGCGTCATCGCCCGCCTGGGAGGCGATGAGTTCTCGTTGCTGCTGGAACATGCCGACGAGGACCAGGCGGTCCAGGTTGCCCAGTATATCGACCAGTTGCTCGACAGCCTGGGGTTCACGGCGGCAGGGCGGCGCCACCGGGTCACCGCAAGCATCGGCATAGCACTGTTCCCGGTCCACGGCGCGACGCCGGCCGATCTGATGGCCAGTGCCGACGTGGCGATGTACAAGGCCAAGGAGAGTGGCATCCAGCACTGGCACCTGCTCTCCAGGACCGAGAACGCCAAGGATGAGCTGCAGGAGCGGGTCTACTGGGTCGAGCGCGTGCGCAGCGCCCTGGAGGAGGACAGCTTCGAGCTGATGGTGCAGCCGATCATGCGGCTGGAGGATCGCGACGTGAAGCACTACGAAGTGTTGCTGCGCATGCGTGATGCCGATGGCAGCCTGGTCTCTCCCTCCTACTTCATCCCGGTAGCCGAGCGCAGCGGTCAGATCGTGCAGGTCGACCGCTGGGTGCTGCGCCACAGCCTGCGACTGCTCAGTCGCCTGCAGGAGCAAGGCATCAGCCTGGCGGTCAACCTGTCCGGCCAGTCCCTGCACGATGAAGGCCTGAAGCAGTACCTGGCCGACGAACTGGCCGCCAGCGGTGCCGACCCCCACCATCTCATCCTGGAGGTGACCGAGACCGCCGCCGTCACCGACTTCTCCACTGCACGTGGCGTGCTGCAGGCGGTCCGCGACCTCGGATGCCGCACCGCCCTGGACGACTTCGGCGTAGGCTTCAGCAGCTTCCATTACCTGGGCCAACTGCCGGTGGATTACATCAAGATCGACGGCTCTTTCATCCGCAGCCTTCCGATCAGCCCCGAGAGTCGCGTCATCGTCCAGGCCATTGCCGATATTGCTGCCGGCTTCGGCAAGCAGGCCATCGCCGAGTTTGTCGATCAGGAAGCGCTGCTGCCGATGCTCAAGTCATATGGCATCACCTATGGCCAAGGGTTTTTCCTCGGCAAACCGATCACACTGGCAGGGGCATTCGGGATAGCCGGGCATACCTAGCCGCGAGCACCTTATGAATAGGCCCTACTGCAATTTTCACGAAAGGAATATCAAATGAAGCCTTTCTCCAGCTCTACCAAGGACAGCGACGAGTCCTCGCAGCTTCTCGACCAATTCATGGACGAATTCAGATTCAAGCTGGCCAGAAGCGCGCAGGACAAGGAAAGGGTCTATCGACTGAGATATGACATCTACTGCGAAGAGCTCGGATATGAAAAGCCCAGCGACCCATTCAAGAAGCTCGAGTATGACATCCATGATCAGAACTCCATCCACTGTATGGTAGAGCACCGCAGGACCGGCCTCGTGGCCGGGTGTGTCAGGCTCGTTATCCCTGCCCCCTCGAGCCCACCTCCATTAAACCAGCTGCCCCTTCAGTCATATGGCTATCAGAGCCTGACACATCCAACGCTCCATCCGGACAAGCTTCCGCCGGACAGCTACTACGAAATTTCTCGACTGGCCGTCAACCGGTTATTCCGGTCGAAAATCAGGGACAGTGACGTCCCCGGAGTATCGGGAAACCCCACCGTCTTCACGAATGAGGAAAGGCGGATCTTCCCCTTGCTGGTAAGCGGGTTATTCCTCGCCGGCTATGCCCTGGGAAGGCTATCGGGAAAAATTCAGGTTTTTGCCATGATGGAACCCAGGCTTCCCCGGCTGCTTGCCATGTCGGGATTCCACTTCACCAAGGTGGGAGAAACCATCGATTTTCACGGCCGACGTAGTGCCTACTATATCGACCGGCAGAAGGCGGAACAGGGAATGCAGAAAGCACTGATGCCACTCTATCTGCATATCCAGCGGGAGCTAGCCCCGCAACTGGAAGAGCTGCCGGTGCATGAAGCCAGGGTCTCCTGCTCCTGAGGCGGGGAAAGGATCGGCCCCGGATAGAGCCTATCCGGCCAGTCCAGCAGCATGATGGCCAGCACGTTGCGGTGCTCCCCATAGGCCAGGTCGGTGCCTCCCTGCTCTGACGGCACCATCCTCGCCTCGGGGTCATAGGCCTCGAGCAGTGCATCCTGAAGGCGCGCTACGGCCGGATGATCCTCCTCCCCGGCCAGCAGAAAGCTGATGCCCACCTCCGTATAGATGTCCTCCTTGGTATCCGCGAGAATGCGCTCCACACTGGCGGCGAACTCGTCCAGCACCCAGCGGAACTCCTCGGCCGACACCGGCTGCTGGTAGTAGTCGCTGGCGGCAATCACGAAGTGGGTCATGCCGTAGATCTTGTTGCGGTACTCGGCCGAGGAGAGCCTCGGGTCGCGGCGCGGCGGATACTGGTGGCGGAAGGCCGTGATGACCTCCTCGCGAAGGTCGGTGACGCCCAGGTCCTCCAGGTAATACGCCAGGTTGGCCACCTGGGCGGCATAGATCGCTCTCACGTCGGGGTCGAGCAGGAAGGTACGGAAGTCGACGCTTGCCAGGTAGTCCAGCGCCCGGTGATAGCCGGGAAGGTCGACCTCGTTCAGCAGGCCATGGTACTTCGCCTGGGTCAGGTCGAAGGCCAGGCTCTTGGCATAGGCGATCTCCCCCCACTCGGCGAGCATCCGCTTGCGACGACGCTGCTTCTCGCTGTCCACCGGATAGGCCGCCACCTTCTCCCGGGCCCGTCGCTCCGCATGGCCCGGCGTGTCCAGCGCCTCGATCTCCTCGCGAATCCGGCCCACCAGGCGCCGGCCGTAGTCGCGGTTGAGGGGCAGGTAACGGGCGTCTCCGGTGATCCGGTAGAGCCGCTGGGCATAGTGGCGCTGCTTGCTCTGGGGCAGGTCGGGCAGTGCCGCCTCGTAGCGCTCGCGTATCGCCGCGGCCACTGCCGCCTGGTCCAGCCCCTGCGCCTGTTGCTCGAGGCCCCGCTGCGGGACGGCACAGCCGGTCAGCGACAGGAGCACCACCATCAGCCAGGTCGCAAGCACGGCAGGCGTGCGGCCCCTTCCCATCAGGGTCATGCTCATTTCGGCTTCCTCCCTCGTCTGGCACGCCCCGGCGGGATCAGCTTGACCCTGGCCTTGGGCCGCCCGGGGGGCATCTGCGCCTCCTTCACGTCACCCTCAGGGGCTTGTGGCATCGGTGGCGGCTGCACCACCACCCAGGCGAACACCGGCAGGGAGAGGTGCCAATGGATCGCCGAGAGCCTCAGCCCCAGGGTGACTACCAGCCCCGTGGCGATGGAGACGGCCAGCGGCACGGCGATGGCCTCCAGGGCCACGAAGACCACGCCACCGGCAATCGAGGCGGTAGCGTAGACCTCCTGCCTGAGCACCATGGGAACCCGACGCGCCAGCACGTCACGGACCATGCCGCCGGCCACCCCGGTCAGCAGCCCCATCAGTACCGCCACCACGCCGGGTGCCTCCAGCATCAGGGCCTTGTGGGCCCCGATCACCGTGAAGAGTGCCAGGCCGAAGGCGTCCGCCACCGGCAGGAAGCCCCGCGAGAGACGATGGATGTAATGGAAGCCGAGGATCGATAGGCCCACGGTAGCGAGTATCACCCAGAGGTAGGTCGGGTCCGTCACCCAGAACACTGGGCGCACGCCCAGCACCAGGTCTCGCAGGGTGCCACCACCGATCCCGGTCACCGCCGCCAGCACCAGCATGCCGAAGGGGTCCATCCGCGAGCGGCAGGCCAGTATCACGCCCGAGAGGGCAAAGACGATCACCCCCGCCATGTCCAGCCAGTAGACCACGCCCGTCACTTCGCCTCTCCCTTGTCTGCTGGCCGGCAGCATAGCGCATCCGGCCCCCTTCCCGCTGCAATGATGCCGCGGTTCAGGCGGGCGGCGGGATCAGCCGTCGGGTCATGAGGGTCACGGTCTCGCCGTGGTGGCGAAGGGTCTCGTGGTCCGCCCAGCCGAGGCGGCGATAGAGCGCCTGCCGGTCCGGGGTGAAGAGATAGAGCCGCTCGATGTCGTTCGCCGAGGCTTCCGCCTCCACGCGACGGACCAGCGACGAGGCGATGCCCCGCCCGCGCCATTCGGGCCGCACATAGACCGAGGCCAGCCAGGGCGCGAGGTCGGGGCGCGGGTCCAGGTCATGGGCCACCAGGCTGGCGGTCCCCACCGGCCGGCCCGCCGCGATCGCCACGAACACCGAGGGCACGCCGGCCCGGCCGCACTCCCCGCGCAGGGCAGCAAGGCGCGAGGCCTGCGTCTCGCCGGGGCTCAGGTGCGACCACTCGGCATGCTGCCAGGCCGCGACCCGTTCCAGGTGCGGCGAGTCGGCGCTCAGTCGCACGATCTCAACGCGCTCCGCCATGCCTTCCCTCCTCCTGACGCTCGCGACCGAAGCGTTCCAGCTGCATCTCCTGCAGGCGACTCACGACCCGCCGGAACGGGAAGGCGAGGTAGCCGTGGGTATAGAGCTCACCCAGCGCCACCTCAGCCTCCAGGTAGAGGGGAATGCGCCGGTCATAGCACTCGTCGACCAGGGCGATGAAGCGACGCACGCCGTCGTCATGCCGGGTCAGCTCGGGAAAGTCCCGCTCGCCCGCCTCGACGCGTGCCACCCCGTCCTCGGTGCCCCGGGCGATGCGGCCTGCCTGCTGTCCGCCGCCCAGGCGAGGCACGTCGCTCAGCAGGACATGCGTGAAGCGATCCCCCAGGGCGATGAAGTCCAGCGCGGCGAGGGGCTGCTCGCAGAGGTCGGCATAGCGGCACCACAGCACGCTCTCGCTGCGACGCACCACCGGAATCGCACGGTGCCCGAGTTCCACGGGGGCGTCGGAGACAGGCTCCGCCTGGCGCAGTCGTTCGAACACCTCGCCCAGCCCGCTCGGCTCCCCCGAGCGGGCGACCCGGTAACGGGGATGGGCCTGGCCGGTATGCAGCCGGTGGTCCTCGCCGCCGTCGAGCTCGACCACCTGCATGTGACGCTCGATGGCCGCGATGGCGGGCAGGAAGCGCTCGCGGTTGAAGCCATCGGCATAGAGCTCGTCGGGGGCCTGGTTCGAGGTGCAGACCAGCGTCACCCCATGATCGAACAGGGCGCTCAACAGGCGCCCGAGGAGCATCGCATCGGCGATGTCGCCGACGAACAGCTCGTCCAGGCACAGCACCCGAATCTCGTCGCCCAGCTCCCTGGCCAGGGCCGTCAAGGGATCGGCGGTGCCGCTCAACTGGAACTGGCGCCGGTGCACCCAGTGCATGAAGTGGTGGAAATGCAGGCGACGCGCGGGCACCCGGAGGTGTCGATGGAAGTCATCCATCAGCCAGGTCTTGCCACGCCCGACCGGGCCCCAGAGGTAGACCCCCGGGATGGCCGCAGCCGTGTTGGCGCGCTCCGCCTGCTGCAGGGCGTGAAAGCACGCCTCGAGATGGCCGACCGCCTGCCACTGGGCCTCGTCCGAGGCGAAGCCCGCCTGCTCGACCGCCTGGCGATAGGCGGCCCTCGGCGACGATGACGCCCTGATCGCCTGCGGCTCCCCGTCCATGTCGGCCTCCTCCTGGCCTGCGCCGCCGTCACCTGCCGCGGGGCTCATCCTCGCTGGAAGGGATAGACCGCGCCGATGGCCAGGATCCCCGTCAGCTCATCCAGCGCCGCCAGGGTCTCCTTGGCCAGCTGCGGGTCGGCCAGGTCCCTGGGGGCGAGGCGGTCGCGGTAGTGGCGCTCGACCCAGGCGGTGAGCTCGCCGTGCAGGGCATCGTCCAGCAGCACCCGCCCGGAGAGGGCCGCGCGCTCGGCCGCCGAGAGCACCACCCGCAGGCGCAGGCAGGCGGGGCCTCCGCCGTTGCGCATGCTCTGCTTGACGTCCTTGACCACGACCTCGCCGATGGGGTTGTGGCCGGCCAGCAGGAGATCCTGGATGGTGCGCCAGACGCTCTCGCGCTCCTGGCACTCCCCGGGCACCACCAGCGTCATGGTGCCGTCCGGGTTGGAGAGCAGCTGGGAGTTGAAGAGGTAGGAGGCCACGGCGTCCTCTAGGCTGACCGCCTCCTCGGGGACCCGTATCGGCACCAGCGGCGTGGCCATCCTGGCCCTCAGCTCGTCCAGGGTGGCCTGCTCGTCGAGGAAGGCCCGCTCGTGGTAGAGCAGCACCGGCCCGTTGCCCACGCTGATGACGTCGTTGTGGAAGACGCCGGCGTCGATGGCCTCGGGGTGCTGCTGGGCGAACACCACCCGGTTCTCCGTGAGCCCATGCTGGCGGGCAATCGCCTGGCTCGCCTCCAGGGTCTGGCGCGCCGGGTAGCGACGGGGGGCCACGCCCTCCTCCGCTCCCCAGCCAAAGGCCGCGCGGCCATAGACGAAGAGGTGCACCCCGGGCTCGCCGTGGTCGGCGGCGAGTCGGGTATGGTTGGCTGCGCCCTCGTCGGAGAAGGCGGGGGTCGCCGGCAGCACCGGGTGGTGGGAGAAGCGCTCCTCGTCGCGGAAGATCGCCGCCAGTACCCGGGCGGTGGTGGCGGGCTCCAGATAGCGGTGGAAGCTCGACTGCAGGTTGGCCGGGGTGAAGTGCACCCGGCCGTCCGGCGCATCCGGGGAGGGCGTCACCGTGGCGGCATTGGCGGTCCACATGCTCGAGGCCGAGCAGACCGCGCGCAGGATCTGCGGGGCCTCGCCCGCCGCCCGGGCCAGCACCCGTTCATCGCTGCCGGAGAAGCCGAGCTGGCGAAGCGCCCCCAGGTCGGGGCGCTGCTGGGGCGGCAGCACGCCCTGGGCGTAGCCGGCCTCCATCAGCGCCTTCATCTTGCCCAGGCCCTGCAGGGCGGCCTCTCGGGGATTGGCCTCCAGGCCACCGTGGGTCATGGAGGCGACGTTGCCCAGGGCGAGGCCGGCATAGTTGTGGGTCGGGCCGACCAGGCCGTCGAAGTTGACCTCAAGAAAGTTGACCTCGCGCACGTCCGGGGTCGGCTGGCTCATAGCGTCACTCCCGGCGGCAGGTTCTCTGGCAAGACCAGTGCCTCGCTCTCCATGGAGGCGACCGGGTAGGCGCAGTAGTCGGCCGCATAGTAGGCGCTGGGGCGGTGGTTGCCGCTCTCGCCGACGCCGCCGAAGGGCGCGTCGCCGGAGGCGCCGGTGGTCTGGCGGTTCCAGTTGACGATGCCGGCGCGGATGCGCAGCAGGAAATCGTCCCAGTCGGGGCGCTCGCCGCCGATCAGTCCGGCGGAGAGGCCGTAGCGGGTGTCATTGGCCAGGCGCAGCGCCTCGTCCCAGTCGCGGTAGCGATGCACCTTGAGCAGCGGGCCGAAGTGCTCCTCGTCGGGCACCGCCAGCCCGGTGACGTCGATCAGCGCCGGGCTGAGCAGGCTGGTGCCGGTCTCGACGCGCGCCATGCGGGCGAGCACCGTGCCCCCCTGCGCCTCCAGGTCGTCCTGGGCCTTGAGCAGGCCGTCGGCGGCCGCCACGCTCACCAGGCCGGCATAGAAGGGCGCGGGGTCGCTGAACTGGCCGGCCACCCGCAGCCGCGAGATGGCATCACTGAGGGCATCCAGCAGGTGGTCCCCCACCTGGCCCTCGGGCACGATCAGCCGCCGGGCGCAGGTGCAGCGCTGGCCACCGGAGAGGAAGGCCGACTGAAGGATGGTCAGCACGGCTGCCTCCTGGTCGGGGACGTCCTTCACCACCAGCGGGTTGTTGCCGCCGAGCTCCAGGGCCAGGATCTTGTCCAGCTGGTCGGCTAACTGGCGATGCAGGAGGCCCCCCACCCGGGCGCTGCCGGTGAACAGCAGGCCATCGATGCCGGGGTTTGCCGAGAGCGCCTGGCCGGTGGCGGCCGCGCCCTGCACCAGGTTGATCACGCCATCGGGCAGCCCCGCCTCCTGCCAGCACTGCAGGGTGAGGTCGGCGGTCAGCGGGGTCTGCTCGCTGGGCTTGAAGACCACGGTATTGCCGGCCAGCAGCGCCGGCACGATATGCCCGTTGGGCAGGTGGCCGGGGAAGTTGTAGGGGCCATAGACCGCCATCACCCCGTGCGGGCGATGGCGCAGCACGGCGGTGGCATCCCCCAGGTCACGGCTGCGCTCGCCGGTGCGCTCCTGGTAGGCGCGGATCGAGATCGCCACCTTGCCGATCATGGCGCCGACCTCGGTGCGGGCCTCCCAGAGCGGCTTGCCGGTCTCCTGGGCGATGGCCTTGGCCAGCTCCTCGCGGTGACGCTCCAGTACCTCCCGGAAGCGCTCCACCAGCGCCTGGCGCGCCTCGAAGCCCTGCCGCGCCCAGGCCGGGAAGGCATGCCGGGCGGCCGTCACCGCGGCATCCACCTGGGCCTCGGTGGCGGCACCGCCCTCCCAGAGGCGTTCGTCGGATACCGGGTCGTGCTTGGTGAAGGCCTCGCCCTCGCCCGCCTGCCAGGTGCCGCCGACCAGCAGCTCTCGTCTTGCCTTCATCACGCCTCCTCCTCGGTGTCCAGTATGCGCAGGGTGTCGCCGGAGGCGACTTCCAGACGACGCGCCTCGGCCTCGTCGAGCGTCACCACGCCCTCGGCGTCGGGCCCGCGTCCCAGCCAGGCGGCGCGGAAGCCGGCCATCCCGGTGGTGGCGGCCAGCCAGCGCGGCCGCGGCGAGTGCTCGAGCGTGCCGGCCTTGACCTCCACCCGGCAGCGCCGCGACAGCCGCACGCCGCGCACGTCGTCGATGTAGGCCTCCACGGTGGGGCCGCCGTCGAAGATGTCGATATAGCCCTCCCAGCGCAGGCCCTCCTTCTTGAGCATGGCCAGCGCCGGGCGGGTGTGCTCGTGGACCTGGCCGATGCAGGCCCGCGCCGCCTCGCTGAGGAAGGGGGTGTAGATCGGGAACTTGGGCATCAGCTCGCCGATGAAGCTCTTCTGGCCGAGCCCCGTGAGCTTGTCCGCCTCGTCGAAGTCGAGGGGGAAGAAGTGGCTGCCCAGGCACTCCCAGAAGGGGCTCCTGCCCTGCTCATCGAAGACGCCGCGCATCTCGGCGAGCACCTTCTCGGGGAAGCGGTCGCGGAACTCGGCCATGAACAGCCAGCGCATCATCGACAGCAGCGCGCCGTTGCGCTCGTGGCGTCGGTCGGCGCCGCGGTACTCGGGGCGCAGGAACAGCGAGGCCACCTCGGCGTCGCCGGTGTGGTCGGAGCTCAAAAAGAGGGTGTCGATGGTGCGGTGCAGGTCGAGCTGCACCGAGGAGTGGGCCAGGGTCCCCAGCCGGTAGTGGTAGAAGGGAATCTCGCGCCCCACCTGGCCCTCGATGGCGCAGCAGCCGGCCAGCCGCCCGTTCGCCTCGTCTTCGAGCACGAAGAAGTAGAGCCGCTGGTCCGGCGGCGTGCGCTCCTCGAAGGCGGCCACCGTCGAGGCGATCCGGGACGCCAGGAAGTCGCGGTTGTCGGGTAGCGAGGTGAAGCCCACCCCGGTCTCCCGGGCCAGGGCCTGGAGCTCGTCCAGGTCGCCCTCGGCGATCGGTCGCATACGCATCACAGCTCTCCCTCGTCATAGCCCGGATCGTGCGCGTCGAGACTCCCGTCGCCCATCCCCGGCAGTGCCAGGGGGGCGGCCAGCACGGCGCGCCCCTCCTCCACGCCCAGCCGCTCGGCATGCTCCGGCGACAGCATCAGCTGGCCGGTGGGCGACAGGGCGTAGCGCGCCACCACGCAGCGGAAGTCGCCGAGGCGCTGGTTGGCGACCATGGCCGGCTCGGCATCGGGCAGCGCGTGGGCGGGGCGGATGCGCACCGGGTGCCAGGCGGCCCGCCGGAAGCTGGCCAGGCGCTCCCGCTCGCCCTTGATCACCGGGCCAGCATCGAAGATATCCACGTGGCGCGAGCGCAGGAAGCCCTCGGCCAGCATCTCGGCGAGGGCCGGCTCGTGGTCGGGGTGCTCGCGACCGATGGCGGCTCGGGCCTGGGGCGTGAGCAACGCCAGGTAGAGCGGGAACTGCGGCATGACCTCGGCGATGAAGCTCTTCGAGCGCACCCCGGCCAGGTAGTTGATCTCCTGGTAGTCGCGCACGAAGAAGTGGCGACCCACGCTGTTCCAGAATGGCGACTCGCCCTGCTCGTCCAGGTAGCCGGGAAAGGCCATCGCCAGGATCCCGGCGAAGCGCTCCGGGTACTGGGCGATGAACATCAGCCGCGCCCGGCGCAGCAGGCTCTCGGCGCTGGTGCCCTTGTAGCGGGCATCCAGCGACAGGGCGCAGAGCAGGGTCGCCTCGGAGACCTCGTGGGAGAGCGCCAGGGTCGGCACCTCGCGACGCACGTCGAGCTGCTGGGAGGCGTGGATCAGCGTCTCCTGGCGATAGGTGTAGTAGGCCTCACGGGCACCGGCCTGGGCACGGATGGTGGCGGTCCCCGCCACCTCGCCGCGCTCCAGGTCCTCGAGCACGAAGGTGTAGTGCTCGTCGCCGGGTACCTCGACCTCGGCGGCGAAGGCGCGCTGGGAGCGGGCGATGCGCTCCTCCAGGCGGTCGCGGTGGGCCGGCAAGTTGGTCAGCCGCGGCGTCGCGCTGCCGGCCAGGCGCTCCAGGGCCGGCAGGTCCGCCGGGCGGACGGGGCGTATGACCAGCATGGCAGGGTCTCCGGAAGGGGATGAGTCATCACGCATCGCGAAACCGGGGCTCACTGCCCCGCCACCAGGCGCGCCACCGCCCGCTCGAGACGCGCCATGCCCTCGGCGATATCGGCCTCGGGGATCACCAGCGAGGGCGCCATGCGCAACACGTTGGGGCCGGCGATCAGCGCCATCAGTCCCTCCTCGAGGGCCAGCGGCAGGATGTCCTTGGCGCGCCCCTCGTACTCCGGCGCCATCTCGGCCCCGATCAGCAGGCCCATGCCGCGGATCTCGCGGAACACGCCATGCTGGCGGTTGATCGCCTCGAGGTGCTCGCGGAAGAGGTCATGGCGCCGCTTGACGCCCTCGAGCACCTCCGGGGTGTCGATATATTCCACGGCGGCCAGGGCCACGGCCGAGGCCAGCGGGTTACCGCCGTAGGTGGAGCCGTGGGTGCCGATGGCCATGGCCGGGGCCACCCGGTCGGTGGTCAGCATGGCGCCTACCGGGAAGCCGCCGCCCAGCGACTTGGCGCTGGTCAGGATGTCCGGGGTCACGCCGTACTGCTGGTAGGCATAGAGTGAGCCGGTGCGCCCCGCCCCGGTCTGCACCTCGTCGAAGATCAGCAGCGCATCGAAGGCGTCGCACAGGTCGCGCAGCCCCTGCAGGAAGGCGGGATCGGCGGGGATGATGCCGCCCTCCCCCTGCATCGGCTCGACCATCACCGCGCAGGTGTCGTCGTCGATCAGGTTGCGCACGCTGTCGAGGTCATTGTACTGGCCATGGACGATGCCCCCCGGCACCGGGCCGAAGCCCTGGGAGTACTTGGGCTGCCCGCCGACGCTGACGGTGAAGAAGGTGCGGCCGTGGAAGGACTGCGAGAAGGAGACGATGCGGTGCTTGTGCTCGCCATGGTGGTCATGGGCCCAGCGCCGCGCCAGCTTGAGGGCCGCTTCGTTGGCCTCGCCACCCGAGGAGCAGAGATAGACCTTGTCGGCGAAGGTGCGCTCGACCAGGCTGCGCGCCAGCTTGAGGGCCGGCTCGTTGGTGTAGACGTTGGAGAGGTGCCAGAGCCTGTTCGCCTGGGCCGTGAGGGCCTCGACCAGCACCGGGTGGCAGTGCCCGAGGCCGTTCACGGCGATGCCGCCGGCGAAGTCGATGTACTCGCGGCCCTCCTGGTCCCACAGGCGACTCCCCTCGCCGCGCACCGGGACCGCCTTCTGGGGGGCGTAGTTGGGCACCATGTAGTGGTCGAAGTCGGCGCGGGTCGGGGTCTGGCTCATGTCGCTCTCCATTCCAGGCATGACGGATCAACTATCATTCGGGTCAAGTATCCCTCGAGTATAGGGAGCGTCGGCGCGGGGGGCTTTCAGCAATGGGACGGCGAGTTGTGTAATAGGGAGCCGCCGCGCCACCCTACGCACGCCGCGGCCCCCCGACGAGGAGTCCAAGATGTTCAACACCACGGCCTGGAACCGGATCCGCTACGGGCTCTATGCCCCGGTCTACGACCTGGTGGCCGGGCGCGCCTTCCGCGGGGCCCGCCGCACGGCACTGGGCCAGGTGACCTGGCAACCCGGCATGCGGGTCTTGCTGGTCGGCGCCGGTACCGGGCTCGACCTGCCCTGGCTGCCGCGGGACGTCGAGCTGCACGCCACCGACCTCTCCCCGGCCATGGTCAGGCGCCTCGGGCGTCGCGCCGAGGGGCTGGGCCGGGACGTCCAGGCCGAGGTCATGGACGCCGAACGCCTCGACTACCCCGACGACCACTTCGACGTGGTGGTGATGCACCTGATCCTGGCGGTGATGCCCGACCCCGCGAAGGGGCTCGCCGAGGCCCGGCGGGTGCTGAAGCCGGAGGGCCAGCTCTGCGTGATGGACAAGTTCCAGGCCGACGACCGACCGGCCGGCCTGGCCCGACGCGGCCTCAACGCCTTCACCTCGGCCATCGCCACCGACATCACCCGCCAGGCCCGGCCGCTGCTGGAGGCGGCCGATTTCGTCATCGACCAGGACACGCCGGTGATGATGGGCTCGCTGTTCCGCGCCCTGGTGGCCCGCCCCGCCTGATCAGTCGGGACGCGCGACCCGCTCCCGGGGCGGCGAGATGGTGCACCAGACGCCGGCGATCACCACCAGGCTGCCGACCACCTGCACCGGGAGGATCTGGTCTCCCAGCCACCACCAGGCCCCCAGCATGGTGACGACCGGCAGCAGGTTGAGGTAGACCGCGGCCCGTGTCGGGCCGATGTCGGCCAGGGCGCTGTTGTAGAGCAGCAGCGCCACCACCGAGGGGAAGATGCCGAGATAGCCAAGCCCCGCCAGCTCGGCAGTGGAGAGGTTCGGCACCACCTGCCAGGCCCCCTCCAGCAGGGCGATGGGCGCCAGCGCCAGGTTGGCGATCACCAGCATGACCAGCAGCCCGCCGTAGCGCGGGAAGCGCGCCATGTGCTCCTTCACCAGCAGCGAGTAGCCCACCCAGACCAGCACCGCCAGCAGCATGATCAGGTCCCCCGGGTTGACCCCGCCGGGCACCAGCTCGGCGCCCTCCCCGGCGGTGATGACCACCACTGCCCCGCCCAGGGAGACCACCACGCCGAACCACTGCAGGGGGCGGAAGCGCTCGCCGAGCAGCAGCACGCTGAGCAGCAGGGTCGCCACCGGGATCAGGCTCTCGAGGATGGCGACGTTGGTCGCCGAGGTGAACTTCAGCGCCGCGTAGATCAGCGCATTGAAGAAGGCCACCCCGGAGAGCGCCAGCCCCAGCAGCGGCCGCCAATGGCGCCGGAAGACCGGCCAGCCGTGCCGGGCCTGGTGCCAGCCGAGCGGCAGCATGACCACCAGCGCGATGGCCACCCGACCCAGCGAGATGGTGAAGGGCGGCAGGCCCGCCAGGGCTTTGCCGACCAGGATGTTGCCGGAAAAGATCGTCACCACCAGCAGCAGGAAGAGGTGGGGCCGCAGCGCGCTCATCGAGCCTCCATGGCATGAGAGGGTCAGGCCAGCCGCTCCTCGCGGGGCGTGATGCCGAAGTGGTTGCGGTAGGCGGTGGAGAAGTGCGCCGCCGAGGAGAAGCCGGTATGAAGGGCGATCTCGCCGGCGGGGCGGTCGCTCTCGCGCAGCAGGCGACGCGCCTGCTGCAGGCGCAGGTCCAGGTAGTAGCGGCTGGGCACCGCCTGCAGGTACTTCTTGAACAGTCGCTCGAGCTGGCGACGGGAGATGCCCAGGTGCTCGGCCAGCTCGTGGGTGGTCAGGGGCTCCTCGATATTGGCCTCCATCAGCGCCACCGCCTCGGCCAGGCTCTCGGGGGCATGGCCGAGCCGTGAGCGCAGCGGGACCTGCTGGGGCTCGTCGCCCATGCGGATGCGCTCCAGCACGAAGTGCTCGGAGATGCGTTCGGCCAGCCGGGGGCCGTGCTGGCTGCCCACCAGGGTCATCATCATGTCCATGGCGGCGGTGCCACCGCCGCAGGTCAGGCGGTCGCGGTCGATCTCGAAGAGCTGGCGGGAGAGGCGCACGCGGGGGAAGGCCTCGGAGAAGGCATCGAAGCGCTGCCAGGGGAGCGTCGCCCGGTAGCCATCCAGCACCCCGGCCCGGGCCAGCACCTCGGTGCCACCGCCGATGCCGCCGAGCAGCACGCCCGCCCCGGCCAGCCGCTGCAGCCACTCGATGAGGGACCCGGGGACGCTGCCGGAGAGCGGGCCCGGCGCGCACACCAGCAGCAGGTCCAGGGGCTCATCCACCTCATTGATGCCCGCCTGGGGCATCAGCGCCTGCAGGGAGGCGCTGGCCACCGGGCCGGCGGCGCAGGCGAAGGTGGTGAGCCGATAGAGGGTGCGCCCCTCGAGGCGGTTGGCCACCGCCAGGGGCTCCGTGGCACAGGCCTGGGCCAGCAGGGAGAAGCCGGGCAGCACCACGACACCGACATGCCGCGTCGGTGACGTCGGACGAAGGGAAGCGAGGGGCTCGGGCATGCGGATCTGGCCTTGGGTGGGTGCCGGGGCTGGGCAAAGCCCCCATCTTACCCAAGGCCGGGAAGATCCACAGCCCCGCCGCGAGGAGAGGCCAGCGGCGACCGCCCGCCTATTGGGCGTTGCCGCTCAGCAGCAGCATGGCCGCCGCGAGGATCCCGAGCACCACGATGACGATGGGCAACACCCGGTGCAGCCCGTGGGAAGACTCTTTCGCCTCGGGCTGCTCCTCATCCGGCTCGGGATGCTCGAAGTCCTCGGGCTGGCTGACCTCCTTGAGATGCTGCAGTTCCTCTTCCGGCGTCTTGCTCTCCCGGGTATCCATGGCACACCTCCATTGGCTGGAACCGGCGTCCCGCGCCCCTGGCCGCTGCCGGAAACGCGGGCTCCTACAGGTTCACGACATCGAAGTCCGCCACCGGGTTCACATCGGCGTCGTAGTCCACGTCGTCGCGCTCGAAGCCGAACAGCTTCAGGAAGTCGTGCTTGTACCCGGCGTAGTCGGTGATCTCGAAGAGGTTCTCGGTGGTCACCTTCGGCCAGAGCTCCTTGCAGGCCTGCTGGACGTCATCGCGCAGCTCCCAGTCGTCCAGGCGCAGGCGGCCGGCCTCGTCGGTCTCGGCGCTGCCACCGTAGAGCTGCTCGCCGAACAGGCGGTTGAGCTGGTCGATGGTGCCCTCGTGCAGGCCCTTCTCCTTCATCACCCTGTAGACCATGGCGATATAGAGCGGCATCACGGGGATGGCCGCGCTGGCCTGGGTCACCACCGACTTGAGCACCGCCACGTTGGCGCCGCCACCGGAGGCCGAGAGGCGCTTGTCGATCTCGCCGGCGGCGCGGTCCAGGTCCTCCTTGGCCTTGCCCAGGGCGCCGTGCCAGTAGATCGGCCAGGTGATCTCGGTGCCGATGTAGCTGAAGGCCACGCTGCGGGCGCCCGGCGCCAGCACGCCGGCGCGGTCCAGGGCCTCGATCCACAGCTCCCAGTCCTCGCCACCCATCACCGCCCTGGTGTCCTCGATCTCCTGCTCGGTGGCGGGCTCCACCTCGGCCTCGATGATGGCGTCCTTGTTGGTGTCGATGGCGGTGGCGCGATAAGTCTCGCCGATCGGCTTGAGGCTGGAGCGCTTGAGCTCGCCGGAGTCCGGCAGCTTGCGCACCGGCGAGGCCAGCGAGTAGACCACCAGATCGACCTGGCCGAGGTCCTGCTGGATCAGCTCGATGGCCTTCTCGCGGGCCTCATGGGAAAAGGCATCGCCGTTGATCGACTTGCTGTAGAGCCCCTCGGCCTTGGCGAACCGGTCGAAGGCGGCGCTGTTGTACCAGCCCGCGGTGCCCGGCTTCTTCTCGGTACCCGGTTTCTCGAAGAACACGCCCAGGGTGTCGGCGCCGTAGCCGAAGGCGGCGGTAATGCGCGCCGCCAGGCCGTAGCCGCTGGAGGCGCCGATCACCAGCACCTTCTTCGGCCCGTTCGACTTGTCGAGACCGCGGGCACGGGTCGCCTCGATCTGCTCGAGCACGTTCCTCTCGCAGCCGACGGGGTGGGTGGTGGTGCAGATGAAACCGCGAACCTTGGGCTTGATGATCACGTCAGACCTCGTTGTTGTCCGGCGGACGGGACAACCGCTCCCGTCCGCATGGGGGAATGAAGGCGCCGGATGGCTGGATCGAAGGGACAGTGGGCGACATTCTAGCGGCCCCGGCGGCGGCTGTCCGCCCTTGAGGCGACCGCGCAGCTGGTGCAGGATGCTTGTCCCGAGCAACGCGTGTGGCAGGAGGGTAGCGATGGATGCACAGACGCTGGTCGACGAGCGCGGCGAGCTGTGGCTGGCGCTGGCCCCGTTGTGGCTGGAGCGCGAGCCCCGCGAGACCGACTATGCGCGCATGGTCGCGGTCATCCAGCGCCACGACCTGACCGTACGCGAGCTGGAGTGGGTCTTCCGCCTGGAGCTTGCCCCGGTCATGGCGCGCCACCAGATGTCGGTGGCCGGCGAGTGGCGCTCGTTCGACGACTACAAGCTGATGAAGCAGCTGGTGGCCCACAACCTGCGGCTCAACGGCTGGCGGCGCAAGAGCTGGGCGCTGTTCTCGGGGCTGACCACCATGATGACCCGGCACCGCTGGAACGAGCTGATGGGGCGGGTGCTGGTCGAACGCGGCGAGATGCCCTGACCCTCAGGGCTCGTCCAGGGCCTTCTCCAGCGCCTCGCGCAACGCCACCTCGCCGTCCCGGGGGGAGAAGCGGCGGATGACCCGGCCATCCCGGCCAACCAGGAACTTGGTGAAGTTCCACTTGATCATGCCGGTCCCCAGCACACCCGGTGCCTGGCGCTTGAGCTCGACGAACAGCGGATGGGCGCCGCGGCCGTTGACCCGGACCTTCTCCAGCAGCGGGAAGGAGACCCCGTACTCGTGCTCGGCGAAGTGACAGAAGTCCAGCGCCGATTCCGGCGACTGGCGGGCGAACTGGTTGCAGGGAAAACCCAGCACGGTGAAGCCCCGGTCTCGATAGCGGCAGTAGAGGTGCTCGAGGTCACGCAGTTGGGAGGTGAAGCCGCACTGGCTGGCCACGTTGACGATCAGCAGCACCTGGCCGCGCAGGGCACGGAGGTTGAAGGGCTCGCCGCTCTGGGTGCGGCATTCGTGGTCATGGATGGACATGGCTCGGGCTCGCTCTCTGACCCACTACGATGACACGCCGGCCCTTCACGCGCCAGCCCCGCCAGGGCCACGGCGCCGCCTCGGCAGCCGGCGGCGCACCTCCGCCACCCGCTGAGCCAGACGCCGCCGACGCTGGTGCCGCTCGGCCTCCTCGAGGGGCGCATAGGCCAGCCGCTCGAGGTCCTGGGCACACTCCTCGAGCGCCCGCCCCGCCGGCCCGGCCCGGGGCGCAATGCGCCGCAGGTGGGCGGCGGGAGATTCCCCGGAGAGGGCCCCCAGGCCGTGCCGGGCCAGCCAGGCCTGCAGGCTGCCCACCAGCCATCGCTCGTCACGCTGGCGCCGGTGATGGTGCCAGCCCCGACGCGCCAGCAGGACAAGACCCGCCGCCACGACCAGCACCACCACCAGGCCCAGCGCGGTGGTCACGGTACCGCGGCCGGGCAGCAGCGCATCCAGCCGGGCCCAGGCGTCATGCCACCAGCCCGCCAGCCGTGCCATCAGCGAGCGGCGCGACTCGCGCTGGTAGCCGACCACCCCACGCTGCCAGCGGTACTCCAGGCGCTCCCACTCCAGGCGCAGGCTGTTCACCCAGCCCACCTGGCGCATGCGCAGCGGCGAGAAGCGGGCATCCGCCAGGAAGGCCTCGGCGCCGTCATCGACCGCCTGGGCGCCCTGCTCGATGCGCTCCGGGGCGATAACCGCGGTGGGGTCCAGGCGCCGCCAGGCACCGTCGCGCCACACCTCCACCCAGGCGTGGGCATCGTAGTCTCTGACCGTGAAGTGGCCATCCGGGTGCCGCTCGCCGCCCAGGAAGCCCGCCACCACCCGCGCAGGGATGCCTGCCATGCGCGCCATCACGGCGGCCGCCGAGGCGTAGTGGGTGCAGTAGCCGGCCTGGCTGTCGAACAGGAAGTCATCGACGCGGTGCTCGCCGACCAGCCGGGGCGGCGAGAGCGTATAGCGATAGGGGGCCTCGCCGAAGCGCGCCATCATCGCCGCCAGATAGGCGTCCGGGTCGCCGTCGCCCTCCCGCCACAACCGCTCCGCCAGGGCCCGGGTACGGGGGTTGGCGCCGTCGGGCAGCAGGCGGTGCCAGCGAGACCCGACAGGGTCCGGGTGGGACGGCGGCGCCCCGCTGCTGGAGAGCCTCAGCAGGCTGCGCGAGCTCAGCGGGGTCAGCCCTTCCAGGGTGCCGTCGGCCAGGAAGCGCTGGCGGCTCTCGCTTGCCAGCGGCGTGCCCAGCGAGGGGCGCCAGGGGCGGCTGTCGGGCTCGAGCAGCAGCTCGGCGCTGAAGCGCGAGCCCTCCTGCGCCTGCCAGGGGGAGCGCGCCGCCTCGCGGACGAAGGCATCGACCGGGCGCTCCAGGGCGACGGCCAGCTGGTCCGGCGT
>NZ_JAWSUJ010000029.1:0-43116 GCF_033549285.1 Halomonas sp.
AGCGCCAGGCCAAAGACGCGCTGCCGGAGCATGGTCTCGGCGCGGTGCTGGCAACGGCGAGCGGCCCGAGCATCATCAAGGCGGCGCGCGATGGTACGGGTCAGCCCCATCTCGCGATCGAGCTGGCGAAGCAGCAGGGCGCCGCCATCGGAGGTGATCTCGCCCCCGTCGAAACCGGCGGTGACCTGGCGGCCTTTACAGCGTGGAAAGGAGGCGGTCGGCGTGGTACATTTTGTCATGGCGGCTGATGCGGTTGATTCTTGTGTAGTAGCTTGAATTATAACCGATTTTCAGCCGCTTTTTGCATGTCTGGTGCAATTTTCGGGCTAGGCACGTACTTGGCCATTATCACATGCTGCCACAGGTTATCTGTGAGCATTTAGCCCCCCTCGGGCGCCGGGGGGAGACTGGGCACCCAGTCGAGCACCCCGAAAGTCTCTGTGCCGATCCAGACAAGAAAAGCCACGTAGATCACCAGCAGGGCGACACACTCTCCCCGGGAGAGGATCATCTGCGTGCGCATCATCAGAAACAGCACCACGGTGGCTGCGGTGAGCACCGCCATCATGGGTGCGGCGATGGAGAAGTTGATGACGGCGGTGCCGGCGATCAGGACCCCGGCGGGAATGCACACCAGCAGATCGAAAGTGTTGCTGCCGAGCACGTTGGCAATACTGGTGACCCCACGGCCATGGCGGGCAGCGCGGATCGACACGAAGGCATCCGGAATCGAGGTCCCGGCCGCGACCACGGTGATGCCCCACAGGAAGCTCGGGGTGCCGAAGATGTCACCGAAGTTGATGGCGGCCCGTACCAGCCCCTCCACGCCGATCACGATCACCACCAGCGAGAGTGCCAGCAGGCCCCACTCCCGGCCTGGGCGTATGTCGCGGATGTCCTCATCCGCCTCGTAGTCGAGGGTGTCCTGATACTGGACGAAAAGGTAGAGCCCGTAGAGAGCCACCGGCATCAGCGCCAGGGGGCGCGTCAACTCGCCGCGAATGGCACCTTCGGTGCCGGGAAGCGGCTGATAGATGACGGCGAAGGAGAAGGTCAAGGTAAGTACCGCCACCGCGATCATGTAGAACTGCGCTTCCTTGTAGACAAGGTCTCGGTTGGCCTGAAGCGGCTCGCGGCTTGCCAACCCCGCCAGAGCGGGAATCACTAGTATGTTGAACAGCGCCGACCCGACAATGGCGGCCACGCCGAGCTCGAACTCGCCGTGGAGCAGGGTCGAGATCACCGTGGTCGAGAGTTCGGGAAAGCTTGATCCCACCGCTACCACGATCGCCCCCTGGACGATGTCGGGCAGCCGGTAATAGGCCGCCAGGCGCTCGCTGGCTCGCTCCAGCAAGCCGCTGCCGCGCCACACGATCGCCGTGGCCACCATCGCCACCAACGCCCAGATCAGCACCTCAGGCATGGTCCTCTCCCGCTGTGCGACACTCCTTCGAGAACGAAAGGACTCAAGCTTGCCTGGCTCGGTGGTGAATGAAAAGGGGAAGACTTATCCACAATCGCGCCCTGGTGAACGTATCCCACCGCGTCACCTAAGGGAGCGCTGAACTATTCCTTTGGCCTAGTTCAGAGGCGAATTCCACACCTAACGACGAAGCGCCGACTTTCACCCCAAGTCATCCCGAGGCACCCCCCTCGGGAACAGGGCCAGTCAGCCGCTACGCGACATGCCTGGCGCACGACGAAACGCCCCGGCGGGTAGGGCCGCCGGGGCGTTGCTCTGCTGATGTACAAGCCTTGCTCAGTCGTGGTCAGTCACCATTGCCTAATCGCAGGGCCACGAAATAGGCGCGACCGTCACGGTTGAGCAGGACAGGCACCGCCTGATCGTCCGGGAGGCTGGTCAGCATCTCCTTCAGCTGTTGCGGACCCTCTACCGGCTGCTGGCCTAGCCTGACCAGCACATCACCGGGGCGGATGCCGGCAGCAGCGGCGTGGCCAGCCGGGTCGACCTTGGCGATGCGCACCCCATGCTCGATACCGAGCCGGCGCTTCTCCATCTCGGTTAATGGCTGGACCGCGATGCCGAGTCGAACCGAGTCGCCATCGGATTGCTCGGGGCCGGCATTCGGCCACTCGCCAACTTCCACCGTGATGGTCTCGAGCTGGCCATCGCGCAACACAGAGAGCTCAACGTCTTCGCCAGGCGCAGTCTCACCGATCAGGCGCGGCAAGGTCGTGGAGCGGTCCACTTCCTGGCCGTTCACTTCGAGGATGACGTCTCCTGCCTGAAGGCCACTGTCCGCCGCGGGGCCGCTGGGGTCGAGTTCGGCGACCAGGGCACCCTCGGCCTGCTCCATGCCGAAGGATTCCGCGAGGTCCTTGGACACCGGCTGGATGCTGACGCCGAGCCAGCCGCGGCTCACGTAACCCTCTTCGCGAAGCTGGTTGGCGACATCCAGTGCCACGTCGATGGGGATGGCGAAGGAAAGGCCCATGTAGCCGCCGCTACGAGTCAGGATCTGGGAGTTGATGCCCACGACCTCGCCATCCAGGTTGAAGAGCGGCCCGCCCGAGTTGCCCGGGTTGATCGCCACGTCGGTCTGGATGAAGGGGACGTAGACGTCCTGGGGCAGCGTGCGGTTGATGGCGCTGATGATCCCGGACGTCACAGAGTGATCGAAGCCGAAGGGGGAGCCGATGGCGGCGACCCACTGGCCGACCTTGAGGTCGGTGGATTCACCGAGCTCGAGGGTAGGAAGATTGTCCGCCTCGACCTTGAGGACCGCCACGTCGGTCTTTTCATCGGCACCGACCAGCTCCGCCTCGAGCTCACGGCGGTCGTTGAGGCGCACCAGGATCTCGTCGGCCTCCTTGACCACGTGGGCGTTGGTCATGATGTAGCCGTCTTCATCGAAGATGAAGCCGGACCCCAATGACCGGCGTGGCGTATCACCTCGGTTGGGTGCGCCATCAGGTGGCATCGGGATGCGGTCGCCGAAGAAGTGGCGGAAGATCTCCGGCACCTCCTGCCCACCAAATTGCCGAGAGGACGTCATGGACCTTTCGACATCGCGGGAGGTGGAAATGTTGACCACGGCCGGCGCGGCCTTGTCGACCAGCTCCGTGAAATCCGGCAGTCGTGACTCGGCAAGGGCTGGCGTTGCCACAAGCAACAGCAGGGCCAGGCTCATCAGCCAGGAGAGCGAATGGCGCTTGGGTATCACGATGGGCTCCTGTCTTTCGAGTGCATGAAACATGACAGCGCCCTTGATACAGCGACCACGTGGCAAAGTTCCTTACCCGAAACCAACCCTGGCCTGCGACGGGTTCGCTCAGGCCGTCAGCACGGCATTGACCAGCCAGCCGTTGTAGACCACCAGGCCCAGCAGCAGGGCGCTGGCCTCGATGCGATTGATGCGCCCCTCGCCGCGGAACCCATAGCCCATGACGAACAGGCTCACGACCATGGCCATCATCACCGGCCAGTCACGCAGCATGATATCTACTGAAAGGGCATCCATCGGCGCGATGACACCGGCAATGCCTACCACCGCCAGCAGGTTGAACATACAGGAACCCACGACGTTGCCCATGGCGATATCGTGTTCTCCCTTGCGTACCGCGGCGATCGATGACGCCAGCTCGGGCAGGGAGGTACCGAGGGCCACGATGGTCAGGCCGATGATCAGGTCGCTCACGCCCAAGGCACTCGCCACGGAGACGGCCCCCCACACCAGCATCCGCGAGCTCACCAGTAGCAGTGTCAGACCGACCACCAGCCAGACGATGGCCCGGCCGAGCGTCATGGCATGTGAGGCGAGCTCCTGCTCGGTCTCCGCGGCCAGCGGGTCATCCTTGTCACGCAGTGCCGTCCAGATCGTCCAGCCCATGAGACCGAAGAACCCGAGCAGCAGTAGCAAGGATTCCAGTCGGCTGAGCTGTCCGTTCCAGAAGAGTGCCCCGGCCACGGCCCCAAACAGCAACAGCAGCGGCAGTTCACGGCGAATGATCGTCGAGTGGACGGCGATCGGCACGATCAGTGCCGTCACTCCGATGATCAGGCCAATGTTGTAGATGTTGGATCCTAGCGCATTGCCGAGGGCCAGGTCGGGGTTGCCATCCAGGGCCGCCATAATGGATACCACGATCTCCGGTGCCGAGGTGCCGAACCCGACGATCACCATGCCAATTACCAGAGATGGCAGTCCGAGATGTCCGGCCACAGCCGCGGCACCCTCGACGAAGCGGTCGGCACTCCACAGGAGCAGCACGATCCCCAGGATGATGGCCAGAATTGGTAACAGCACAGCGTCTCCTCAATGGTCGCGAGTGGCATGACAGCGTCCCGTCAGATGCCGATGTCTTCGTCGTAATCATGGTCGGCGTGGCGAATCAGTTGGCTATTCTCATCACAGTCGGGGTCATGCACGAAGGTGCGCGTGACATCGACCTCCCCCAGGCTCTGGATAGTGCGACGCCCGAGCAGCACGGGATAGTTCATGTCATCGCGATCCTCCAGGCTGAACTGCTCCTCATGGAGGGTCTGGCCCATGCAGATCGTCATCAGTACCACGGGGCGACGATCCTCCCCACCGGCGCCACTGACCAACAGGTTACGAAATACCTCACGTTCGAAGGTGCGTGATACTACCTCATCCGTGTCCTCATCCTCGACTTCGACGGTGAAGCGCACCCACTCCTCGCCGTCACGTTCGAATGTCTCGATCTCTTCGGCTTGCATCGAGGAAGTGAGCGCACCGGTGTCCAGTTTTACCTTGACCTCGGCCCCCCAGGGTTCGACGGTGGCGGTCTCCACCCAGCCATAGGTCGCCGCGTCTGCGCCCATGGCGGCGCTGGCCAGCCCTCCGGCGACAACCAAGATCGTTGCATAACATGCTGATTTTAAATATTTCATATCTAGGCTACTCCTTGCTATAGAACGGTATGCCGCCCTGCGGCTTAGGGCCTTGTGCCAAGCCCCTCCCTGACCAGGTCACTACAGTGAAGTTCCGGATCCCGATAAGTTGGTATCAAGGCAGGACTGGAGGATCCTGAGTGAGGCCGTCAGAATAGCGCCGCAGACCCACCCTGGAGCACCCATGTGAATATCCTGATGTTCACCAACACTTTCCTGCCGATTGTCGGTGGCGTCAGCGAGTCAGTGCAGCGCCTAAAGCGACAGTTGCAGGGGCAAGGGCACAGGGTGTTGCTGGTAGCGCCAAAACTGGAGGGACAACCGGAAGAGGAAGAGGGCGTGATCCGAGTCGCCGCCGTTCAGAACTTCAATGGCAGCGACTTTTCCTTGCCGGTGCCGATTCCCGGGCAGCTGTATGACGCCATCGAGGCCTTCGAGCCCGATATCGTGCATTCCCATCACCCCTTCCTGCTGGGCGATACAGCCTGTCGCGCAGCCGAGACCTATGGACTGCCGTTGGTATTCACGCACCACACCCTCTACGAACATTACACCCACTATGTGCCAGGGGACTCGCCACGGATGCAGCGCTTCGCTACCTCCCTGGCGACGCAGTACACCTGGCTGTGCGATGCCGTGATCGTCCCCAGCGAGAGCATTCTTCAGCTGCTTCTCGAACGCGAGGGCAACCCAGCCATCAGCGTGGTGCCCAGTGGCGTCGCAACGTCACGGTTTGCCCAGGGGAATCGGTGCTACTGGCGTGAGCGTCTCGGGATCCCTCAACAGGCCTACGTGATTGGGCACGTAGGTCGCCTGGCTCACGAGAAGAATCTGGCTTTTCTTGCAGAGGCGGTTAGCCAAGCCCTCCAGGCTTGCCCGACGGCTCATTTCCTCGTGGTGGGTGAAGGTGCGGCTCAATCCAGCATGGTCGACATTGCTCACTCACGGGGCGTTTCCGACCGCCTGCACTTCACCGGTCGACTGCAGGGCCAGGGACTGATCGACGCCTACCACACCATGGATGTCTTTGCCTTTGCTTCCCACAGCGAGACCCAGGGGATGGTGGTGGCCGAAGCCATGGCCGCCGGCCTGCCGGTCGTGGCGGTGTCGGCCCCCGGCATCCGCGAGGTGGTGATTGATGGCGACAACGGTCGTCTGCTTAACAGTGACGATGTCGAGGAGATGGTCGATGCCCTGGTGAGCCTGCAGGAACCCCGGCGCCGTCTTCCTCTTTGCGAGTCTGCACTGGTGACGGCCGCGACCTATGATGAAGCCCGTTGTGCCGAGCGGTGTCTTGCCGTGTATCGGCAGGTCATTGCTCAAGGTGGCCCCTTAACCCACGCCGACGATGGCGGATGGGACCGGATACGCAGCCGACTGGGCGCCGAGTGGCACATGCTGTGCTACCGGGGCCGTCTGCTCAAACGCCTCGTGCGGTCGGAACTGAGTGAGCATGGCCCCGCCTGGTTGCCGGAAAACAGCGAAGGTGCCCCAACACCTATCGGAACGGTCGACAGTGACGTCGATACTGGATCGGATCGCTGATTGGGGGGTTCAAGGCACTTTTCGTCAAACCCAGAAAAACGCCTTACCACCGCAGTCAGGAAACATTAAGCAGGCTATAGGGTGCCTCGCAGGCGTGCCGCTCGTCGCGTTCGTCGATGCTGCCGAGGGCATAGTTGCGGTCGTTGTCGTAGGCCACGAAGAGTCGGTCGTGATCCAGCACCGCGAGCCCTTCCGCCTTGTGCTCGAACTCCAGCGGTAGACCCACCGGCGTGGTCACAAGCGTCGGGCGACGCCCGGCACGGAAGTCCTCCAGGCCGACCTCCCACAGGTAGCCACCAATATGCTCCTCGCCATTCGCCTCGACCTCGTAGCTATTCAGCAGGTAGAGGCGTGCGTGGTAGGGGTCGTACTCCAGGCTTGAGAGGCCACAGTCATAGCGCACCGCGGGGTCATCACCAGGCTCGAAGGCATAGAGTTCGCGGAGCTGGTCGATGAACACCAGGTTGCCGCCCTCGCTGATCTCGTAGTGGGCCCCCACGACCCGGCTCACATAGGCGAAGTCATCGTGGGCACGCCCCTGCTCACGCACCCCGAACAGCAGCAGGCCGTCGCCCCGCTCCCCGGGGATGGCGGCGAGCCCCTCGATCTTGTAGTAGGGAAAGCCGATAGCATGATCGAGCTTGCTTCGCAGCTCCAGCGAGCCCTCCACGCCATCCCGCGGGTCCGGGTCCACCACCTGCACCCGCTCCGGCTCGCCCAGCGGCCAGATCAGCAGGTGGTTGTAGTCGTTGAGGGCGTGGCTCTCCGCGTCGATACGATCGAACCCCGTGGTGGCCAGCACGTGGCGGCCATCGGCGGTGAGGGCCAGGTCCTCGTACTTGACCGCCTGCTTGATCAGCGGGGTGGTGAAGTACTCGAGCCGACTGTCGTCGGGCCCCTGGGGCGTCATCGGCACGGCAAACACCGCCGAGCGCGCCTCGCCGGGGATGGGCTTGTCGCTGGCCAGTATCAGCCGCTCGCCGTCGAAGAGCACCGCGGACACCTCGGCATTGACCAGATGGCCACGCGCGTCGCGAAGTCCGGCGGGGAAGCAGTGGATGGTCCCTTGCTGAAGGAAGGTGGCATGGCTCATGGCGTATCGCCTCCGGGAGTCGGGACAAGGTGGCCGCGCCAGGGGTCGGCACCGGCCTGAAATGGCGCAACCCCTGATGCTACCAGAGATACCCCCCCCCACAGGACTCATACCCTGTCCCTCACTCGCCCTACCCGGCTCCTCGGAAAGACTTGTGGGAGTGGAGAGCAACTCGCCGGGGCCAGCAAACCCTGACCCCGTCGCGCCACTCAGAAAGGCCAGATGAGCGGGATCAGCGTGAGCGCCACCACCGCCGTGAGCAGGTTGAGACCGCCCCCCAGGCGCAGGAAGTCCACGAGCCGGTAGCCACCAGGCCCGTGCACCATCAGGTTGGTCTGGTAGCCGATCGGCGTCAGGAAGCTTGCCGAGGCGGCGAACATCACCGCCACCACGAAAGGCATCGGATTGACGCCGAGGCTCTCGGCGCCGGCCATCACCAACGGAAAGGTGATCACCGCCGCGGCATTATTGGTGACCAGCTCGGTCAACAGCGCCACCAGCAGGTAGACCCCGATCAGCAGCAGCAGCGGGTCCCCGGCGGCCAGGCCCAGGGCATGCTCGGCAAGGACCCCGGCGGCTCCCGAACTCTCCAGCGCCGCGCCCAGGCCGAAGGAGGCGCCGATCGTCAGCAGCACCTGGGTGTCCAGACCGCGCTTGGCCGCCTCCACCGAGCAACAGCCGGTCAGCAGGACCAGCGCGGCACCCAGCATGGCCGCATTCATCACGCTCAACATCCCAAGGCTTGCCAGGGCCACCACGCCGGCCAGGATGCTCCAGGCCAGCCAGGCCTTTTCATGAACCGGACGCGCATCCCCATTGAGTTGGCTGATCAGCAGGAAGTCCCGAGACTGGCGGTGGCGCTCGATGAAGGGCGGGCGGGCCTCCAGCAGCAACACGTCGGCCGGCTGCAGCCGAACCTGCCCGAGGTTGCCCGCCACCCGCTCGCCGCCCCGGCACACCGCCAGCACAGCAGCGCCATAGAGGGTACGGAAATGGCCATCGCGGAGACGTTGCCCCACGAACTGGCACTCTCCTGACACTACCGCCTCGACCAGGCGACGTTCGCTGTACGCCTTTTCCAGGCTTGATTCCCCATGGCGAGAGGGAACCAGTCCGCGAACCTGCTGCAGCTCCACCGCCCCCTCGCGGGTGCCAGCGAACACCAGCCGGTCGCCGCCCTTTAGACGCTCCCCAGGCCCCACCACGCTGACCACGTTGCCGGCACGCTCGATCTCGACCAGGAATAGCGCCTGGAGGTGGCGAAGGCCGGCCTCCTCGACGGTGCGATCCACCAGCGGACCGGCAGGGTCCACCTCCATCTCGATGGTGAACTCCCGGGGATTGTCGAATGCCTCGGCGGGGCCGCGGCGCACCGGCAGCAGCCGCGGTCCCAGCACCACGAGATAGGCAAGCCCCACCAGGGCTACCGGCACCCCGATCCAGGCGATATCGAGGAGGCCCAGGGCCAGCTCGGGGGCACGCTCCACCAGCAGGCCATGCACCACCAGGTTGGTGCTGGTCCCCATCAGCGTGATGGTGCCGCCGAGGATGGAGGCGAAGCTGAGTGGCATCAGCAGCCGCTGGGGGGCAAGGCCCAGGCGTCGGCTCCAGCCCAGCACTGCCGGGATGTAGGTGGCCACCACCGGGGTATTGTTGAGAAAGCCGCTCAGCGCCACCACCGACAGCACCAGGCGGACCAGGGCGCCACGCTCGGTGGCGGGACGCCCCAGCACATGACGGATGATCAGGTCGATGCCGCCGGTCTGGCGGATGGCCGTGACCAGCACATACAAGAAGGCCACGGTGAAGAGCCCGGGGCTCGCGAAGCCCCCCAGGGCCTGGGCAGGCTCGATGATACCCAGTGTCAGCAGCACCACCACGGCACCCAGCAAGATGACATCCGGCCCCAACCGGCTGAGGGCCATCAGCGGGAACACCGCGAGGACGACGACGAGAGAAATCCACGCTTCCAAGGGCATGACAGGCATCCGAAGGACAACAGAGCCTCCATTCTGACGCCGGCAAATTATTCTAAAAAGTTCTTTATGGAAATTTTTTTATTCGATCAATGTCTATAACGTTCTATCCGGGAAGAACGCCACCCGTGAGCCTAGGAGGCCGCGGCGTGTTCCGAAGGGGCGCCACCATCGGCGGCGGCTGGGCATTCGCACTTTCACATCATGCATTGGATAGCGTTAGGAAGTCCCCTTCCGCGAAGCCGTCCCATCGCCTCAGCCATCTGCTGCGTTTAACGGCAGTCAGAAGTATCGCAGGCGACAACCGTATTGCGTCCTGCATACTTCGCGGCGTAGAGCGCCTGGTCCGCCTCTGCCATCAGCTGGCCGAGGGGCTCAGCGTCATCACAAGCCTGGCGGGCCACCCCAAGACTGATCGACATAGCCACCGACACCGGTGCGCCTAGCCCCGGGACCTCCACACAGAACGGGGCGTCTGCTACGCGGTGGCGCAGGCGCTCAGCCAATGCCACGGCCTGGTCATCCTGCATGCCGGTCGCGAGAACGGCGAACTCCTCGCCGCCCAGGCGCACCAGGCAATCTTCGGGGCGCAGCTCATGTTGCAGGCGATCTACCAGCTGTAAGAGCAAGGCATCCCCGACCAGATGACCGTGGGTGTCGTTGATCTGCTTGAAGTGATCGATGTCGAACAGGATCAGGTGCCGAGTCGAGACGGTGGGGCACGCGGCCATCTGCCGATCCAGGCCGCGTCGATTGAGCGCGCCGGTCAACGCATCCCGCTCGGAGGCGGCCTGTGCCAGCTCCTCCTCATGCTTGCGCCGACTGATGTCGACCAGCACCCCGGCCAGGGCCACCGGCTCACCCTGCTCGTTATGCTGCATCTCAGCGATGATCTCGTGCCAGGACCATGCATCCTTGGTGAGACGCACACGGGCATCGAGGCGAAACTGTACCTTCTCGGGGGCACGACGCGCCGCGCGCAAGTGTGTCCAAATCGCCGCGCGATCTTCGGGATGCAGGCGAGCCGCTAAGCGCCTCAGTGGCACCCGCGGATAGGTCTCGGGGTAGCCCAACGCCAGCTTGAGGCCCTGGGAGCACCATACCCGCCCGTTGCGCAGGCTGACCTCCCAGACACCGCAGTCTGCCACCTTGTGGAACAGCTCAACCTGACGCGAGCGGTGGCTCAGCTGGTAGCGATAGAGTGCAGCCAGGCAGTTTTCGGCAACCAAGGGCACCACTGCCGCCCTGGAGGGCAGTGAGGAGGGGGGCTGAGGACCAAGCATTGTTATGGCTCTATTATCGGGTCTCGAAGCAGCATGGTTGAACAATCGGTCAATAACAAGCTGTCATGGGCAGACGTTCTTTTACATGGCGTCATGGCCAGTAGGAGCGGAAGAAAGAAAGCCCCTGGTGCCGGGGACAAGGCAACACCAGGGTCAGGCTATGACATGCACAGTTCAGGGAAGCGCCTCTTGGCCAGAGGCAATGTGCCAATGCTGCGCAGGCACAACTGTGTTGAACATTAGAAAATTTACGGAATATCTTTACATAAAAAAGTCACTTCAGGTCCTCCTAGAGCGGCGGCCATCAAATCTTTACCAGTGACCGTCAGACCTCCGCCCACATTCTTATTAGGTTCGCCAAGCTCTTCGACAGTATGTCGAAGGTGCGAGTCTTACCGTTGGCATCGAATTCCTGTCGGCGGGTGGTATCCAGATCGAAGAGGATTTCACGCTGTTGAGGGTCTCGGACCTGGCTTTGGGCCCAGCCCACCACGGCTAGACGGTCGCCCCGAGTGACTGGCTCGACCCGATGCAGCGTCGAGGAGGGATACAGGATCAGTGCCCCTGCCGGTAGCTTGTAGGTCTGCTCACCAGCGGTCGAATCGACGAGCAACTCGCCGCCTTCGTAGCTGTCCGGGTCGTTGATGAATAGTGTGAACGACAGGTCGGTGCGCATGGCGCCCTGGGGGGTCGTCATGATCGCATCGTCGACATGGTTGCCGTAGGTCATGCCCTCCTGGTAGCGGCTAAACATCAACGGTTTCATACGCCGCGGGCGAGCCGCCATCTGGAAGAGAGGGTTGGCCTGGAGCGCCTTGGCGACTTCCTGGCGGAGCTCAGCGATCTCGGGCCGTCGCCCATCGGCCTGCTCGTTTTTTTTAACCGTGCGAGCATGCCAGCCGGCGGTCTCCCGACCGTCGCGGAAGTCGGTTTCCGTAAGGGTGGCCCTGACGCGGGAAAGCAGCTCGGGGGGGATGGCCTGATCGATGCAGAGGATCACGTGTGAGCTCCAGTCGTTAGGGTTTCGTGTCGATTATAAACAAATCTTAATCATTTGCATTACCCTTTCTCACTTGGCAACCTATTGCCGTCGTGACCATGCCCTGCATGGCCTGTATTCCCTGGCAATCGCAATCGATAAGGAAGCCCAAATGTCCAGCAACATCCGTACCAAGCTGTGGGTCGGCGTAGGTACCAGCGTTCTTCTAAGCACCAGCGCAGCTAGCTGGGCCGAAACCGATGTCTCAGCCGAGTTCACCCAAGGCCCCGACAACCTACTCTTGGCTCACGCCGATCAAGGCGGTGAACGCGCCGAGGGAGGTGAGCCCAGCCATGCCCCTGTGGAAGGCGGTGAAGGCGGTGAAGGCGGTGAAGGCGGTGAAGGTGGTGAAGGTGGTGAAGGTGGTGAAGGTGGTGAAGGTGGTGAAGGTGGTGAAGGTGGTGAAGGTGGTGAAGGCGGTGAAGGTGGTGAAGGTGGTGAAGGCAGCGCCGCGGCCGACCCCTATGCGGTCTTCACCTATCTGAACGCTTCCGCTGGCGGCGAAGGCGGCGAAGGCGGTGAAGGCGGTGAAGGCGGTGAAGGCGGTGAAGGCGGTGAAGGCGGTGAAGGCGGCCACGCCATCGACGCCAGCAACCCCGGCGTCTACTACACCAACCTGGCCATGATGAAGGGTCACCTGGCCGTCGCGCGCGAGCTCTACCAGGCCGGTGAGCAGACCGCCGCCCAGCCGCATTTCGGTCACCCCCTCCACGAGCACTACGAGCCTTTGGAGCCCGCCTTCGAAAACCGCGGCGTCGCGAATTTCGAGGGTACGCTGGAGGCCCTGGTCGAACAGGTTCGTGAAGGCGGCGATTGGGGTGGCCATGCCGATGCCTACTCAGCGGCCATCAGCACCATCGACGCCGCCATGCAGGACGTTGACGGTGAGCTACGCGAGGATGTGGCCTTCCAGAGCCGCGTTCAGCTGTCCCTGCTGCGGCAGGCGATGCACGAGTACGAGGAAGCCGTGGATGATGGTCAGTTCGTCAATGTGCTCGAATACCAAGACAGCCGCGGCTTCGTGTTGACCGCAAAGTCTCTTTTCGAAATGCAATCTGATCTGTATGACGATGAGAGTTACAACGAGCTTCTGGCGGCCTACGAAGACGCTTTGAAAGCTTGGCCATCCGCGGAGGCTCCCGAGAAGCCCGTAATGACTCTGGGCGAGCTCTCGGCCGCGATGTTCAAGCTTGAATCGGAGCTCGGCGAGTACTGAGCCGAGGCCAATTGAAGTGGGGGCCGACGCCCCAGAGGGAGGCCCGCCCCGGCGCTGCCGGGACGGGCCTTGTCGCTCGGGGACTTACGGTTATCATCGAGCCAAGGCTGCGCTCGTCCCTGACCGGGCCGTGACAGTAGCCAACCTCGGAACCTAAGTCGCTTGAAACCATCACGACATGTTTTTAAAGGTCGTATAAGAAGATCCTAATCCGCCGCTCGAAGCTTGTCAGAGTACTTCATCGGAACCGCGTTTCGGCCCAAATCTTTCAGCGTCTTGCAGACGCTAGAACTCCAACTTGATTAACATGGGAAATGCGATTCACCGCTTATTTATCCTCCATACCAAGAATGGACGAGCATGCTAACATTGTCACATTTTCACATTGGACCAGAAGCCATCCATGAGCATGAAATGAAGGTCTTTTTCCGGCCATAAGCGGACTTTGAAGTCGGCGATTCTCTGGAGCGGAAATCGCTTAGCTTACTTGGCCACCTACATTCCACCGATAGAAATTCTCATTTCTTAACATCTACTCATCAATCGACTCGCCAACTTTTGTCCTAATATCCGTTAAGGAAACACTGCATAAATCCCGCCACAGCTGCCTGACAGCCGTCGGCGGGGTAAAATCTGGCTACCCTGTCACCACCTGACCGAGCCATCTGATGAAGCAGATCTCTTTCGCCCAGGCAGAGCACCAGAACAAGAAGAAGGTAACCCGCCGCGAGCGGTTCCTGGCCCAGATGGAGGCGCTGGTGCCTTGGCAACGGCTCATTGAAGCGCTGTCGCCGTCTTACTTCCCGAATTCAGCGGGCAAGCGCGGCCGTCCGCCTATCGGCCTGGAGCGCATGCTGCGGATCTACTTCCTGCAACAGTGGTATGCGCTCGCCGACGAGGCACTTGAAGATGCCATCTATGATAGCCAGGCGATGCGCGACTTCGTGGGTATCGATTTGGCCATCGAGAGTGTGCCGGACGCGACCACGCTGCTGCGCTTCCGTCATCTGCTGGAGAAGCATGCGTTGACCCAGCGAATTTTCGAGGAGATCAATGCTCACTTGGCCGAGAAAGGGCTGTTCATGCGCGAGGGCACGATCGTCGACGCCACCATCGTGGCAGCCGCCCCTTCCACCAAGAACAAGGCCAAGCAGCGCGACCCGGAGATGAAACAGACCAAGAAGGGCAACCAGTGGTACTTCGGGATGAAGGCCCATATCGGCGTCGATGCCGTCACCGGACTGACTCACAGTGTCGCCGCGACCTCGGCCAACGTCGCCGATGTCACCATGGCCGGCGCTCTGGTCCGGGAGGATGACAAACGGGTATATGGCGACGCGGGCTACACCGGCATGTGGAAGCACCTCGGCGAAGAGAAGGATGCCCCGGATTCCAAGTGCTGTGTGGCCGCCAAACGCGGCGCCATCAAGAAGATGGACGACAGTCCAATGAAAACGATGCTGCTGGCGATCGAGAAGGCCAAGGCCAGCATCCGCGCCAAGGTCGAGCACCCGTTTCATATCATCAAGAACCTCTTTGGCTACCGGAAGGTGCGCTACAAGGGGTTGGCCAAGAACCAGGCGCAACTCTTCAGCTTGTTCGGGCTGGCCAACCTGGTGCTGTCGACACGAAGCGAGGGCCAAATTGACGGGGCCATTACGCCCTGAATCTGGCCTGACAGCCAGATAACCTGGCTGCCAGGGGAAAACAGACCACATGAGGTGGTCGGAAATTGATCGCCGACGCGGTGATTGAGTCACACTGAGTTCCTCAGTCGCTCGAAACCGAATTGATCAGTGGTTCCTTAATGCTGCATTCCACCCACGTCAAGCGCGAATGTAGCACCATCCGGCAGCTTGAAGCTCCGCGAGGGTGACTACTGCTGCCGCTACCTCCGCGAGGCCGGTTGTGTTATCGAGGCCCTGCGCGACTAGGGAGTTGTGGCACAGTCGCAGATGGGGGTCAGTTTCGTCTGGATTCGCCAAGGCTGCGGCCACCGCCCCCGCATTGGCCACTATCAGCACCTCGGCATCGGGGCAGGCCTTGCTCAGGTTGCGGAAGTTGCGCCGTGCCCGGGCGAGGGCCTCGGCGGTGGGGGCATGCAGCAGGACGCGAAGCGCGGCCATGGGGCCTCCTGGTTCTCGGGAGTGTGGGGGGGGGAACGTCAGTGGGCGGCCCCGATATGGCGCTCGACGGCCTGCAGGCAGTCGGCAAAGTCCGGGTGGTCGCGGCGGTCGTCCAACGGCAGCGGGATATTGAGGGTCTCCACCACCCCTGCCGGCCGATCCGGTGCTTGGCCGCCCAGCACTATCACCCGGTCGGCGAGCAGCACGGCCTCCTCGATGTCGTGGGTGACGAAGACGATGGCGGCCTCGGTACGGCGGCGCAGGTCGACCAGCTCCTGTTGGAGGCGGCGCCGGGTGATTGCGTCCAGAGCCGAGAAGGGCTCGTCCATGAACAGCACCCTCGGGCGCACGGCTAGTGCCCTGGCGATACCTACTCGCTGCTGCTGGCCTCCAGACAGGGTATGCGGCCAGCGCTCGGCATAGTCCTCAAGCCCCACCAGCGCCAGGGGCTCCAGGGCCCGTTGTCGCCGCTCGGCCCGTGAGAGGGCGAGCCCCTCCAGCCCCAATTCTACATTGGCGCGTACACGACGCCATGGGAAGAGCCGTGGTGCCTGGAAGACCATGGACCAGGCCCGAGTGTCGCGAGCTCCGCCCTCGGGAATCTCGACCGTGCCCTCCTGGGGAGCGAGCAGCCCGGCCAGGGCGCGCAGCAGGGTCGACTTGCCGACTCCCGAGGCGCCTACTATGGCGACGAACTCTCGGGGGTGTAGGTCGAGGTCGACGCCGGCGAGCACGGGTGTGCCGCCAAAGCCCAGGCGGATCCCGCGGGCGCGCAGCACCGGAGGCAGAGTGGCCTGGGAGGCGGTCACGGCTGCCACCTGAGTAGCCGGCGCTGCAGTGTCATGAACAAGAAGTCGAAGACCGCATAGAGCCCGGCGATGGTGAGCATGTAGACCACCACGATATCGGTGGCGAGCAGGCTGGAGGCCTCCATCATACGCTGGCCGATGCCAGGGATGCCGAACAGCTCGGCGGCCACCACCGTCATCCACCCCTGCCCCAGGCCGGCACGCAGCCCGCCGAGGATGCCAGGAGCGGCCGCCGGCAGGCTGACCTTGGCAAGCCGTGCCAGGAAGCCGCCCTGGCCGAAGGCACGAGCAACCTCGTCATAACCTGGATCCACCGAGCGCACCGCGCTGTAGCTGGCGAAGTAGTTGATCCAGAACACGCCGATGCTGATGATGAAGGCCGCCGCTGTGGGATTGATGCCGAACCAGATGATCGCGAAGGGGATCCAGGCAAGCGGCGGAATCGGGCGCAATAGCCGGGCCAGCCAGGCATGTAGGGCATCGACGGCCGGTAGCAGGGCCGCCGACACGCCCACGGTGATGCCCAGCAGCGAGCCCAGCAGCAGGCCCACGCTGTAGTGGGTGAGGCTCGACATCACCACCTCGAACCAGATGCCGTCAGCAACCTCTGCGGCCAGTACACCGGGAATCGTCGAGGGCAGCGGCACCAGGCTGCCTGGTAACAGGCCGCTGCGCAGAGCCAGTTCCCAGAGCAGCAGGAAGGCGGTCAGGCCTAGGGCGCCCAGTAGACTTCGTCGATGCCGTGCCTGGACCGATGTCATGAGCCTGTGTGGTCCTCGGCCACCGCATCGTAGAGGTCGGTGTCGAAAAGCGCGTCCAGGTCGACGCGCTTTCTAAGCGTGCCCTGGGCAGCCTGGAAGTCGTGCATGGTGCGGGTGGCCTCCAGGATGGCATGGGGGTCGGCCAGGTAGTTGGAGGACGGAGAGCGCAGGGCGGCCTCCACGGTATCGAGCTCGATCAGGCGCTTGCCGACGAACTCCCGGACGTGGGGTGCGGCTCGCTCGGGCTCCTCGACCAGTACCTCGGTGGCGCGCAAGTGCAGTGCCATCAGTTCGCGCATCGCCTCGGGGTGCTCCGCCTGCACGCTCTCACGGGCTGCCAGCACTGCACCAGGCTGGCCAGGCAGCATCTCGTCGGCCCGAGCGACGACCCGAGCGCTGTCGTCGCGCTCCTGCACGGTGGTGAGGATCGGCTCGAGGATCGAGGCGCCATCCACCGCTCCGGCCAATAGTGCCTGCTGGACTCGGTCGGCGCCCATAGCGACGATCTCCACGGCCTCCTCGCCCACGCCCAGTCGTTCGACCAGCCAGTAGCGCATCACGGTGTCGGGCACCGAGCCGCGGGGGAAAGTGGCAATCTGTGGCTTGCGACCCTGCTCTTCGGTAAAGCGGGCGATGGCTTCGGAAGGGTCGTCGACTTGGGCGAACGTCTCAGCCAGCTCGCCTCGAGCCACCAGGCCGATCTGCTCGCGGATACTCGCAGCCAGCACCTTGATCGGCACGCCATTGGCGCGGGCGACCATGGCCGGTCCAATGCCGAAGTACATGACGTCGAGCTCACCGGAGGCCAGCGCCTGCACCATGGCCGGACCACTGGAGAAGCGAGTCAGCTCGAGTTCGAGGCCGATCTCCTTCGTCCAGCCCTCGCCCTCCATCACGAACAGCTGGGCGACCGGGAGGATCGGCATGTAGCCCACCTCGAGGCGGGTGGTGTCCTCGGCCTGGGCCGGACCGGCGGCGATCAGCAGAGCCAGCAGAGCAGCTAGCAGATTTGGGATGCGTAGCATGGAATCTCTCCAAGGATGAATCATTCAGCCCATCCTAACGCGGCGCCTTCTTATTCTTTAATGTTTATTTAAAATAATTTTTTATACCCATATTTAATTTATAGCATCCCATCAAACGAAGCGGACCCCATCCTTGGGACCACCTGACAGGTCAGCTAAGCGCGGACCGGATCATCATTACCATCTGGCCACCGTCGAGCGGCTCAGGATAAGCCCATGGGTTCCCAGCGGTTCATGACACCTGCTCGTGAGGTGTGGCTGCCCATCCGGCTCACTGCTGTTGCCGAAGGTCTGCCCCTGTGCCAAGTGACCGTCGAGTGCATCGATGCCAACTCTACGTGCTGCCTGTTCTGTGCGATTCCTTGGGCCAGCACCGGTACTGACGAGGGCGCGGGTGATCAACCTCCTGGTGGGCGAAGACCGCGGCATCCTGTTTCGCCGTCTGCGTGACTGCGCGCTTCCTTCGACCTCAGCCCAGCGGCCCCGGCCACCACTGACGCGAGCCTCACGACGGGCGGAAGACGCTGAAGGAATTACGTCCTGACCACTTCATGGCCCGGACAGACGAACATTCGGGCGCGTGGTAAGCGAGCCGGGGTGTTATCAATACTAATGCAAACCATTATTTTTTCGTTTACAGTCCACCGTTATAACTTTGCCGATGCCTGATGGAAAGAAAACGCATGCAATGCTCGTTTCCCGGCACAGCGCTCGCCTTGCTGTTGGGGCTTATGTTGGTCATGGACCACAGCGCCCTGGCCCAGCCAGCGAACGCCGACGAACCACTTCGTGACGACCGTGGCACCCCGATCGAAGCCATGCAGGCCGAGCGGGTGGCGGCCATTTCGACCTTCGCCGCCGATACCCTGGTGGCACTCGGCGTCTCGCCCGTCGGTGCCTCGACGTTCGGCAGTGAGCCACTGCCTAGTTATCTTGGTGCCCCGCTCTCCCACACTCGAAGTCTTGGCCAACGTGCCAGCACCAACCTGGAGCTGCTCACCGAGCTCAAGCCTGAGCTAATCATCGGTATTCACCGCTACACCGAGCCCCACGCCCGCCAGCTCGAGGCTATCGCCCCGTTCTACGCCTTCGATGTGGTCAGCCTTGCGGACAGCCACCGCGCGGTGACGGGTATCGCCACGGCACTGGGCAAACGCGCCGAAGGCGAGGCGCTGAACCAGGCCTTCGACGCTCGCCTTGCCAAGCTCGACGAGGCCCCCGGGGGCGTCAGCGCCATCCTGCTCGCCGGTGCCGGCGAGGCACCCTTCGCCTACCACGATCATTTCCTAAGTGCCACTCTGCTCGAACACTTGAACGCCACCAACGCCGCCGGCCCGTCTCCGACGCCGGAGCAAACTATCCCCTTCGGCTACACCATCAGCCTGGAACGTCTGCTGGCCCTCAACCCAGACGTCATCTTCTTGTTCGCCACCGGCAGCGAGCGAGCCTTCGCCAACAACCCGGTGTGGCCCTATCTCGAGGCGGTGAAGAACGGCCGGGTATACGAGGTCGGCCCACACTGGAAAGAGGGCGGTGGCCCCATCGCCCGCCGCTTGATCCTCGACGAGATGGCCTGGCGGCTATATCCCGAAGACGTTGCGCGTCCTGAGTTGCCGCCTTCCATCGCCAGCCATCCCTATTCATGAACGCCGCTGCCCCGCCATCTGCCGACGGCACTCATGCGGCACCTGCACCTCGCCGTCCGAGCCTCGCTCGGTGGAGCGTACTGCTCGTCATCGTCATTTCCGTCATCGGGGGACTGGCCATGGTCACCGGCAGCGTACCGGTGTCGCTTCACGAGCTAACCGATGTGCTCACCGGCCGGGGCGATGACATGGCCACGATCCTGGTGCTGGAACTTCGCCTGCCCCGCTTCATCGCCGGCCTACTGGTGGGGGCAAGTTTGGGCCTGGCCGGCCAGTTGATGCAGACCGTGACCCGCAACCCGTTAGCGTCGCCCGGCATCACCGGCGTCGTCGCCGGGGCTTCGATGGCGGTGGTGATAGCACAAGTTGCCTGGAGGGTGGACGTCACCTGGTTGCCTGGCATCGGTATGCTCGGGGGCGCGGGCGCCGCCACCCTGACCTTCCTGCTGGCAGCGCGCAGTGGCTTCTCGCCCTTGATGCTGGCCCTGGCCGGGATGGCGGTCACCGCCCTGGCCTCGGCCCTGGTCACCGCCTTCTTGCTGTTCTCCGGCGCCCAGGCGCAGCAGCTCTTCAGCTGGCTGGCCGGTGGTCTTCAGGGGCGCGGCTGGGCCCATGTCATCCAGATCCTGCCCTGGGCCCTCGGCGGCCTCGCGGTGTCGCTCGGTACCGGCCGCTGGCTTAATCTGATGCAGCTCGAAGATAGCGTGGCGCGCTCCCTAGGCGGGGCCGTCACGTTGTTGCGTCTCGGTTTTGTGACGCTTGCCGTGGCGCTGACCGCCGCCTCGGTGGCGGTCGCCGGGCCGGTGGGTTTCATCGGTCTGGTCGCCCCCCACCTAGTGCGCCTGGCGGCGGGAGTCGACCAGCGGCAGGCGCTGCCGCTGGTCGCCTTGACCGGCGCCCTGCTCGTCACCCTCAGTGACCTACTCGCCCGCACTCTGGCGGCTCCCCAGGAACTGCCACTGGGGCTATTCACCGCGCTGATCGGTGGTCCCCTGTTCATTGCCCTGATTCGCTCGAGAACGCTATGACCCTCTCCGCTCACGCCGCGACACCTATCTTGCCCCACGCCGCCGACAGCGAACCCGTGAAAACCCGCCTACCACTCGGGGTTGCTGTGCTGCTGGGCCTGGTGATTCTAGCTGCTCTCGCCAACCTGCTGTTTGGGGCCGTCCCCCTGTCACCGAGCCGAGCTTGGCTGGCGATGACTGGCTCCGGCGATTCGGCGGTCAGCGATCCGGTGGCTCAGGACATCATCTGGAACCTGCGCCTGCCGCGCCTGCTGGTGGGGGCCCTGGTCGGGATCCACTTCGCTATCGCAGGATCGTTGTTACAGGCGGTTATGCGCAACCCGCTGGCCGACGCCGGGGTGATGGGCATTAACGCAGGGGCGAGCCTCGCGGCAGTGCTGGTCTTCGCAGCCGCCGAGCGTCTTACCGGCGACGGTAACCCCTATCTCCGCGCGGCACTCAGCCTCGACTGGCTGCCGTTCATCGCCTGCCTCGGCGGGCTCGCGGCGGCAGGGGTGGTCTACCGCCTGAGCTGGAATCGTGGTTCGACCCCGGTGAGGCTTGTCCTGTGCGGCATCGCCGTGGCGGGCCTGCTCAATGCCCTGGCGACCGGGGTCCTGGCCGGCTGGGCCCAGGCCACTACCGAAACGGTGCTGGCCTGGCTCTCGGGCAGCCTGTATGGCCGCGACTGGACGCACCTCACGGCGCTGCTGCCATGGACGGCAACCAGCCTTGTCCTGCTGCCGCTGCTGGTTCGAGGCGCCAACCTGCTGCAGTTGGGTGACGAGGTCGCTGCCACCCTCGGGCTTCGCGTCGAGCGCTCGCGCTTTGTCCTGCTGCTGGTGGCGGTACTGTTCGCCGCCAGTGCCGTGGGGGTCGTCGGCCCCGTGGGCTTCGTCGGCCTGATCGTCGCGCATATCGCGCGACTGATGGTCGGCCCCGACCTTAAGCGTCAGCTCATCGTCAGCCCGATATTGGGTGCCTTGCTCGTGCTCGCCTCGGATTTGATCGGGCGTCTCGTACTGGTGCCAGCTGAGATCCCCATCGGAGTGGTTACCTCGTTGCTCGGGGTTCCCTTCTTTCTCGCTCTACTGGCCAGGAGGCGCTAAGCGATGACACCCAGCATGTCCCCCCCTTCCCAAGCAGGTAAGCCCGTCCGTCTCCAGGCCCAAGTAGGTCCTGGCGATGCAGGCTCCCAGGCCCCGCGGCTATCGGCGCAAAACCTGCGACTGGGTTACGCCGACAAGATCATCGTGCCGAACATGACTCTCGATTTCGAACCGGGTCACATCCACTGTCTGATCGGTCCCAATGGCTGCGGCAAAAGCACCTTGCTGCGTGCCTTGGCAGGCCTGATGACACCCCAAAACGGCCAGGCACTACTTGATGGCCGCACGGTGACGAGCTGGCCCCGGAGACACTTGGCTCGGCGCCTGGCCATGCTACCCCAGCATCCCCAGGCGCCTGAGGGGCTGAGCGTCGAGCAGCTGGTACGCTACGGCCGCTTTCCTCACCAGCGCCTGTTTGCCCCCCTCAGCGAGCAGGATCACACCCGGGTGCGCTGGGCGATTCGGGTCACGGGCCTGACCGGCTACGAAGCCCGTTCGCTGTCGGCACTGTCTGGAGGCGAACGTCAGCGAGCCTGGATCGCGCTGTGCCTGGCCCAACAGGCCGATCTGCTGATTCTGGATGAACCCACTACCTTTCTGGATCTGGGCCATCAGTTGGAGATCCTGGAAATGTTGCAGGCACTCAACCGTGAGCAGGGTCTCACCGTGATCATGTCACTGCATGACCTCAACCAAGCAGCCTGGGTGGGGCACCGGCTGGTCGCCATGCGGGCAGGAGAGCTTATCAAGGCAGGGCTGCCATCCGAGGTGCTTACCGAACAACTCCTGGCCGATGTCTTCCGCATTCGCGCCCGTATCATCGATGACGGTTCGCAAGCTCACAACGACACCCAAGCCGCTTCATCCCCCTATTTCGTGCCTGTGGCGTCTCTAACCCCGCCGACGCTATAGCGCACGGGAGAAGGGTAACGGCAAGTCTCAGGGCTATACTTCACAATCTTTCTCATTTACTATTGAGACTCATTATATTCTATAACCAGAAAAATGGGCTCATCATGGAAACCTCACGCTCCACCCTCTCGACACTCGCAGGCGACTCCCCCAAGACACCCCTCGCCGCCGCCATTGGCCTTGTCTCCGTGCTGATCAGCGCCGGCGTACAAGCTCAGGAGACCGCCCAACTCGATACCCTGGTCGTCCAGGGCGACTGGCTCGGCAATCCGACCGAGGAAGAAGTGCAGACCTACGCCGGCACACGCACGGTGATCGAGCCCGAGCAGCTCCATGACAGCGGCGCGCTGAACATCGAGGACGCGCTGCGCTCGGTGCCGGGTGTACAGGTGCTCGACGAGACCGGCACCGGTGTGCTGCCCAATATCGGCCTGCGTGGCCTAAATCCGCTGCGCAGCGAACGTTTGAAGATGATGGTGGATGGCTACCCGATCGCCATCGGCCCCTACAGCAACGTCAGCGCCTCCCTGTTCCCGGTGACGCTGCAGAGCATCGACACCATCGACGTGGTACGCGGCGGCGCGGCGGTCCATTACGGCCCCAACAACGTCGGCGGTGTGGTCAACTTCCTGACCAAACCCATCCCTGGGGAGGTTGGGCAGACCCTGTCGGAGCGGGTGACCATCGCCGAAGACACGGGAAATGTCTTCCATGACACCTATTACCGTGTCGGTGGCTTCGTCAATGACGACCTGGCGCTGCAGTTCCAGGCCAACGTCCAGGGTGGTGAAGGTTTCCGCGAGCACTCCGACACCGATGTCCAGAACTTCCTGGTCGACGCCGAGTACTTCATCGACGACCGCCACAGCCTGGACGCGAGCCTGCAGTACTATGAGGTGGACGCCGAGCTGCCCGGCGCCCTCAGCCCCGCGGCCTACGAACGCGACCGCACTGCCTCCCAGCGGCCTTATGACGCCTATGAAGCGGACATGCTGCGCGGGACACTGGGCTGGACCTATCGTCCCAACGACGACGTCGAATTCACTTGGCGCAATTTTGCCCACCGTGCCGACCGCACCTTCTTCTTCGGCCAGGACTTGGTCAGCGGCGGTGCCTGGTCCGACCCAGAGGCGGAATCAAGTCATGTAGCCGACTCTCCGCGAGTCTTTCATGTATGGGGGACCGAGCCGCGCCTGACCCTGCGCGGGGGTATCCACACCATGACGCTGGGTGCGCGTTATGTGAGTGAGGATGTCGACTTCGACGTCAATCGTCGGGATCTGAGCGACGGCAGCTATAATGAAGTGCGGCGCTGGGACCTGGAGACAGACGCCGTCGCGCTTTACGCCAGTGACACATTGAGCCTGATGGATGGACAGCTGGAGATCACCCCAGGGGTACGCTACGAAGATGTGCGCATGGACTTCTATGACGCCATCAACGATACCCCCTCGACCAATGATACAGACGAAATACTGCCGGGGCTGACGGTGGGCTATGCCGCCACCGATGAGGTCTTCGTGTTCGCCAACGCACAGAAATCGCTGGTGCCGGTCCAGATTGCCCAAGCTACCCGGGAGGGCGACGTGGCCAACGAGACCGCCTGGAACTATGAGCTCGGCGCTCGCGTCGATGTAACGCCGACTCTCACCACTTCCGCGACATTGTTCCGCATCGACTACGAGGATCAGATCCAGTTCGACAAGGCCAATGATCGCTTCGTCAACCTGGGCGAGACGCGCCACGAAGGCATCGAGCTGGAGACTGACTGGCAGACCACTGATCGCCTGTCACTGGGTCTTGGCTACACCTACCTCGCCACCGAGCAACGCACGGGCGACAACGCCGGTAATGACTTGCCCAACGCGCCGAAACATCACATCAGCGCCAACGCTCGTTATGAGATGAATCAGTGGCTGGCGAGCGTGAGTGTCAACCGGGTCAGTGACAGCTTCAGCGATGCTGCTAATACCCAACAGGAAACCGCTAACGGTGATGCCGGCGAACTGCCTGCCTACACCCTGGTCAACGCCCGCATCGGCCGCGATATCAGCCTCAGCGATGATACTCTCCTGAACATTGGACTCTCTGCCACCAACCTGCTCGATGATGACGCCTACTTCCGTGGCTCCGACGTCAGCCCGGTCGGACGCGTTCCGATGCCGGGTCGTGCCTATATGCTGGAGGCTCGCCTCGAATTCTGATCAACGGGCAGGGATATCCTGTCTATCATCGGCGGCGGCCTTCGGGCCGTCGCCCTAACAATTATTTAACATCTGAAATATATCATTTTCAGAACAGTGATTGAATGGAGGCAAAGAAATGATCTTAGTAACCAGCCCCAAAGTGCAATGATCCATGGATACTTAGCACGCATATCTATCCGGCTCATAAAAATAAAACTTCGCATCATATAAAGCCGCTTCCGGCCAGAAGCGGTCCTTCAACGAAAGCTGATGTAACGTCAGTCATCAGCCGTATGAGGTACGAGCGTCGGATGAATGGCCTGGTTGGGTTCAAGTTATTTGGTTATGCGACCAGTCATGTGCTTATCTCTGGAGTTGGACTCCGCAAAGAGGTCCCTCGTGCTGTTCCAGCGTTCGTATAGGCTCTCTAGCTCGGGTTCATAGGGTGCCAATCGCCGCACTTCACCTAACAGATCGCAAGCTTCGGCTCTGTGCCCCCTCCGCCACATGTCGCTTGCCTCATTCAAGATCCTACATGCACGGATCACTTTTCCACTCTCGTCAACCTGCACCTCTAATTGCACATCATAAGCACTTAGTATCTGCAGCCGTTCGATATTAGTATTCAGGATTTCCGCCTTCGCCTCAATATCACTCACGAACTTCTTTGGCTCCGGGTTGCCAAATGAAAACAGAGGCCACAAGCAGTCCGAAGTGATAATTTCATGGTTTTTAAGGGTGAATCTCAAAACCGATATAGAGCCCTCAACCAGAAGTTCCTTATCGTTATCGATACAATTTTTACCGCAAACTCTATGTAGAGCCTTCGCCAAGTGGTGCACACGAAGAGCTCTTTCGAGAGATGTCACGCCTCCACCTAGTGAATCTTTTAAGTTTTGTTTTATACTTTCTTTAACCATCTCTCGTTGGCTAGGTAACACAGCAAGCTTAAGCTGCCCTTCAATCTCTCTTTCCATAGCACAGTAGTTAGCGAGATACTCGAAGTATTCGAAGAGAAGCTCGAGCTGTTTAAAAGTTTTAGGACTCAAACACTCAAGAATACTCGCCAGCCGGGCGTAGCATTGCTGGAACGAAGGACGCTCACCTGGGTTAGCAGTCAACATTTTTTTAACCAACTGCACTAGTTCTTGAGCTTGGGCATTATGAGTAGGAGAGAAATGTCTCTCCCCACCAATTGTCCATTTTTTAAGCTTGGAACCCTTCCAGTTCCACACCTTAGTTCCCGGGTCTTTTGCTGCGGGATGGTAGCCCTGAAATAGCTCTGCGATTACCAAACCCACCGCGAACACATCAGGAGCAAATGTGTCGTAGGCATTGGCATCATGCTGTTCGGGAGCCTTGTAAGCGTTAGTGCCGCCCAGATGGTTATCACGCCAGGCATTGGCTACTCCGAAGTCTGCAATCCGGACGGAATACCTCACCGCAGCATCAACGCCTGAAGGTGGAAAATCGCGAAACTTAGCGCTCAGGTCTATGTAAAGTAAGTTCTCGGGTTTTACATCTTGATGGTGGTCCATGCCACGCTCGTTAGCAGTTATCATCCCCTTCACTATCTGCAATGATAGGCAAACCACGCCCGCCAAGCTTAGCTCCTTTCCTACTAAATTACTGAGATCCCCATCACAATACGGCATGCAGATAAGCGGCACATTGTTCCAGACTTCGATGAAGTGTGGCTTGATAACTAGCGGGTGACCCGAAAAGCCAAACCAGTTTCTGGCTTCGCGATCAAGTCGTTCAGTATCAACGAAAAGATTACTTTCGAATTCCTGGATTGTCTTGTAGGCGATACGGTTAGGGATTGCATCCTGCTCGACAATGTAGACCAATCCGCCTCTTCCTTTCCGCCGTTCGACGACCCTTCCCTTGAAGACTTCTGTCTCTAGCAACCCCTGAGTGTGTTCATTCCAAGACATACGCTAGTTCCTTTTGATGCTACGCGATAGGCGAAAGAAATGGATATCCACTTTCTTGAACCCCACCGCTGACTGCCGTTTGGCCGGCTAGGCATTATAGTGGTTCGCTCAGTAGGCGATACGATCAGCAAAAGTAGGTTACCTTTTATTGTCACTGAGTGTCCCAGAGCGGATGCTGATACCATCCATTCATGAGCGAGGTCTAAAATTCTCTCTTCGGCCAAGAGCAGTCATTTAGTCTGGTGTTATATAACGCCGCGCTTCACCGCAGCCGATGCCGCGCAGCAGCTGAGGGAACCCGAGCACAGCGAAGGAAACGTCCGCTTGGAAACGCAGGTAATGAATGCCCACTCTAAGGTCGCATCGCAGAAACGCAGGTCTCTCGGACACTTCTCGCTATATCTATTAGCTTCATCCCATCTGACGTAAGCGTCGCGTACCCGAGATCTCGTTTAGTAGTAGAAACAACAGTAACAAATTGTGGAAATGTCAAAGAAAGTGGAAGCTTCTCACCCAAGCAATTACAGTAGCTCTCGTCTGGAAAGGCTTTCAGGCAACTGAACCTGATCTTGTTTCCAGCATTTTGAACCTCCCCCCAAAGAGTACCTTCGACGTTCAGTTGCTCCAACTCTTTCTTTTCAAGGTCTTTGATAGTAGGTAAGCTCTCGCCCTTGGCCGGGCCGGAAGAAATCAATGCCAGGACCAAAACAATGAACATGGATGCGCAAATCCGCTCCGACTGAGTGCTCATTGTTGGCCTCCAAAGAATTGACTTGCAAGTTAAGCACAAATATCAGTGATTGAGCTATACTCTAATATTAATGATCGCGGATGCGCATCAAGTAATATTTCGCCGCGCGCAATCTTCTCGTAAGTTCATGAAATAATCGAATATAAGGCATACAATGTCAGCCACAGCGCTTGCTTCATAACACCCTTTAGCGCGCCCACAAAATTTTCCATGGTCACATTGAGCCATCAACTGACACAACCACCTATCAGCATAGGCCAAGATTCTCCAGCCGGCCAACAACGGCCATTGAGATTTTTCTGATATATAACGCCAATATTCAGCGGCGGCCTTTGCTTAGCGAAGCGGAGAAAAGGCCGTCCGGTGGAGGCCCGTCAGGGCCGTAACGAACTGGAATGACTGGTTAGGTTTCGGCGAAACTCAGAATCCGCTCAATCCTTTCTCTAGCTAGCCTGCAGTTCTCGAGATACAGCTCATGGCTACCAATATGGCTTGAGTACTGCTCTAGAAAGGGAATTTCTTCATCCTCATAGCAGTAATATTCTTTCCAGGCCTTATCAAACTCCTCTCTTTCTTTTTCAGACAAATGAGGACGGAAAAGCCTGATCGCTTTGGAATGCTCCTTAAAGGACCTGCTTAAGACTGTGTAAGCATCCTCTACATCAACTATGTGCGGATCAACTGCATTCAATGCATCGGCGAAGCTCTCTTGGAGCTGAATTCCGGCTACGCGGCGGGCTTGGCTCTGGCTATTTTCTTTATCTCTCGACTTGGCTAAAAAGTGATTGAGAATAACAGTCAGGAGAATTCCAAACAGAGTCCCCAGTGAAAAGCTACCAATACTGAACATGCCTGCCCCTTTTGGAAAACCTAACAGGTATCAGACCGCAGGGTCTGATAACGGATGAACGAGCATGCTGCCTTTGCCAGCATGTCCGCAATGGGTCGGTTTGCGATCAATTGCAGGCTCCAGCACACGTCGAGCATGTACTGGACCATCCTATACATTCCATCCGTGGAGGTCCATGCCATGAATAAATCAACACCTGCTATCCGCGAGCCTTGGAACAAAGGCAAGCTGGTCGGTCAGAAAACACCGCTTCGCCTCAAAGACATCTGGGCCATTCGTGTCAGGCTGCAGCTTGCTGAGAAGATACGAGACCTGGCGCTCTTCGAGTTGGCAATCGATAGCAAGCTGCGGGCCTGTGACTTGATCTCATTGCGCGTCCGGGATGTGGCACATGGTGATCATGTGTCTTCAAGAGCTGTCGTAATGCAGAGGAAGACGAAGAGACCAGTACAGTTCGAAATAACCGAACAGACTCGCAATGCCTTAGAAACATGGATTATACGCGCCAAGCTACGAAACGATGACTACTTATTTCCAAGCCGTCTGAGCAGGTTAGATCACTTATCCACGCGACAGTACGCACGAATTGTAAAAAACTGGGTAACTTCTATTGGCTTGGACCCTTCATCTTATGGCACGCATACGTTGCGAAGAACAAAAGCGTCTCTGATATACCGCCGCACAAAAAACCTGAGGGCTGTACAGTTGCTATTGGGTCATACGAAGATAGAGAGTACTGTCCGATATCTTGGCATTGAAGTAGATGATGCGTTGGAAATGGCAGAGCAGACAGAAGTATAGGGCAAGCCAGCGACAGCCTACCTTTTTGGCTGTCGCTATTCAGCCAAACATAAACATATGAATACAGCAATAGACCAATAGATTAAGACTAACACCACCTTTCCATAGGCTCGTTTACTACACCTGCGTCGCAATAAGGATTACTTCATACGGCTCCTCAAAGCGTTCGGTACTTCGCCCGAAGACGACGACAGCTTTCAAAGAATCATCGACATCTAGGGCTTGTTCTGCCAATTTCTCCATGGTCTTCTTAGATGAGGCACGCAGCACTTCCGGGAACAAATAAAACACGACCATCGCCTTGCGGTTCTCCGGTGGACGTACTTGAAGTGAACAGTGGTGCAAAGGGTCATGGTGGTTTCTTCGGACTAAGTGGCGCAACTTAGTCAGTTTGGTCTCAATCGTTTTCTGCTCGTCTGGATCACCGACTGAAAGCAGGTGCAGCCCCGCTGTCGTCCAGCCATGGGAGCGCCTATCGTTGAGCTTCTGGATAGTCTTCGAAAATAGTGGCCGGAGCTTAGCCTTTGGTTTTGAAAAATCAATCCCAGCGTCCTTGCTCGTATAATAGCGGTCAAGCTGCTTCGACATACCGCTGGGAGAGAAGATTGAGTTTTCTTTGCGAAGTCCGGCGATGTTGAATCCAGTTTCAAGGTAAAGGCCAAGAAAGTCTAGCTCGTCACCAAGTAGGCTGAACGACTTCTGGAGGTGAATACGTTCAGACAGGTAATGCAGGAGTAGCAGTGGGTTGTCTAAGATATCAGTGATGCAAATAAGATCGGCAATGAGGATGGTGGGTGCAAGTTGGTGATCCTCAGGAACCCATCCAATCTCCTTAAAATCAGACTCGGATGAACTCAACACCGAGAAGTCGTCTAGTGTGACGGACACACGAATCACTTGATCAACGATTTGGGGGTCAATACCCAACTGACGAACGATAGTGTCCGCTTCGGTGTCTCCCTTCCGGGCTTCAGTGATCAGACTTTCCAGCCTGGCAGATTGAAAGGATGGATAGACAACAATGTCCTCGACATGACGCTTAACCCGTTCAGGCGCACCGCGAAGGCCACTTGCGGTGAGCCGGTTTGATTTCGCTTCAGCGATGAGGACTGTTCTGTCTATAATCGCAAGCAGATCTGTCTCGAATTGTTCGCATCCTTGTTTCCACTTAGCGGATGGAGTGAGTTTGGCACCTGGTAAGCCCTGCTTTATAACCTGAAGAAGTTGATTCTCCAGAAATGCAGATCTTTGATTGTCAAGCTCGCCTTTTAGGCCAACCTCGGTTGCCAGCCGTTCCATGATCCGGTGGATATGGCTGAAAAACATCTGGGGTATGGGAAGAAAAAAAACATCTCCAATATCGATTCCCGGAGCCTCCCAAACTGGGTTACCGAGGAATAAGTGTTCTATTTTTGTCTCCGCGAGGCTGCCAGGAGATAAGGAAATCGCTCTGAGCGCTGCTGCAACACTTATGACATCGATTCCTGTCAGAGCTGAGACTTCATCCGGCGTGAATGTGGCTCGCAGTGACAGTCTTTGGTCGAAATGCCCCATGATGAGGCTCATCACACCCTCATGAGTAATATTTACCGGTAAGGCACTTAGCAATTCGTCCGGACTGCTTTCAAGTTCAGGTACATTGTCGTAGTACGCTTCAACCATTCTCCCTACAGTCGGTTCATTGAACACTTTTTTCATTGTGGACCAATGCTCGTTATGTCGGCGCTCGTATTCATCGACAACAGCTTTCATTACGAAAATCAGGTCCGATGCGCAAAATCCAAAATGCTTGTTGATCGCCTGATCTAATGGCGTGAACAGCTCAGTAGAAATGCGTACCACTTCAGAAAAATAGCCCCAGTTACGTATCGCCTGCGTATGGAAGCGCATACGTTCCTGTAAGGATAAGAGCTTAAGTTCAACCTCATCGTCGATGCTTTCAGTCGCAAGAATGCGTTGATGAAAGAAAGTTTCAGTTACTTTTGGAAGGGTGTCTACGACTCTTTGGATAACGTCGGGGGTAAATGGATCTTTAGGCCAATCTTCGACGGGGATAGCAAGCACGAGTGCTTGTAGAAGCTCTATGTGATGCTGCGAAATGCCACTCAGTTGGCTCCTCTGCTCAACACCTTCACTTTGCGATACAGGCGCCTGCAGTCCGTAGTATGAAAGCGTGGCCAGAATCCCGATTGGATCTGACTTTCGAAGTTCGCCATTGAGGGACTTTAGCGTATTCGGGAAGTCTGAAACGCTTTTCTTTGCTGCTTCCAAAACAGCCTTCTTAAAATCTTCATGCTGTTCTTCCCTCAACGCAAATCGCGAATACTCAAACTTTGGCGAAGACCTCGGCTGATGCTTCTTTTTACGCGCTTTGCGCCTACGTTTTTTACTGACTGGCATTTAGTACGTACTCCTGCATTCATGTGTGATCCTATGACGATAACCCCATATGCGCATGTTCTAGGTAAATTAGCAAAGTCCAGTATCGATAATATTGATCGAAACCGACCAAAAACATACTTTCAGCTAAAGCTCATATAACACCAGGCTCTTGGGCTGCATGGAACGCAGCGTAATGCAGTCCCTAGCAGCCGATTGTCAGCATTTCTCATCGTTTTCTAAGCTCCACTCAATTGCGGCTCTTGCGATGTCATGCCCTTTTTTGTATTTAACGATTGCCTGCTTGACGACAAGCTCCACATGAGACAAATACCTTACCCATTCGCGGTACCAGTGAACCCTAAGAAGCTGCTCCCAACCAGCAATCGTATCAGATAATTCACTATGAATGTCCTTGTCCGAATTTTTAATAAGCCCATCGAGCGAATTTATAACATACCCCATATTTCTTACAACAGTTTCCAGCTTTAAATATGCAAGATAATCAAAATCTTATCTCACTGACTCAACTGGATAAATGAGCTCATTCTCTACCCCTTGCCTCCTGAAATAACCCCAGATTTCGACGACATCTTTCTCTGGGTCGAAATATGCATTAGGGTTTCGTCCAGTCTCAAAAGTCTGTATAAATTGCTCAATCTCATTGTCTATAATTTGTCGGCACTCTTCTATTCGTGGAGTTATCCTTTCAAATTTAAACTCGATATACTCCAAAGCTTTAAATATTTCAGCAGATCTTAGCGAGCGCGCTTGGCTTTCGCTGGCTTTCTTCATATCTTTGATTTCTTCATATTGGAGTTTTAAATCTTTGTTCTGCATCAAAACGGTAACAATGATCCACAAAAATGCTAAAACCCCAGCGAAACCTCCTAATGCGTCCCCCATTTCATTCAATGGCAAAGAAAGAATGCCTTTTGACAAAGACATCACAAAAAATATTATGACAATAGCGATGGAGCCGTAGGTTGGGCAAGTAACTAATGAAGAATTACTTCTATGAAACCTTTTCACAAACAACATCGACTTTATAATGTACCGCCGAATCTTGTTTCTTAGGTTTTTCGAGTCTAATTTCACTAGATGATATCTCATAGAATGCTAACGCCTGAGGTCAGTCGCCGGTTTGGAGCGGTAGCGGAAGACCGGTCGGCAGTGCCCTTTGTTAGATTTTTACTCATCGCCCCCACGAATGTACTCATGAGAGGGCACGAATAGCGGCACTGAAATCCCATCCGTCTCCCCAGAGAGCCTTTTTTCTCTGATCAGAACCATTTGAACGAAATAGACTACAGCAGCCCTAGCCAGCTTCAATGTTTGTATAGACTCGCGCGCAAACTCTTCAACATCAAAATGTTCAACACAACCCGATGTGCTTTTTGTAGATGGCACCCCCATATCGTGAAGCACAGTAAATCGATGTGTCGAGGAGTTTCTTGAACCCTGTTTCGTCGACAAAAATCCCTGTTTACTCGATAGATCTCTAGAAACTTCTGTCAGTGCTAGGAGAGCCGTATTACCATTTTCAACTTCTATTGAAATTGCTGTGGCTAATTCTCTCTTTTTTTGGCCTTTCTTGGCTTTCTTAAACCAGGCGGTCTTCATCGACGCTTCCTTCGCCCCACCAATTCCAAGATAGGACAATGAAGCTACGGCAATTTTATCGAGGATATCTAAGGCACTACGTTGCGCCAAAGCTAATGCTGACTCATTTACGCCGTAGCATGCGTAATCAAGAGTGTCATTATAGTTGCCCGTTTCACTGAAGCGATCATTGCGTGCATCGAAAAGCACTTGTCTGGCTAGAATGTAGTCAGATTTTAGGACGTTTACCATCGCAAAAATCTCCGGAACGAGCCCTTCTGATCCTGTCGGAGAGGTTACTGAGGATATATTAATATTGTCCCAGTATTCAGAATCGTGCGAGTGCGAGTGAATGGTCGGTGAGAGTGTCAGGTTATTTTTTACGACAAACCTCTCATAGCTACCGGCTTGAATCTCATGATCGGATCTTCTGGACGCACGAATATCTGTTATTTCGCCCATGATTCCGCTTACTCCATACTCACCAGAGTAAGAATATATTGTCTCAATATTATTATTAACATGAGACGCAAGATGTTCTATTTCAGCTGTTACCAAATCATGATCACCCAAGCCTTGTCCCAATGCATATCTGAGCATTTTCAAAGCACCTGAGCTCGCAACTGCATTCTTTGGGTTTTCCTCTACGGCTTTCGAATAGAAATCATATGCTTCAACCCATCTGTATGATGACCAAAGAAGATTACCCAAGTTAGTAAAGGACTGAGATCTAGTATCAAGAGATGCTTTTTCGTCAGTGGCTGCTTTATAGAAGAGCTGCCGAGCCTCCAACCGATATTTTTCGGTTACTCCATACCAACTATACCCTTCGTAGGTTGTAGACAAGGCAAGAGCATGAAGGCCGTTCGCCAAATTATAATTTAGCTCCGAGCTGTCTTTGCACTTGCCGACAACATACCGAAATATCTCAACTCCTTTGAGGACCGACTCAAAATCTTTTAGCAATCCACCAGCGTCAACCAGAATTGCTGCTTTCAACAAATCAACATTGATATTTCCGGAAAGATCCAACGCTTCACTGACAGCTTGGCGCGGGTTCTCGTCAACCAAGCGGTGAAGAATTTCTACTCGTTCAGAAAATTCCAATTAGCCTCCCGAAAATCTAACGGTATTTAGACAGCACGCTCTGATATTGAATGAACGCACATGCAGCCTTTCCCGGACTGGCCGCTTTGGGTCGATAGCGGTCTTTCATTCATGTATAGACCCCGTACTCCAGTCGCATGATAAGGTCGTAAATTTGCTGAGGATCTTCCACCATCACATCTGCCGGAGTGCGACTTCGAAGAGCAATTTCTGGGCTCGTCATCCAGCGTTCGGCACCTTCTCGACTTTCAAACAATCGCTCGGCGGCTTGCCAGATATCTCTCTCAGTAGGTGCCTCCAGAATTTCGCGTCCAACATCGGGTGTGTCCTGCCAAGCTTGTAACTCTTCAGGGGGTGGAGCCTGAAGATCGCACTGTGCCAGTAGTTGATCGAGGGAGTAAGGCCGCTCCTCCGCGGGAACAGCCTTGGTGGTGTCGACATCGGGTCGGGTGAGCATTTCTCGCAGCCACGCCTCAACTTTCGCGCACACCGCGTCATTCTCTTCAGGCGGCACGAGAGTGGCGTCGATCTCACCGCTACGGCAGATGAAGAACTCGTCCGGAATGGTCAGGGCGTAACCGCCGCGCAGGTAGGCGATGATCTCCCCGCTCATAGCCGCCATGTAGGAACGGTCGCTTTGCAGGCATTCAAGCGCCTCTCGGAAGCTCTCCAAGGGCTGTGGGAAGCGGTCACGGAGGTCGATGGCCCGGTAGGCAAAGATACGGGCGAGCGGGTCTTTGGGAGGGTGTGAGGGCTGTGTCATGGGGAGGCTAACCTAGCGGATGGTGTGGCTTTCAGGGTAGCCCATGCCCGACGCGGACTACTGTTGCTCCCTTACGGGTACCAGCATCAGTCCAGAAAAGCAGCGATGCCTTCCTCGTCGATCGCCTCATGCACCGCGTCCAGGGCAGCCTGGTCAGTAGCGAAGCGGTCGTCCCATACATGGGAGGTGCCCTCCTCATTGACGACTTCCAGCAGCCAGTCGACCTCCTCTTCCAGGCGGTAGATATCCACCTGCAGGGTGTGGCCATCGCGGGTGATGGTCTGACTCAAGGGGCTCTGGATCAGTTCGGGTTCAGCGCTCATGGCAGTGTCTCATGGTTGGCGGCGCGAGCGGCGCCGGGTGGCGTTGCGGCGTCGAGCCAGCCTATTCGTCTATCGAGGAGCTGAAGGTGGGCTGGAAGAGAGTTCCCACGGTCAGCTGCTCTTCCACTTGGCCGGCGTGTAGCGTCTCTTCCCGAGACGGGTAGTGACGAAGCAACCCCCTCGCCTGGCGGCGGACAGATTCAGGGAGGGAGGCATCCAGCGAAAGCCTCTGCAGAAACTCCCCAGCGTGAATCAAAGCGCGTGTTCGCTCAGATGGCATGGTCATTTGCACCTTCCCCCTTTCAGCTCGTTTACGGCGGCGACAGTATGCTCACTCCACCCCCAACGCCTTTACCACGGCGTCCACCGGCTCGGCGTAGAAGCTGGTCTGGAACTTGGTGAACAGCTCGGCGGGAATCGTGGGGATATCCGCAGCGCTGGCCATGGGCAGGGTGACCCGTTTGCCACCGGCGTCAAAGGCCACCTGCAGGCACTCGGCGAGGTTCTCCACGGGCTTTAGGCTGCCACCCAGGCTCATGTCGCCCAGCACCACCATCTGGCTCTGGGTGGGCCGGCCCAGCAGCCCGGACGAGAAAGCCACCAGGCTGGCGAGGGCGAGGTCGCGCAGCACGCCGGTGTTTTGAAGGTCGACCACATGCAGGTGGAAGTCGTGCTCCAGCACCTTGCTGGAGCCACTGATGCGGCTGGCGTTGGCCTTGAAGTAATCGAAGGCCATCTTGACCTGCTCCTTGGCGGAGGTGGAGTTCCACAGCCCCGACATCGCCAGCTTGCCGCTGCCGGCGGTGACCTGGAGCTCGATGCGATAGACCCCGGGCATGCCCTTGTCGCTCAAGCCGATGGTATGCACCACGCCGGGCTTGCCGAGGCCCTCGGGGATCAGCCCGCCGCCGCCTTGCTCCTTCACCGAGACGAAGTGCTCCTCCAGCGTCTCCTTGTCGATGTAGCTGAAGTGGACGTCGTAGAACTCCATGCCGCCGATTTTCTTGAGCTGCTCCTTCACCCGGCGGCGCACCTGCAGGGCGTACTCCAGGCACTGGCGCACGTCCTCCTTCTGATACTCCCCATGTGGGTAGAGCAGCTTGAGCAGGCCGGAAACGGTCTTGCGCACGGCGATGACGTCGCGCTGGTTGAGGTTGTCGCCCAGACGGAAGTGCTGGTCGATGGCGTCGGCGAAGCTGCGCTTGCGCATCTCGCGGAAGAACTCGGCCAGGTAGTCGACGATGAAGCCGTAGCGCTGGGTGAAGAACGACGGCCGCATCTTGGGGATCTCCCAGCCCGGGATATAGGCGTGGAAGCGGTCGAAGAAGGCGGCGTCGATCATGGCGTCGGGGAACGGGGTCAGCAGGTGGCTGGTCTTCACCAGCGACTCGACACTCTGGTTGATGTTGCCGACGAACACCATGGACGCCGAGGCCTCCATCTGCTCGCGCCCGCGGGCGAAGGAACCGGAGGCCATGTAGTCCTTCATGATCTGCACGCCATCCTTGTCCTTGAACGAGATGCCGGCTACTTCATCGAAGGCGACCAGGTCCCACATGCCAACCAGGCCGATGCGCCGCGAGCTCATGTTGTAGAACAGGTTGGCCACCGTGGTCTGGCCACCGGAGACCAGGATGCTGTTGGGCGAGCACTCCTTGTAGATATGGCTCTTACCGGTACCACGGGGGCCTAGCTCGCAGACGTTGTAGTTGTTCTCCACAAACGGAATCATTCGGGCCAGTAGGTGCCACTGCACCTCGGCGTCGAGCTCGGCGGGCTCCATACCGATGGAGCGGATCAGCACCTCGCGCCACTGGTCGGTGGTGAAGCCGCGGCGCCCCTCGAATAGCTCCTCCATGTTCATGTGCGGCATCTGGATCGGCTTGAGCTGGCTGACCCCGAACGGCGAGCCGCGCTGGCCTTCTTCGTGGTAGTAACTCAGGGTGGCGATCACCCAAATCCCGCCCACCAGCAGCTTCTCGTGCTCCTTGACGATGCCGGCAGAGATCTCAGCATCCTTGATCCCCAGGTTGCTGAATGCGGCCTCGTAGCAGTCCTGCTTCTCGTTGAGGCGTACCGTCACCCGATCGATCACCTTGAAGCTGCCGCGCTCGCGGACCAGCGACTTGACCTTCTCGGCCTCGTCGGGGCGCACATAGTTGTCGGTGAGGATCGTCTTGACGTTCTTCAGACCCTCGTCGATCACCTCCGGGTCGTCGGTGGCGCAATACATGCCGAGCAGGTACTCCAGCACGTAGACCGGCACGTTGGCGCCTTCCTTGACCCGCTGGGTCAGGTCTTTGCGCACCACTCGGCCGGCGAAATGGGTGTTGAGCAGGGTGTCGAGGTCGGCAGGCTCGTCAGAGCTGACGTTGGGGAGCGCTTCCATTCGAGCGGGTTCCATCGGGTTGGTCATTTATGACACCAGGGCATCATCGAAGTGGCGGATGTGTTCCGCCGGCACCCGGCGGCTTTCACGGGCCACATTGGCCTGCATGCTGGTCTGCGCCACCTCTTGCAGGGCGTCGTCGATCTTCCTGCGCTGATGGACCTGGAACCAGTCCAGCACCTCGGCCAGGTGCCACAGCGAGGCACGCCCCTCATGCAGCGGCAGCGGAAAGGTCGCCAGGTGCGTTTGCAGCAGCTTGCGCATGTTCTGGCGGGTGAAATCCAGTAGCTCGGCGATATCCGTGACGCCGACCAGGTCTGGCCCCACCTCGATCAGGCGGGCCTCGGGGATGGCGCGCTTCACATCCGCCATGGCGCTGGTAATCGCCTGCTGAGCCGACCCCGCCTCGCGGGAAAACTCCAGAGCCAAGCGCCCCTTCAGCCCAACGCCGATCAAGGCATCGTCACAGCCCGCCTCGAACAGGCGGGTTTCCAGCGTCTCCATGTCAAGGTCATCGGGAACCGCAAACTTCAGGGTAAACTCATACGTCGTCGTCACGTCTCGTCCTCCTCGGAGGATGTGCCACCTGTGCAGTTATCCACCACGCGGCGCAGCTGCCGGGCATGATTGGCGGGGTTCTTCGGTGTGCTCCACACGCTGACGATGCAGTATTCGCCACAGCGGCATTCGCTATCGTTGTGTGGGCAGTACAGCCGGCCCCAGGCATGCCCCGAAGCGGGCTCAATCCGCCAGCCCTGCGCCTCGGCGTAAGCCAGGGCCTCTTCAACTTCCTTCTTGCTGTGTCGTCGGCGGGTCATCTTTTCTCCTGCCAGTAGCTTAGGCACCAGCCGCTAAGGTTGTCAATTGACAACCATCAGAAGAAATCATCGGTGAATGCCAGGTCGATGACCACCCGGTAGCGCTCAAGCTCGGTGCTGAGGTCCTTGTCGCGCAGCACCAGGAAATAGTCGCGCTTGCGGTCGAAGTCGGTACCCGACAGCGACAGGCGCACGGACTTCATGCGATCGCTGATGTTGTCGCTCGTGCTGTCGAAGGTCACCGTCTCCTCGCTGGAGACCGCCTCGGTGCCCTCGAAGATGGCCACGGCCAGGGTGATGGGCTTGAGCTGCTCGCTGACCGCCTCGGTCTGCAGGAGCTCGAAGCGCTGGATGTTGTTGACCATCTTTAGCGAGGCCTTGGGCGAGATCACGTCCACCTTGCGTCGGGTGCGCTTCTCGACCTTCTCCCCGCGCAGCTGCTTGACGGTGAGCACCGGCACGACGATCTCCTGGGGCATGATGCCGCCATGCACGAAGCGGGCGCCGCCGACGAAGTGAAAGCGATGCGCCCCCTTGGGAATCCAGAACTCGGTGTCGCAGGTAGTGCCGGCGGTCTCGCGGGTATGGCCGTGCCAGACGCTGGGGTTGTCGGGCAGGTTCGTCCCGAGCACGTAGCGCTTCTTGCTCTTGAAGGCGCCGGCCGGCTTCTCGGTCAGGCTGGTGCGGTCGGTTTCATCAAGCTTGCTGCGCTGGAACAGGAAGCCGTGATCGGCGGTGACCAGCACGGTGCTGGTGTTGAGGTGCATGAGGATCTTGCGGGTGAGCGTATCGAGCTCCTCGATGGCGTCCTCCACCGCGGCGAAGGTCTCGCTCTCGGTGCTGGCGGTATCCCCCCGGGCATCCACCACGTTGTGGTAGACGTAGACCAGCTGCATGCCCTTGATCGCCTCGCGGCCCTGCTCGCGGGACCAGCCCCTCACCTCCTCAGCGGTCACGGCCATGGCCTGGCCACTCACGGCGGCGCTCAGTCGCTGGCTGCGGTTCTCGGTCCCCTGGCTGGACTTGCCATCCACCAGCACGTCGTCACTACCGGGCTGGTAGGTAAGCTCACGGTGCGGCAGCAGCGAGGCCATCCCCAGGGTGGTGTAGCTCGGCACCACGCCGAGCTGACTGCCCAGGGTAGCCTCGCTGTAGCGCTTGGCGTTGATGCGTTCGCGCAGCTCTTCGGCCGCCTCATAGCGGAAGGCGTCGCTGATGATCACCACCAGGCGCTTGTTGCGATGGGCGTCCAGGTGCGGGCGCACCACGTCGCGGAAGAAGTGCTGCTGGTTGGGGATGCGCGGCAGCTTCCAGTCGTGCAGGCGCCCCTCGGCGTCGATGCGCTCGCTCCAGTTGCGGGTGAGCTGGCCGAGGAACCACTCGTCGTAGCAGCGCTCCACCGCCTCATCGAGCTTCTTGAGCAGCTCCACGCCGGTGCTGTCGGAGGCCACCGCATAGTGGCGATAGGCGGTATCGAAGCGGTAGAGCTCGGTGCTGTAGGCCTGGTAGAGCGCCTCAACACTCTCGTAGTGGAAGCCGTTGAGGTGCTGCTGTCGCAAAGCAAACAGATCGATGGCGGCGCTCAGCGCGTCGTAGAGCTGACGGTAGCGCGCCCGGCGCTCGTCGTTCTTGTGCCGTGAGGCCCAGTAGCCGTCCAGGCGTTCGGCGATGATGCCGCGAAACATCTCCAGGTCACGCACGTCGGCCTGGGGAATCGCCTGGCACAGGTCGACGATGATCTGCTTCTCGACCACCTCGAAGGTCGCCACATTGGCCAGCCGCTCCAAGGGCACGTCGCGGATCTTGTCCTCGATGCGCAACGCTTCGGCAACCCATCCGGAGATCACATCGAAGGCCGGATAGAAGCGCGAGCTGTCCCGCCAGCGGGAGAGCAGCGCCCGGGAGGTGGCCCGGGCATTCACCGAGGCGATGGCATGGCTCTGTGCCCAGTCGGGGATCTCAGAGATGCTCTCGCAGTAGCCGGTGGTCAGCAGCCGCAGCATCAGCTGGCCGAACGGCAGCGACGCCTCGCCGCTAAGCTCCGCCTGGCTGGCGGGATAGCCCACTTCCAGCTGCAGGGCTCGAACCAGACTTGGCACCAGGGCGTACTTGGCCATCTCCTCCAGCGAGGAGGGGTTGCCCTCCAGCCCTGTCTCTTCTGACACCGCCTCATCGCCAAGATGGAACAGCAGCGTGGCGATATCGCCAGCGGGCGCCCCCACCACGGCAGCGCACATGGCCAGGTCGAGGCCATCCTCGTCCATCTCCGGCGTGACCAGGCGCTTGAGCGCCTCGATCCGCTTGCGGCTACCCAGAAACGCCTGCCGCTTCGCTAGATGCTCACGTAGTACATGCCGCGTAAGGCCCAGCTCGTTGAAGGTCATCGAGAGCTGATCGGCATAGAAGCGCCCGGAGTAGAGTTTGATGTCCAGAAGCCAGTCATCCTCCGGTGCCGGTTCAGCGTATGGGAAGTAGAGCAGTGTTGGCGTCGCCGGCTCGTCCAGCTCCAGACGCAGCTTCACGCCGAAGGTGGACTGCCCCGCCATATTGAGGAGCTGCACGCCATCCAGAGCGAGCTCATCCAGTGCATCGGCAAAGTGGCCGGGGGCGTCGTACCAGAAGACTAGGCGGTGCCTGTCTGCGAAAATAGCTTGCTGCAATCCTTGCTGAAGCTGTCCAATATTCATGAAAATACCAAATAGTTAGCTTTTATTCTTGGTTTGACCGAGCGTGCATCACGACTCTTTGTCATAAAAAGAAACCTCAATGACGAAATTTTTGCTGGCTTCTCCTCTTTTTTCCGCATCACCGCTTAGCGAAGCCTCAGCAAGCTTTCCTGAAAAGCCGACCGATCCGCTTTTTTTATTTGAAAAAGCGGTTCTTTCTTTCAAAATTACTGATGCTTTCGTACATCTACCAACCTCTCTGGAAAATATAAGAGACTGCCAGCTAGGCTCGAATTTCACCCATGCATATTCTTCCTGTGATATATATTCTTGCCCGGATGACTTAACAGGATTTAAAATAAATTCACGCTGCCGAACTCCGGCAGATATATTTGAACTTTCAGTGCTTATTGACGCGTCCCCTCCTAAAGCTGCACCGTTAACACCGACCTTGCCGCCAAGGCTCGAACGATAGTCTTCATCAGAGTGCTCGCTAATTGAGATACTGGTAGCACCCAGATTGACGAGGAGTCTAATTAATTCAGCCTCTCGCTCCTCAAACAGCAATTCATCAAACTTGTCTTCAGGGATGTAAAGGTTGCTTTTATCTTCGCTTCCTCGGCTTGCTAATGGATGAAGCCTATAGCCACAACCAACCCTAGGATGACCAGGTGGGAAATTGAAATTCAAGCTTTTCGCCATGCTTGGGGTTAATGCATGATTAACAAGGAAGTTACCTATTTCCTCCTCTGCAATCTCTTTGTTAATATTTTCTTCCGGGCTATCTGAAGATGAGGATGAAAAAAGTTTTGACAGTACGGCCGAGGACGCTCCAGCTGCAATAATAGTCAAAGGGGACGAGTAAAAAGATGCAGCGGCTATAAGTAGAGAAGCCTTTTTAGAAGCGCTAAGACTTGATATAAATCTCGATTCTTTGTTATATGCTTCCGAACCGGGTATAGTGTAATTTTGAGTATAATTTTCTTTATGTATATTGAATTGCGAGGCTGAAGGAACTTGGCTTTCGTTCTCCACAATATATATAAAGTCTACTTTAGATGTCATGCTGAAGCTTCCTAAACTTTGCCTGATTATCTGTTAATGGGTGCAGGTGATCATAAATATATTAAGCCTTATCCCCGGCTATGCTCTTCACTTCCGCCAACAAATCCCCAAACTTCCCGTAGTTCAACTTCACTCCATCATCCAGATCCAGTGAGATCCGCTGATCGGCATAGTGACGGAGCTTCTCATCGAAGGCATTGAGCTCGTTCTGCTGCTTGTAGAGCTTGCTCAGTTCCTTCTCGATGCGCTTGGCTTCGGCGGCGGAGGCGCTGGCTTCCTTGTCCTGCTCCAGTTTCTCGACGTAGCCGGAAAGCTTCTCGGTGAGCGGGATCACGTAGTCGGTACGCATTTCGGCGAGGGTGCTTTCGTTGTAGCGGTGCAGGTAGACCAGGCATTCGAAGGCTTTCTGCTTACCGGAGCTGAACAGCCAGTAGATCGGGCGCTTCTTGTAGGTCCGCAGGTGGTCCTTGTAGAACTGTGTGCTCAGGTAGCGACGGATGGTGTCCAGCGCAGCTTCGCCCTTCTTGGGCTTGATGGCGTGCAGACAGAGGCTTTCAGCCACGAAGTCGAGGTTTTCCTGCAGGTGCTCCTCGCCCCAGACGGTGCGGACGAAGTCGCGGAAGCGGTTGGTCGCATCGTCGGGGAACCACTCCTGATCGGTGAGCGGGATGATGGCGTTATCATCTGGTGAGAAGCAGGGCTCAGGGACCTGGTCAAGGTAGTCTCGAACGGTTTCGCCCTGGCTCGCGAGAATTAGGCCGGGATTGTCTACAGAATAACGACCCATCATGCAGCCGATTGCGTAGGACATTAACTCCACAATGGTGTCGGAGTTCAATAATGAAAAAAGCTCTTTCTCAGACCGATTACCGCCATACTGATAATATGGGTTCCAGGAGAGAGTGATTTCATCCAATGAAACTTCAGGCGACAGGACGCTTTCTAGTCCGTATGCAGGTATTAATTTTTCATTATTCTTCCTGATTACTCATGTTGATCAGCCACCACCGCGTCAGTCTTTCCTATACTGATGTTATGTCCAGTAGAGGAGGTGAC
>NZ_JAWSUJ010000030.1:0-41796 GCF_033549285.1 Halomonas sp.
CGGGTTGGCCTGCTGGCGGCCGGCCACGCCCTCGAGCACCTCGAGACCGCGGCGCAGGTTGTTCGGGTGGCCGCCGTAGATCGCCTCGAAGCTCTCGGGGTTGGTGTCCAGGGTGGCGCGAATCAGGGTCTCCCAGGCGCGCTGGTCGACCTGGCCGGTGCGGGCGAGCTCGTCGACCAGGCTGGCGGCCTGGAAGACCCCGGCCAGCGCCAGGGCCTGGCGGGCCGTCGGGGTGTCCGGGGCGCGGTGGATCGGGGTCGAGGCGGTCATGCGTCAGGCTCCGTGGCGTTCCAGGTCTCGCGGATCACCCCGCCGCCGAGGCAGATCTCGCCATCGTAGAGGACCAGCGACTGGCCGGGGGTGACGGCGCGCTGGGGCTCATCGAAATGGACCTCGACGCCGCCATCGGCGCGGGTCTGCATCCGGCAGGGCACGTCGGCCTGCCGGTAGCGGGTCTTGGCGGTGAAACGGCCCTCCGCGGCCGGTGGCTTGCCGGCCACCCAGTCCATGGCCTCCGTGGCCAGGCTGTCGGTGTAGAGCAGCGGGTGGTGCTTGCCCTGCACGGCGACCAGCACGTTGCGCTCGAGGTCCTTGTCGGCGACGTACCAGGGCGCGTCCGGATGGTTGGCGAGCCCGCCGATGCCCAGCCCCTGGCGCTGGCCCAGGGTGTAGTACATCAGCCCCATGTGCTCGCCGATCACCTCGCCCTCGGGGGTCTCGATCACGCCGGGTTGCGCCGGCAGGTACTGCTTGAGGAAGTCGCGGAAGCGCCGCTCGCCGATGAAGCAGATGCCCGTGGAATCCTTCTTGCGTGCGGTGACCAGGTCATGGCGCTCGGCGATGGCGCGCACCTCGGGCTTCTCCAGCTCGCCCACCGGGAAGAGGGTGCGGGCGATGGCGGCCTCGGGGACGGCATGCAGGAAGTAGCTCTGGTCCTTGTTGGGATCGAGCCCCTTGAGCAATCTTGGGCGGACCTCTCCGTGGATGCCCTGGCGCACCCGCCCTTCACGAACATAGTGGCCGGTGGCGATCTTCTCGGCGCCCAGCATCTCGGCGTACTCGAGGAACACCTTGAACTTGATCTCGCGGTTGCAGAGGATGTCCGGGTTCGGCGTGCGCCCGGCCTGGTACTCGGCCAGGAAGTGTTCGAAGACGTTGTCCCAGTACTCGGCGGCGAAGTTGGCGGTGTGCAGCCGGATGCCGAGCTTCTCGCACACCGCTTCGGCGTCGGCCAGGTCGGCCTTGGCGGTGCAGTACTCGGTGCCGTCGTCCTCGTCCCAGTTCTTCATGAACAGGCCTTCGACGTCGTACCCCTGTTCCAGCAGCAGCAGGGCGGACACGGAGGAGTCGACGCCGCCGGACATGCCGACGATCACCTTGCCTGTGGTGGCGGTCATGGGCGCCCTCGAATCGGTGTGTCATAAATGGGGCGCGATTATACATGATACGGGCGCCGAGCCGCCAAGGAGCAAGGGGCTCGTGACTTTTTACTTTCTACTTGAACCTCGGCTTGGCCGCTTGGCCGCTTGGCCGCTTGGCCCTCAGCGCTCGTGGATCACGTCCATGGGATAGAAGCGGCTCGCCAGTGCATCGCGCACGCGCCGCAGTACCAGGGGACTGCGCAGGCGGCCTTCCCGGTCCAGCGCCTCGAGTTCCTCGAGGGTCAGCCAGTGCACGGCGAGGATGGCCGGGTCCAGCTCGTTGCCCAGGTGGGCCAGTGCCATGCCGAAGAAGCCGTGGCTGTGGAAGGTCAGACCATCCGGTGTGCGGTAGACGTACATGCCCAGGTAGTCGGTGATGCCCACTTGCCAGGCGGTCTCCTCGCGCAGTTCGCGCAGGGCGGCTTCCTGGATGCGTTCGCCGGGTTCCAGGTGGCCGGCGGGCTGGTTGAAGAGGGTCTCGGCTCCGCCACGGTCCTCCTCTACCATCAGGAAGCGCCCGGCCCGCTCCACCACGGTGGCCACGCTGATATAGGGTTGCCAGCGACTCATCGGCGGCCTCCTCTCGCTCGGCCCCGGGGGGCGCCTGTCGGCGGCCTGCGCGGGGCATGAAGGGTCTCGCGTCGCCACTGCCCGGGGGCGAGGCCGTCCAGGCGCCAGGGACCGATGGCCACCCGGACCAGCCGCAGGGTGGGGTGGCCGACATGGGCGGTCATGCGGCGGACCTGGCGATTGCGGCCCTCGGTGAGGGTCAGTTCGAGCCAGGTGGTGTGCGGGTGGCGTCGCGTGTCCAGGGGCGGGTCGCGCTCGGGCAACCCGCTCTCGGCCAGGCGCCACACCTTGGCCGGTCGGGTCCTGCCGTCCTTGAGCGCGACGCCGTCGCGCAGCGCCTGCAGGGCGGCCTCGCCGGGCTCGCCCTCCACCTGCACGCGGTAGGTCTTGGGCTGCTTGTGGCGGGGGTCGCTGATGCGGTGGATCAGCTCGCCGTCGTCGCTGAGCAGCAGCAGTCCCTCGGAGTCGTAGTCCAGGCGCCCGGCGGCATAGACTCCCGGTACCGAGAAGACGTCGGCCAGGGTGGCGCGGCGCTCCGCTTCGTCGACGCGACGGTCGGTGAACTGAGAGAGCATGCGGTAGGGCTTGTGCAGCAGGTAAAGGTTCATCGTGTCCTTCCACTATACCGAGTGCCTGACGCCAATCAACGCCCGATGCCATAAAGCAACGGCTCCCCTCCACCAAGGGGCGGACGGGAGCCGGAAGGGCCGCCCGCGGGGGGCGGCAGGTCGCCTCGGGGCGATGCTTCAGTCCTGGGCGACCATTGCCAGGGCGTCGTTCAGGGTCTTGCTGGGACGCATGACGGCGCGTGCCAGCTCGGGGTCGGCATGGTAGTACCCCCCGATGTCCACCGGGTGCCCCTGCACGCCGTTCAGTTCGTCGAGAATGATCGCCTCGTTGGCCGTCAACGTCTCGGCCAGGCGGGTGAAGAGTCTCTTGAGTTCGGCATCCTCGTCCTGGGCAGCCAGGGCCTGGGCCCAATAGAGGGCGAGGTAGAAATGGCTGCCGCGGTTGTCCAGCTCTCCCGCCTTGCGGGAGGGCGACTTGTTGTGCTCGAGGAACTCGCCGGTGGCCTTGTCCAGCGCATCGGCCAGCAGGGTCGCGCGGGCGTTGCCGAACTGCTTGGCGAGATGTTCCAGGGAGGCCCCCATGGCGAGGAACTCGCCGAGGCTGTCCCAGCGCAGGTGGTTCTCCTCGAGGAGCTGCTGGACGTGCTTGGGCGCCGAGCCGCCGGCCCCGGTCTCGAACATGCCGCCACCGGCCATCAGGGGCACGATGGAGAGCATCTTGGCGCTGGTGCCCAGCTCCAGGATCGGAAACAGGTCGGTGAGGTAGTCGCGCAGGATGTTGCCGGTCACCGAGATGGTGTCGAGGCCGCGGACCACGCGCTCGAGGGTGTAGCGCATGGCCCGGACCTGGGACATGATCTGGATGTCGAGCCCGTCGGTGTCGTGCTCCTCGAGGTAGGCCCTGACCTTCTTGATCAGCTCGTTCTCGTGCGGGCGGTAGGGGTCGAGCCAGAACACGGCCGGCATGCCGGAGTCGCGGCAGCGCTCCACCGCCAGCTTCACCCAGTCACGGATCGGCGCGTCCTTGACCTGGCACATCCGCCAGATATCGCCCTCCTCGACGGTCTGGGAGAGCAGCACCTCGCCGGTCTCCAGGTCGGTGATGTTGGCGACACCGCCCTCCGGGACCTCGAAGGTCTTGTCGTGTGAGCCGTACTCCTCGGCCTTCTGGGCCATCAGGCCGACGTTGGGCACGGTGCCCATGGTGGCCGGGTCGAAGGCGCCATTCCATTTGCAGAAGTTGATCATCTCCTGGTAGATGCGTGCGAAGGTCGACTCCGGCATCACTGCCTTGACGTCCTTGAGGCGGCCATCGGCGCCGTACATCTTGCCGCCGGCACGAATCATGGCGGGCATCGAGGCGTCCACGATCACATCGCTGGGCGAGTGGAAGTTGGTGATCCCGCGCGCCGAGTCCACCATGGCCAGTTCCGGGCGCTGGTCGTGGCAGGCGTGCAGGTCGCGGATGACCTCCTCGCGCTGGGTCTCGGGCAGCGTGTCGATCTTCTCGTAGAGGTTCGCCATGCCGTTGTTGACGTCGACGCCGAGCTCATCGAACAGCGCGCCGTGCTTCTCGAAGGCGTCCTTGTAGAAGATCTTCACGCAGTGGCCGAACACGATGGGGTGCGAGACCTTCATCATCGTCGCCTTGACGTGCAGGGAGAACATCACGCCGGTCTTGCGCGCATCCTCGATCTCCCGCTCGTAGAACTCGAGCAGCGCCTTCTTGCTCATGAACATGCTGTCGATGACCTCGCCTTCCTGCAGCGAGATCTCGGGCTTGAGCACGTGTGCCTGGCCGTTCTCGGGGATCAGCTCCATCTTTACCTTGCGGGCGCGATCCAGGGTCATCGACTTCTCGCCGTGGTAGAAGTCGCCGCCGTGCATGTGAGAGACGTGGCTGCGCGAGGCCTGGCTCCACTCACCCATGTGGTGCGGGTACTTGCGGGCATAGGCCTTGACGGCCTTGGGCGCACGGCGGTCGGAGTTCCCTTCACGCAGCACCGGGTTGACGGCACTCCCCCTGACCTTGTCGTAGCGGGCCTGGATGTCCTTCTCTTCGTCGCTCTTCGGCTCGTACGGGTAGTCCGGCAGGGGATAGCCCTGTCCCTGCAGCTCCTTGATGGCCTCATGAAGCTGCGGCATGGACGCGCTGATGTTGGGCAGCTTGATGATGTTGGCTTCCGGCGTCTTGGCCAGGGCGCCCAGTTCGGCCAGGTGATCCTCGACACGCTGGTCCTTTGCCAGGTAGTCGGGAAACTGCGAGAGAATCCGTGCCGCCAGGGAGATGTCGCGAGTTTCCACGTCGATGCCGGCAGCGTCGGTGAAGGCGTCGATGATCGGCAGCAGCGAGTGGGTCGCCAGCGCAGGGGCTTCGTCGGTAAAGGTGTAGATAATCTTCGGCGTTTGGGGCATGGGGCGTGGATCTCTCTGGTCTCTGCGGTGGCATGGAAGGGGGTGCCATGCGCGGGCGCCCCAGCGAATGCAAGTAAGCCTATCAAGATTGTCGACAAGTGTCCCGCCAAGCTTACCCCCGCTGGGGGGGAGTGGTACACTCCGGGCTCCACTCAATAGACCAAAAGGGGAGTTCGCCATGGGGTTCAACAAGATCGTCGTTCCTGAGAGTGGCCAGAAGATCACCGCCAACGCCGACAACACCCTGAACGTGCCGAACAATCCGATCATCCCGTACATCGAGGGTGACGGCATCGGTGTCGACGTGACGCCGGCGATGATGATCGCCATCGATGCCGCCGTGCAGAAGGCCTACAACGGCGAGCGCAAGATCCACTGGATGGAGGTCTACGCCGGCGAGAAGGCCACTCACGTCTATGATGCCGACACCTGGATGCCGGAAGAGACACTCGAGGCGGTCAAGGACTATGTGGTGTCCATCAAGGGCCCGCTGACCACGCCGGTGGGCGGTGGCATCCGCTCCCTGAACGTCGCCCTGCGCCAGAAGCTCGACCTCTACGTGTGCCAGCGCCCGGTGCGCTGGTTCGAGGGCGTGCCGAGCCCGGTCAAGAAGCCCGGCGACGTCGACATGGTGATCTTCCGCGAGAACTCCGAGGACATCTACGCCGGCATCGAGTGGAAGGCCGGCACTCCGGAGGCCGACAAGGTCATCAAGTTCCTGCGCGAGGAGATGGGTGTTCAGAACATCCGCTTCCCCGAGAACTGCGGCATCGGCGTCAAGCCGGTCTCCGTCGAGGGCACCAAGCGTCTGGTGCGCCAGGCCCTGCAATACACCATCGACAACGACCGCGAGTCGCTGACGCTGGTGCACAAGGGCAACATCATGAAATTCACCGAGGGGGCCTTCAAGGACTGGGGCTACGAGCTCGCCAAGGAGGAGTTCGGTGCCGAGCTGCTCGACGGCGGCCCCTGGATGACCATGAAGAACCCCAGGACCGGCAAGGAGATCGTCATCAAGGACGTCATCGCCGACGCCATGCTGCAGCAGATCCTGCTGCGTCCGGCCGAGTATGACGTCATCGCGACCCTGAACCTCAACGGCGACTACCTCTCCGACGCCCTGGCGGCCGAGGTGGGCGGCATCGGCATCGCGCCGGGCGCCAACATCTCCGACACCACCGCCATGTTCGAGGCGACCCACGGCACCGCGCCCAAGTACGCCGGGCAGGACAAGGTCAACCCCGGCTCGCTGATCCTCTCCGCAGAGATGATGCTGCGCCACATGGGCTGGGTCGAGGCGGCCGACCTGGTGCTCAAGGGCATGGAGAAGGCCATCTCCAAGGGCGAGGTCACCTATGACTTCCATCGCCTGATGGACGATGCCAAGCTTCTCAAGTGCTCCGAGTTCGGCCAGGCCGTCGCCGACAACATGTAAGTCGCGACGCCGGACCCGGGGCCCCCGTCCGCCACCCGGCGGATGGGGGCCCTTTGCGTTGAGGCGTCCGGGTATCGAACCCAGACGGTGAACCCTGCCGGCGCGGTGGCGTCCAATCACGGTTGAGATGATGGACGGCCTCCGGCTTGTCGAGATGGATAGTGGCTCTTATGTTCAGTAGAGACGATGAGGTGGCATTGCGAGCGGCCATGTTGTCCCCGCGGGGGGGCATGACCCGGCCGCCGGGCCCCGAGGAGGACGACGGCGACCTGGCGGTGCAGAATGCCGACCCGGAGGTGGCGCGTCCTCCCCTGTACAAGGTGGTGCTGCTCAACGACGACTTCACGCCCATGGAGTTCGTGGTCGAGGTGCTGCAGACCTTCTTCCACATGGACAGCGAGACCGCGGTGCAGGTGATGCTGACCGTGCACACCCGCGGAAAGGCTACCTGCGGTGTCTTCACCCGCGATATCGCGGAAACCAAAAGCCATCAGGTCAATCAATATGCAAGAGAGTGTCAGCATCCGCTGCTGTGCGACATCGAGGCGGCGGACTGAGCGGCATGGTCGAAGAGGGACAGCGACGGTCCTGCGTTGAAGGGAGACTTGCAACGGCGCCGTTTGTACCCGATGTTGATGATGCCGGACCATGAATGATCCGACGCGAAGCCCTGGGCGGCGAGAAGGGGACTGCCATGCTGAGTAAAGAACTTGAACTGACCCTGAACACGGCCTTCACCGTGGCCCGCTCCAAGCGCCACGAGTTCATGACCGTGGAGCACCTGCTGCTGGCGCTGCTGGACAACGCCTCGGCGGCGGATGTGCTGCGTGCCTGCGGGGCCAACCTCGACAAGCTGCGGTCCGACCTGCAGGATTTCATCAATTCCACCACGCCGCTGATCCCCGAGGACCAGTCGGACCGGGAGACCCAGCCGACCCTGGGCTTCCAGCGCGTGCTCCAGCGTGCCGTCTTCCATGTCCAGTCCTCCGGCAAGAGCGAGGTCACCGGCGCCAACGTGCTGGTAGCGATCTTCTCGGAGCAGGAGAGCCAGGCGGTCTACTTCCTCAAGCAGCAGAATGTGGCCCGGGTCGATGCCGTCAACTACATCGCCCATGGCATCTCCAAGGTGGCCGGGCATGGCCAGAGCCAGTCGTCTCCCTCGCCGGAGGCCGAGGAGGCCGAGGAGGGGGGTGCCGAGTCCGGCTCCAACCCGCTTACCAGCTATGCCACCAACCTCAACGAGCAGGCGCGGCTGGGCAAGATCGATCCGCTGATCGGCCGCGACCACGAGCTCGAGCGGGTGGTGCAGATCCTGGCCCGCCGGCGCAAGAACAACCCGCTGCTGGTCGGCGAGGCCGGCGTGGGCAAGACCGCCATCGCCGAGGGGCTGGCCAAGCGCGTCGTCGAGGAGGACGTGCCCGACGTCATCAGCGATGCGGTGGTCTACTCCCTGGACATGGGCGCCCTGCTCGCCGGCACCAAGTATCGCGGCGACTTCGAGAAGCGCCTCAAGAACCTGCTGGCCGAGCTGCGCAAGCAGCCCAATGCCATCCTGTTCATCGACGAGATCCATACCGTGATCGGCGCCGGCGCCGCCTCCGGGGGCGTGATGGACGCCTCCAACCTTCTCAAGCCGCTGCTCTCCTCGGGTGAGCTACGCTGCATCGGCTCCACCACCTTCCAGGAGTACCGCGGCATCTTCGAGAAGGATCGCGCCCTGGCGCGGCGTTTCCAGAAGGTCGACGTCATGGCGCCCTCGGTGGAGGACACCACCCGCATCCTCAAGGGACTGCGTTCGCGCTTCGAGGAGCACCACCAGCTGAAGTACACCGATGCGGCCCTGGAGAGTGCCGCCAGGCTGTCGGACCGCTACATCAACGACCGCCACCTGCCCGACAAGGCCATCGACGTGATCGACGAGGCCGGCGCCCATCAGCGGCTGCTGCCGCCGGAGGTGCGAGTGGATACCATCGACGTCGACCAGGTCGAGGCGGTGGTGGCCTCCATCGCGCGCATCCCGCCGAAGAGCGTCTCCAGCTCCGACCGCAAGCTGCTGGCCAACATCGACCGCGACCTGAAGATGCTGGTGTTCGGCCAGGACGAGGCGATCGACAGCCTCGCCGCGGCGATCAAGCTGTCGCGGGCCGGTCTCAAGGCACCGGACAAGCCGGTGGGCAGCTTCCTGTTCGCCGGTCCCACCGGGGTGGGCAAGACCGAGGTGGCCAGGCAGCTCTCCCATATCATGGGCATCGAGCTGGTGCGCTTCGACATGTCCGAGTACATGGAGCGCCACACCGTGTCGCGGCTGATCGGCGCGCCTCCCGGCTATGTCGGCTATGACCAGGGCGGCCTGCTGACCGAGGCGATCACCAAGCAGCCCCACTGCGTGCTGCTGCTCGACGAGATCGAGAAGGCGCATCCCGAGGTCTTCAACCTGCTGCTGCAGGTCATGGACCACGGCCGCCTGACCGACAACAACGGTCGAGAGGCGGACTTCCGTCACGTGATCCTGATCATGACCTCCAACGCCGGGGTCGAGCAGGCCACGCGGCGCTCCATCGGCTTCCAGACCCAGGACCACTCCACGGACGCCATGGAGGTGATCCGCAAGACCTTCTCGCCGGAGTTCCGCAACCGCCTGGACGGCATCATCCAGTTCCATGCCCTGCCCACCTCGGTGGTGCGCAACGTGGTGGACAAGTTCCTGGTGGAGCTGCAGGCGCAGCTCGACGAGAAGCGGGTCCAGCTCGACGTGGACGAGGCCGCCCGGGACTGGCTGGCCGAGAAGGGCTACGACCCCGACATGGGCGCCCGCCCGATGGCCCGCCTGATCCAGGAGAAGCTCAAGAAGCCGCTGGCCGAGCTGATCCTGTTCGGCGAACTGGCCGAGCACGGCGGGGTGGTACACGTCAGCGTGGAGGATGGCGAGCTCCACCTCTCCACGGAGTCGGAGCTGGCCGACGCGCCCTGACGGATCAGGCGGCCACCAACGCACAGCGCCCTGTCTGCGGACGGGGCGTTGTTCGTTCGGGCCTTGCAGCGGGGGAGGCGGCGGACGCGGGGTGCGGCCGGCGCTCGAGCGCGATGGCGGGCGTTGCGGCGTGCCCGGCCGGGGCTCAGCGGGCGCGGTAGACGATGCGGCCCTTGGACAGGTCGTAGGGGGTCAGCTCGACCTTGACCTTGTCGCCGGTGAGGATGCGGATGTAGTGCTTGCGCATCTTGCCCGAGATGTGGGCGGTGACCACGTGGCCGTTCTCCAGCTCGACGCGGAACATGGTGTTGGGAAGGGTATCGACGACGACGCCTTCCATTTCGATATGGTCTTCACGTGCCATATAGGCGGTTCCTCGCTGATGATGACGAAAGAAGGCGGCACGGTTTCACGGCCTCGCCGCCCGTGCCGACAGGATAGCGCGATATTGTGCCGCATGCCGCTCGTCAAGGCAAAGGAACCCGCCCTCTGGAGGCCTTACAGGGTGATCATGCGGCGCCAGTGGCGGCCGTCGAGCATCTCCAGCGGCCGGAAGGACTGCTTGTAGTTCATCTTGCGGCACTCGCGTATCCAGTAGCCCAGATAGACGTGGGGCAGCCCCTGGTCCCGGGCGCGCTGGATCAGCGAGAGCACGGCGAAGGTGCCCAGCGAGCGACGCTCCAGCTCCGGCGCGGGATCGAAGAAGGTGTAGATGGCCGAGAGGCCGTGCTCGAGCTGGTCGAAGGCCGAGACGGCCACCAGCCGGCCATCGAGCCGGAACTCCAGCAGCCTGGCGTAGGCCTGATCGAGGGTCAGGAAGGTGCGGTACTGCTCGTGGCTCGGCGGGTACATGTCGCCGTCGGCGTGGCGAGTCCGGACATAGTGGGCATAGAGCGCGTAGTGCTCGGCATCGAAGAGGGCCGGGCGCACGTGGAGCGTCAGGTCGGCATTGCGATTGGCCAGCTTGCGTTGGGTGCGGCTCGGTGCGAACTCGGCCACCGGGATGCGCACCGAGATGCAGGCGTTGCAGGCATCGCAGTGGGGGCGATAGAGGTGACGGCCGCTGCGGCGGAAGCCGAGCAGGGCCAGGGCGTCGTAGACCCCCTGGCCGGGCGACTCCTGGGGGTCGAGGAAGAGGGTGGTCGCCTCGCGGCCTTCCAGGTAGCTGCAGGCATGGGGCACGGTCAGGAAGAAGCGCAGGTCCCTGACTGGCTGCCGGGGGGCGTTGCTGCTCAAGGCTGCCATCTCCTCTGAATCGGTGGCCCGGTCACGCACTGGTGTCGATCGCATCGAAGGACCAGGTCGGTGCCAGGACGCCGTCGAGCGTCTCCCGGCGGCCACTGCCGGCATCGCCCAGCCACTGTTCAAGATAGCCGATGAACTCGCTGCGGGCGATGTCCCTGGCCCCCAGGCTGGCCAGGTGGCCGGTATGCATCTGGCAGTCGATCAGCCGGCCATCGCCGGCGCTCATGGTGTGCACCAGGTGCACCAGGGCTACCTTCGAGGCATCAGGTGCGCGTGAGAACATCGATTCGCCGAAGAACACCGGTCCCATGGCCACGCCGTAGAGGCCACCCACCAGCGCGTCGGCGCGCCAGACTTCCACCGAACGGGCGGCGCCCAGGGCGTGAAGGCGCCCGTAGGCCGCCTGCATCTCGGTGGTGATCCAGGTACCGGGCTGGCCGTCGCGGGGGGCGGCGCATGCCGCCACCACCCGCTCGAAGGCGGTGTCGGCGGTGACCGAGAAGCCGCCGTTGCGCAGCCGCTTGGCGAGGCTGCGCCGCACCCGGATCTCGCCCGGGAACAGCACCATGCGCGGGTCCGGGCTCCACCACAGCACCGGCTGGTCATCGCTGAACCAAGGGAAGATGCCACGGCGATAGGCGGCCAGCAGCCATTCCGGGGTCAGGGCCCCGCCGGCGGCCAGCAGGCCGTCGGGGTCGCGCAGGGCCGACGCGACGGGCGGGAAGCCCACGGGACGGTCAGGGAGCCAGGGGAGCATGGGCAGCGTCTTCCTCATTGACGGTCCACCCAGTCTGCCGCGCGGCGGGATGGGGCTCAAGACATGCAGGCCCCTGTGATGGTGAGCACTTGCTCGGTATGATTGAGTGCAGTGAAATCCGGAAGACGCCATGTTGGCGCAAGGGGGATGGCCGCTTGAGTGTCAAGAAGAGGACCTCGTCACGTCGGGTGACGGCGGCGAATGCCAGGGAAACGGCAAAGCGCTTCGGCCTGAGGCTGCAGGGGTCGGCGCGAGAGGGGGTGGTGATCCTGCTGCTGGCCGCCTGTGTGTTCCTGCTGCTGGCGCTCTACAGCTTCCGCGCCCAGGATCCCGGCTGGTCGCGCAGCGGCCCCGAGACCGAGGTCGCCAACTGGATGGGGCCCATCGGGGCCTGGCTCGCCGATGTGCTCTATTCGCTGTTCGGGGTCAGTGCCCTGTGGTGGCCCGGCATGCTGGGGTTCGCCGCCTGGTGGCTGATCCGCTCGCGGCAGGTGCGCTTCGAGTGGGATGCCACCGCCCTGGCGGTGCGCTGCGGGGGGCTGGTGCTGCTGCTGCTGGGTTCCACCACCCTGGGGGCACTGCACTTCTACCGTCCCGATGGCCCCTTGCCCTACTCCACGGGGGGCATCCTCGGCGAGGGGCTGGTCGGTGCCCTGATCCCCCTGGTAGGGACGGGCGGTACCGGCCTGCTGGCCGCGGCCGCCATGCTCTGTGGCTTTCCCCTGTTCACCGGGCTCTCCTGGCTGACGGTGATGGACGAAATGGGCCATCGCAGCCTGGTGCTGTGGCGCTGGGTGGCGGACCGTTTCGGCCTGGTCCGGGAGCGTCGCGCCGAGCGGCTCGAAGAGGCCCGGGAGGAGCGCGAGTCCCCGGTCGCCGAGGACGATGAGCGAGGAGCCGACGAGGCCTCTCCCGAGGCCGAGCCTCGGCCTCGCTGGTGGCAGCGTCTGGGGGGGAGCCGTCGTCGCGAGGCCGAACCGGTGCTGGCCGTCGACGGGGGCTCGCGCCGCGAGCCCGGTTTCGGCAACGACGGCGAGACCGACATTCCCTGGGAGGTGCCCGAGCGCACGCCCTCGGCCAAGCAGCCCGAGGCGGCCTATACCGCCCGGGCCTCCCGTGAGGCCGTGGAGCCGCGGGTGGCGATCACCCCGCCGGGAGAACCGCGAACGGCGGCTTCCTCGCCCCGCGCCGAGGCCAAGCCCCCCGAATCCCCCCTTCCCCCGGCCTCACGCGAGTCGACGCCGGACGCCGGCCACGCCGCCGTTACCGCATCCGGCGAGCCGCCGCGCACCCGGCCGGTGAGCCCCGACGAACAGAGCAAACGCCGGGTCCCGGAGACGGTGCCCGAGCCCGTGCTGCCCGATGACGATGATGATGAGGTGATGCCGGCCTGGCAGGGCCCCGCCCTGCGAGCCCAGCGTGACGAGGGGCGTCTCGGCGGGGCTGTCGATGCCGCCTCCGTCAGCGTCGAGGCCGGGGAGGAGGGCGATGCGCCGCCCCCCGCCCGGGCCTCCTCGGGTGCCTCGCCGCACTCGCCGGCCCGTGAGGGGCGTCGCCGTGAACCGGGGCTGGCCGACTGGCAGGACGCCGACTGGGAAGAGTCGGACGATGCGGGCGAACCGCAGCTGGCCTGGGCGCCGGCGAGCGAGGGCGCCATGGGGGACGGGGAAGCGCCCACCGGCCGGCGTGACCCGGGGGTTGCCCCGCCGGAGCCGACACCCGAGCCAGCCCCGGAGACCACGCCGCAGGTGGCGACCGCCGAGCAGGGGCGCGCGGCCGCCGACGAGCCCGAGGGGCCGGCCCTGTGGACCGTGGAGCACCTGCAGAACCAGCGGCCGGTGCTCGACGAGCTGCCGGAGCCCGATGGCGAGCTGCCCAGCCTGCGGCTGCTGACGCCGCCGCAGCCCCAGCAGCGCAACTACTCCGAACAGCAGCTGGCCGAGATGGCCGAACTGCTCGAGACGCGGCTGCGCGAGTACGGGGTCAAGGCCGAGGTGGTCGATACCTGGCCGGGCCCGGTGATCACCCGCTTCGAGATCAAGCCGGCGGCCGGCGTGAAGGTCTCCAAGATCAGCAACCTGGCCAAGGACCTGGCGCGCTCGCTGATGGTCAAGAGCGTGCGCGTGGTGGAGGTGATTCCCGGCCGCCCGACCGTGGGCATCGAGATCCCCAACCCGCATCGCGCCATGATCCGGCTGCGCGAGGTGATCGACTCAGACCGCTACCAGCAGGAGGCCTCGGCGCTGACCCTGGCGCTGGGCCAGGATATCGGCGGCGGCCCGGTGGTGGCCAACCTCGGCAAGATGCCCCACCTGCTGGTGGCCGGCACCACCGGCTCGGGCAAGTCGGTGGGGGTCAATGCCATGCTGATCTCCATGCTGCTCAAGGCGACACCCGACGAGCTTCGCATGATCATGGTCGACCCCAAGATGCTGGAATTGTCGGTCTACGACGGCATCCCGCACCTGCTGGCGCCGGTGGTCACCGACATGAAGGAGGCCGCAAACGCGCTGCGCTGGTGCGTGGCCGAGATGGAGCGACGCTACAAGCTGATGGCGTCCATGGGCGTGCGCAACATCGCCGGCTTCAACGGCAAGCTCGACGAGGCCGAGCGGGCCGGCGCCCAGGTGGCCGACCCGCTCTGGGAGCCCCAGCCCTGGGAGATGCACCAGTCGCCGCCGGTGCTCGAGAAGCTGCCCTATATCGTGGTGGTGATCGACGAGTTCGCCGACATGTTCATGATCGTTGGCAAGAAGGTCGAGGAGCTGATCGCGCGGCTGGCACAGAAGGCCCGCGCCGCCGGCATCCACCTGATACTCGCCACCCAGCGCCCCTCCGTGGACGTGGTCACCGGCCTGATCAAGGCCAACATCCCCACCCGCATGGCCTTCCAGGTCTCGTCCCGGGTCGACTCGCGCACCATCCTCGACCAGGGGGGCGCCGAGAACCTGCTGGGTCACGGCGACATGCTCTACCTGCCGGCCGGCTCCGGCATGCCGACCCGTGTCCACGGCGCCTTCGTCGACGACGACGAGGTGCATCGGGTGGTCGAGGACTGGAAGCGCCGCGGCGAGCCGGAGTACATCGACGAGATCCTCTCCGGGGGCGTCTCCGCCGAGGCCCTCACTGGCCTCGAGGCCGAGGGGGGCGGTGGCGACGGCGACGCCGAGCAGGATGCCCTCTACGACGAGGCGGTGGCCTTCGTCACCGAGAGTCGCCGGGCCTCCATCTCGGCGGTGCAGCGCCGCTTCAAGATCGGCTACAACCGGGCCGCGCGCCTGGTCGAGTCCATGGAGATGGCCGGGGTGGTTTCCACGATGGGCACCAACGGCGCGCGTGAGGTGCTGGCCCCGCCACCGGTGGGCGACTGACGCGCGGCAACCAACCTTGCAGCAATGAAGGAAGCCCCGGCGAGCGTGCAACCCGCCGGGGCGTCCCGGGTCCGAGTGACAGGATGCCATGATGGACCCGTCCAGGGAGACAGAGACGATGACAGTGAAGAAGACCCTCGCCGCGCTGACCATGACCCTCGCCGTGCCGATGTCGGCCCTGGCCAGCGAGGGCGCCGAGCGCCTGGCGGACATTCTCGAGCCGCTGCAGACCTACGTGGCGGACTTCGAGCAGCAGATCCTCGATGGCAGCGGCCAGCGCCTCCAGGAGGCCCGAGGCCGCATGTGGCTGTCGCGTCCCGGCAAGTTCCGCTGGGAGGTGGATGCCCCCTACGAGCAGCTGGTGATCTCCGCGGGCGAGGAGGTCACCCTCTATGACCCGGACCTGGAACAGGCGACCGTGCAGGCGCTGGACCAGCGGGTGACCCATACCCCGGCCCTGCTGCTCTCCGGCAGCGCCGACGAGCTGACCGGCAGCTACGACGTCACCCGTCGCCAGCAGGGCAGCAGCGAGACCTTCACCCTGGTACCCAAGGACCCCGATACCCTCTTCGAGGAGCTGCAGATGACCTTCCGCGGCGAGGCGCTGGACCTGCTGCAGATGACCGACAGCACCGGGCAGCGCACCGCCATCGAGTTCGACAACGTGCGCATGAACGAGCCGCTGGACGACAGCCGCTTTACCTTCGAGATCCCGGCGGGCACCGACGTGATCCGCGATACGCACTGAGGCCTTCGGCCAGCAGCAATCCACAAGGAGCAAGCTTCAAGGAACCCCCTTGGCTTGCTCCTTTCGTCTGGGGGTAGGCTGCCTTGCCGCTTGGCCGCTTGGCCGCTTGGCCGCTTGGCCGCTTGGCCGCTTGGCCGCTTGGCCGCTTGGCCGCTTGGCCGCTTGGCTGCTACGCGCCAGCGTCGTCCGCCTCGGCATCGAGCTGCTCCCGCCAGGCCATGAGCTGGCCGTAGCGCTTCTCCTGGCCATATTCCGTGGGCGCATAGAAGCGCCGGTGAGGGACGGCAGCCGGCCAGCAGTCATGGCTGCTGCCGGCGGGGTAGCCGTGGGGCTCGTGGTGCGCGTAGCGGTAGCCCTGGCCGTGGCCCAGGGACTCCATCAGCTTCGTCGGAGCGTTGCGCAGGTAGGTCGGCACCTCCAACTGGGGCTGCTGTGCCACGAAGGCCTTGGCGGCCTTCCAGGCCCGGTCGATGGCGTTGCTCTTGGGGGCCACCGCCAGGTGGATGGCGGCATGGGCGATGGCGCGCTGGCCCTCGTAATCGCCCAGGCGCAGGTAGGCGTCCCAGGCGGCCATCACCAGCGGCAGGGCCCGCGGGTCGGCGTTGCCGACGTCCTCCGAGGCGATGGCCGCGAGGCGGCGGATCACGTCCAGCGGGTCGCCACCGCCCTGCATGAAACGGGCGATATAGAGGAGGGCGGCGTCCGGTCGCGAGGAGCGCACCGACTTGTGGATCGCCGAGAGCAGGTCGTAGAAGTGGTCGCCCTGCTTGTCGAAGGCGCTGGCCTGGTGGCCGATGACGTCCTCCAGCGCCTCGCGAGGCAGGCGCTCGCCGTCGCCCTCGGCCACGGTGAAGTCACAGGCGGTCTCCAGCAGGCCCAGGGCGCGGCGGGCGTCGCCGGCGGCGGCCCGGGCCAGCAGCGCCAGCACCCCGTCGTCCACCTGGATCCGCCGCGCGCCGAGGCCATGTTCCTCGTCGGCCAGCGCCCGCTGCATCACCTCGACGAGCTCCTCCTCGGTGAGCGACTTCAGCACGTGCACCCTTGCCCGGGAGAGCAGCGCCGAGTTGACTTCGAAGGAGGGATTCTCGGTGGTGGCGCCGATCAGCGTCAGCAGCCCCGACTCCACGTGGGGCAGCAGGGCATCCTGCTGGCTCTTGTTGAGGCGGTGGATCTCGTCGAGGAACAGCAGGGTGGGGCGCTGGCGCGCCTGCGTGTCCCGGGCGCGATCGACGGCGGCCCGGATCTCCTTCACCCCGGCCATCACCGCCGAGAGGTGTTCCAGGTGGGCGCCGGAGACCTCGGCGAGGATCTCGGCCAGGGTGGTCTTGCCGGTCCCGGGGGGGCCCCAGAGGATCATCGAGCGCACCACGCCGCTATCGGCCATGCGCGCCAGCGGCTTGCCAGGGCCGACCAGCGCCTGCTGCCCCACGTAGTCCTCGAGGCGGCGTGGACGCATGCGGAAGGCGAGCGGCGCCGCATCGTCGGGGGTGTTGCCCTGGAAGAGATCCATTTCTGACTCCTTGGCTCGCGACTGCTAGAGTGGATGTGTCGTCGCAGGCAATACGACCTTGGGCGACAGGCACAATTCCCCCCGAGCGGCTAGCTTGAGACAGGTCGGCCTTGCCGGGGTGTCACAGCGCGGTGAACCTGACCAGCCGCGGCGAATCCAACCTAGACAGCCTTCTGTTCCACATCGCCACAGAGGAGACTCCCGTCATGCCCATGCTGAAGCAGTTGCGTCAGGATCATGCCAACATGGCGCGCATGTTGCACGTCCTGCAGCTCAAGCAGAAGTCCCTGGCGTGCGGCGAGCGTCCCAACTTCCAGTTGGTCCGGGAGGTCGTCGACTACATCCTCGACTATCAGGAAGGCTTCACCCAGCCCCTCGAGAAGGTCTGCACCGAGCGCCTCAAGGAACTCGACCCCGCAAGTGTCGAGGTCACCGAGCGCCTGTCCCGGGACTATCGGGCGCTGAAGTCCCGGCTAAAGCGGCTCTCCAACGACCTCGACATGATCCTGATGGATGCCGTGGTGCCCATGGACCGTTTCGCCGAGGACCTCAAGTCCTACCTGGAGAGCCACCGCGCCTACCTGCGTGACGAGCGCGAGCTGCTGTTCCCGCTGATCCAGAAGAACTTCAACGACCAGGACCTCGAGGCCTTGGCGGCGGCCCTGCCGGAGGGCGCCCAGGCGCAGCTCGAGCGGCTGCAGGAGGCCTACCCCGAGCTCTATGCCGAGCTGCGAGATGCCCCCGAGCCGGTGACCTGACAATAGCGCACCCGGTACCGGTCTGGCGTTTCGGCTCTGCCCCGGGTCTGGGGTAGAATGGCCGGCATTCTCAGCGGCCACCCTCCACGTCATGCCCAACCTGCCTCGTTTCACCCTGCCATCGTCCTGCTCGCGTCACTCGGCCCCGAGGCGTCGAGGGGCAGGATGATGGTGGGTCCGATCCTGGTCTTCGATTCCGGCGTCGGCGGCCTGTCGGTGGTCCGGGCGTTGCGTCGGTGCCTGCCCGAGGCCGCCCTGGCCTATGCCTGCGACAATGCCATGCTGCCCTACGGCCAGCGGGAGGATGCCTGGCTGGTCCAGCGCATCCGGGCCGTCTGCGAGGCCGCCGTGGCGGCCAGCGGCTGCAGCACCCTGGTGGTGGCCTGCAATACCGCCAGTACCCTGGCGCTGGACGTCCTGCGCGCTTCCCTGACGATTCCCGTGGTCGGCACCGTGCCCGCCATCAAGCCGGCGGCCCGGATCAGCCGGACGCGCCATATCGGCCTGCTGGCGACCAGTGCCACGGTATCGCGGCCCTACACCCTGCGGCTGATCCGGGACTTCGCCGCCGACTGCCGGGTGACGCGGGTCGCCGCGGATGCCCTGGTCGGCGAAGCGGAGCGCCTGGTGGCCGGGACGTCCCCTGACCGGGCAACCCTGCGCCGCGCCCTCGCCCCACTGTGGGAGGATCCCGACCTGGATGCCGTGGTGCTCGGCTGCACCCACTTCCCGCTGCTGGCCCCGTGGCTCGCCGAGGCGGCGCCGCGGCAGGTGAGCTGGATCGACTCCGGGGACGCCATCGCCCGCCGGGTGGCCCAGGTGGTGCCGGCGCTAGCCCCTCGACAGGGTGACGAGACTAGCTTCGTCACTGCCCCCGACGAACGCCTGGACAGGGGGCTGGCCAGCTTCGGCTTCGCCCCGCCGAGGCTGCTGCACCCGGCCTGAGCCGACCGTGAGGGTCGGCACCATCATGATCCCCCTCAATCTTGTCATCTTCACCCAGGAGCCGCCGTGGCCATTCCCGTCGTCGACCCCGCCCGCTATGACCAGCAGCTCGAGGCCAAGCGCGAGCGCATCACCCGTGACTTCGCGCGCTTCTCGCCGCCGACGCTCGAGGTGTTTCCCTCGCCGCCGAGCCACTTTCGCCAGCGCTGCGAATTCCGCCTCTGGCACGAGGGGGACGACCTCTTCTATGCCATGTTCGAGGTGGACCCCGAGGACCCGAAACGCAAGACGGTGGTCCGCCTGGACGACTACCCGGTGGCCGGCCGGCAGATCAACGACCTCATGCCGCGCCTGCTCGATGCCCTCCGCGACAACGACCTGCTGCGTCGCCGGCTGTTCCAGGTGGAGTTCCTCACCACCCTCTCCGGCGAGGCGCTGGTCACCCTGATCTACCACCGTCGGCTCGACGAGGCCTGGGAGGCCGAAGCCCGTGCCCTGCAGCAGGCGCTGGGCATCATGGTCATCGGCCGCGCCCGCAAGCAGCGCCTGGTGCTGGCGCGTGACCATGTCTGGGAGCGCCTCGCGGTGGACGGCGACGAGTTGGTCTACCAACAGGTGGAGAACAGTTTCACCCAGCCTAATGCCGAGATCTGCCGGGCGATGCTGGCCTGGGCCCGGGACGTCACCCGGGACAGCCAGGACAGCGACCTGGTGGAGCTCTACTGCGGCAACGGCAACTTCACCGTGGCGCTGGCCGGCAACTTCCGGCGGGTGCTGGCCACCGAGATATCGCGGACCTCGGTGGCCAGTGCCCGGGTCAACCTGGAGGCCAACGGCATCGCCAATGCCGAGGTCGGTCGCATGTCCGCCGAGGAGTTCTCCCAGGCCCTGAAGGGCGAGAAGGGCGGGCGCCGGGTGGCCGAGATGGCCCTCGACGACTATGCCTTCTCCACGGTGCTGGTCGACCCGCCACGAGCCGGGCTCGATGAGGAGAGCTGCCGCCAGCTCAGCGAATATGCGCGTATCGTCTATATTTCATGCAACCCCGAGACCCTGGCCGACAACCTCGAGGTGCTGACCCGCACCCACGGGATCCGGCGTTTCGCGCTCTTCGACCAGTTCCCCTGGACGCACCACTGCGAATGCGGGGTCCTGCTGGAGCGGCGTGGCTGAGGGACCGGCGTATCCGGCACGCTGTCAAGCGGCGATGCGCAACCGACATGCTCCATGAGCGAAGGGGCATCTGGCTGGGGTGGGCTCGGGAAGTGACGTAAGCTGGAAGGCGATGCGGCCAGGAGGCCGCCACGTCAAGTTCTCCCGGCCGCCTCCGGCGGCCGCAGGCAGCCGAGGTGATGGATGCAACACGTCGCACACGAGGAGACCCGCCAGGATCTACTCAAGCAACTCGAGGAGCGGCTGCAAGGCCGTCTGGACGAAGACAAGGCCGCCCGGGTCGGTGCCTTCGCCCGCCACTTCTATGCCACGGTACCGCTCGATGACCTGGCCGACCGCCGTCTCGACGACATCTATGGCGCCACCCTTGCCGTGTGGCACTTCCTGCAGCAGTTCGACCCTGCCGACCCCAAGGTGCGGGTCTTCAACCCCGACTTCGAGCAGCATGGCTGGCAGTCCACCCACACCTTCATCGCGGTGCTCCACGAGGACATGCCCTTCCTGGTCGACTCGGTACGCATCGAGCTCAACCGGCGGGGCATGACCGTCCACGCCATCCACAATGCCGTGCTGGCGACGGAGCGCGATGCCCAGCACCGACTCACTCGGGTCACCCCGACCCGGAAGGCCGACGCCCCGCAGGGGCGGGAGTCGCTGATCGCCATCGAGGTGGATCGCCACTCGGACCCGGCGCTGCTCGAGGAGATCGAGACAAGCCTCCAGGAGGTGCTGCGCGACGTGCGCACCGCGGTGGCCGACTTCGAGCCGATGCGCGAGCAGGCCCGGGCGGCCGTCGCCGAGCTCAAGGCCTCGCGCCCGGACCAGGTCGATGCCGGCGACCATGAGGAGGCCATCGCCTTCCTCGATTGGCTGCTGCATGACAACTTCACCTTCCTCGGCTATGACGAGTATGTCGTCCACGAGGCCGAGGGACGCCAGCGCCTCGATCGGGTCGACGAGAGCAAGCTGGGGGTGTTCCGCCTCGACCAGCCCCGCTACCAGGAACGTATCCGCACCGACCAGGGGGTGGAGGGCGACCGCTACGTGCTGGTCCCCCAGCTGCTGTCGTTCGCCAAGAGCGCCCACCATGCGCGGATCCATCGCCCGACCTATCCCGACTACATCTCCATCGACCGCTACGATGACCAGGGACGGGTGATCGGCGAGCGCCGCTTCCTCGGCCTGTTCACCGCCACCGTCTACAACGAGTCGCCGCGCAACGTGCCCATCCTGCGTCGCAAGCTCGCGACGGTGATGGAGAAGTCCGGCTTCAATCCCAAGGGGCACAACGGCAAGCACCTGCTGCACATCCTCGAGGTCTATCCCCGCGACGACCTCTTCCAGATCGACACCGACGAGCTGACCCAGACGGCCCTGGGCATCCTCGACATGCGCGAGCGGCGCCGGGTGCGGCTGTTCATCCGCGAGGACCGCTCCGGCAAGTTCTACTCCTGCCTGGCCTTCGTGCCGCGCGACGTCTTCTCCACCGAGCTGCGCCTGCGCACCCAGGCCCTGCTCTGCGAGGAGCTCGACGCCACCTTCGGCGACTTCAACACCTACCTCTCGGAGTCGGTGCTGGCCCGCATCCAGTTCATCCTGCGCTTCAAGGGCGACCAGCCCGCCGACTACGACCTGCGGCGCCTGGAGGCCAAGCTGGCGACCCTGGCCCGCAACTGGCGCGACGACCTCCAGGGCGCCGCCATCGAGGGGTTCGGCGAGGAGCAGGCCAACCTGCTGATGGACCGCTTCCGCGATGCCTTCCCCGCCAGCTATCGTGACGACTTCTCGGCGCGTACCGCGGTCTACGACCTGCAGCACATCAGCGAGCTGGACGAGGGCCGCCCGCTGGCGCTCTCCCTCTACCGGCTGGTCGAGGAGGAGGGCAGCGGGGTCAACCTCAAGCTGTTCCACCGCGACCAGCCGATCCCGCTCTCCGACGTGCTGCCGATGATGGAGAACCTGGGGCTCCGGGTGATCGGCGAGCGCCCCTACGAGCTTGAGGCCAGCGACGGCAGCTACTGGATCCATGACTTTGACCTGGAGCACCACACCAGCACCGAGGTCAACCTGCAGGAGATGCGCGAGCCCTTCGTCGAGGCCTTCCAGCGCATCTGGAACGGGGAGGCCGACAACGACGCCTTCAACCGGCTGATCATCGGCGCCAACCTGGACTGGCGCGAGGTGGCCATGCTGCGGGGCTATGCCCGCTACCTCAAGCAGATCCGCTTTGGCGTCTCCCAGGACTACATGGCCACCACCCTGGTCAACCACCCGGAGATTACCCGTGAGCTGGTGACCCTCTTCGAGCTGCGCTTCGATCCGGCCGAGCGCCCACCGGAGGGCGAGATCGAGGTCTGCACGGGGCGCATCATCCGGCTGCTCGACGATGTGGCCAGCCTCAACGACGACCAGCTGCTGCGCCGCTACATGGAGCTGATCCAGGCGACCCAGCGCACCAACTACTACCAGCCGGGCCCCGATGGCCGTCAAAAGGACTACATGTCCTTCAAGATGGAGCCCTCCCGGGTCACCGGCATGCCCAAGCCGCGGCCGGCCTACGAGATCTTCGTCTGCTCGCCGCGCGTGGAGGGGGTGCACCTGCGCGGTGGCAAGGTGGCGCGGGGCGGGCTGCGCTGGTCCGACCGCTTCGAGGACTTCCGCACCGAGGTGCTCGGCCTGGTCAAGGCGCAGCAGGTCAAGAACGCGGTGATCGTGCCGGTGGGCGCCAAGGGCGGTTTCGTCTGCAAGCGGCTTCCCGAGGGCGGGGACCGCGATGCTATCCAGCAGGAGGGCATCGCCTGCTACAAGACCTTCATTCGCGCCCTGCTCGACGTCACCGACAACCGCGTGGGGGGCGAGATCGTGCCGCCTCGGGACGTGGTGCGCCACGACGACGACGACGCCTACCTGGTGGTTGCGGCCGACAAGGGCACCGCGACCTTCTCCGACATCGCCAACGAGATCTCGGCCGAGTACGGGCACTGGCTGGGCGATGCCTTCGCCTCGGGCGGGGCCAACGGCTACGATCACAAGAAGATGGGCATCACCGCCAAGGGGGCCTGGGAGTCGGTCAAGCGCCACTTCCGTGGCCTGGGGCTGAATACCCAGCAGGACGAGTTCTCGGTGCTCGGCATCGGTGACATGGCGGGCGACGTCTTCGGCAACGGCATGCTTCTCTCCGACCGGATCCGCCTGGTAGGGGCCTTCAACCACCTGCACATCTTCGTTGACCCGAGCCCGGACGTGGCGGCGAGCTTCGCCGAGCGCCAGCGCCTGTTCGCCCTGCCGCGCTCCAGCTGGGAGGACTACAACGCCGAGCTGATCTCCGAGGGTGGCGGGGTGTTCAAGCGCTCGGCCAAGACCGTTCCCATCTCCAAGCAGATGAAGGCGCTGTTCGACATCAAGGAGGACAAGCTCGCCCCCAACGACCTGATCCGCGCCATGCTCAAGTCCCGGGTCGACCTGCTGTGGAACGGCGGCATCGGCACCTACGTCAAGAGCAGCGAGGAGACCGATGCCCAGGTGGGCGACAAGGCCAATGACGGCCTGCGCATCGATGGCCGCGAGCTGCAGTGCCGCGTGGTCGGCGAGGGCGGCAACCTCGGCCTCACCCAGCGCGGGCGCATGGAGGCGGCCGCACGGGGCGTGCGGGTCAACACCGACTTCATCGACAACGCCGGCGGCGTCAACTGCTCCGACCATGAGGTCAACATCAAGATCCTCATCGACGAGGTGGTCAAGCGCGGCGACATGACCGATAAGCAGCGCAACCAGCTGCTCGCCGACATGACCGGGGAGGTCTCGGATCTGGTGCTGCTGGACAACTATCGCCAGACCCAGGCGCTGGACCTCGCCGAGCTCCTCTCCCGGCAGGGCATCGGGCCCTTCCGGCGCTTCATCAGCGAGCTGGAGGTCGCCGGCCAGATCGACCGCGAGCTGGAGTTCCTGCCCGACGACGAGATCCTCAACGAGCGCGCCGCCAACGAGCAGGGGATGCTGCTGCCGGAGCTCTCGGTGCTGATCTCCTACGCCAAGAGCGTGCTCAAGGGCGACCTGATCGCCTCGGACGTGCCGGACGACCCGACCATCGTCAAGTTCGTCGAGCGGATCTTCCCCGGGGTGCTGGTCGAGCGCTACAAGGAGGAGATGTACGACCACCGCCTGAAGCGCGAGATCGTCGCCACCCAGGTGGCCAACGACCTGGTCGACCACATGGGCATCGTCTTCGTGCGCCGGCTGATCGACTCCACTGGCGCCGACCGCGCCACCATCGCCCGCTCCTACGTGGTGGCGCGCGACAGCTTCCAGCTGCCGCGCCTCTGGGAGCAGATCGAGGCGCTGGACAACCGGGTGCCGAGCGCCGTGCAGTACGCCATGATGCTCGACCTGATGCGCATGCTGCGGCGCGCCACCCGCTGGTTCCTGCGCAACCGCACCGGCATGAGCACCCGGGATGCCATCGACTTCTTCGCCCCGCGCCTGGCCCAGCTGCAGGAGAACATCGGCAAGCGCCTGCGCGGCGAGGAGCACGAGGCCTGGGAGGCCCGCCGCAACGAGCTCACCGAGGCGGGCGTGCCGGAGGCCCTGGCCTCGACCGTGGCGGCCGCCGGCAGTCTCTATGCGGCGCTCGGCATCATCCAGGCGGCCCGCCAGACCAACGAGAAGCCGCAGCGCGTCGCCGAGGTGTTCTACGAGATTGGCGATCGCCTGGAGCTGCCGTGGATGATCCAGCAGATCACCGAACTCAAGGTGCGTGACAGCTGGCAGGCACAGGCCCGCGAGACCTTTCGCGATGACATCGACCGCCAGCAGCTGGCGCTGACCATCAGCGTGCTGGGCATGGAAGGTGGACCGCGGGACTGCGCGGAACGGGTGGAGCAGTGGCTCTCGCTCCACCAGGGCATGCACCGGCGCTGGTGCCGCCTGCTCGAGGAGGTGGGCAGCGGCAGCCATGGCGGCTTCCCGCTCTTCGCGGTGGCCGTGCGCGAGCTGGTCGACCTGGCCGAGAGCAATCGCGAGACCTGACCGGTCCGCCTTGCCCATGGCCAAAGCCACGAACCCCCGCCATCGGCGGGGGTTCGTGTTTTCGGGGGGCGGGCAAGGCAGCGGTCAGAGCAGGAACAGCGTGGCCAGCCCCAGGAAGGCCATGAAGCCCACCACGTCGGTCACCGTGGTCAGGATCACCGACCCCGAGAGGGCGGGGTCGATGCCCGAGCGCTTGAGCATCAGCGGGATGACGATGCCGGCGATGCCGGCGGCGAGCATGTTGATCACGAGTGCCGCGGCGATGATGACGCCGATGGCGATGCTGCCGAACCAGAGCACCGCGAGCACGGCCACCACCAGCGACCAGAGTACGCCGTTGAGGGCGGCGATGCCGATCTCCTTGCGCAGCAGCCAGCTGCTGTTGGTGCGGCTGATCTGGCCCAGGGCCAGGCCGCGGATCGCCAGGGTCAGGGTCTGGCTGCCGGCGATGCCGCCCATGCTGGCGACGATGGGCATCAGCACTGCCAGTGCCACGATCTTGTCCAGGGCATCCTCGAAGCGGCCGATCACCCAGGCGGCCAGGAAGGCGGTGACCAGATTGATGCCGAGCCACACGGCGCGTCGCTTGGCGCTGGGCATCACCGGCGCGAAGAGGTCTTCCTCCTCGTCCAGGCCGGCCATGTTCATCAGCGCCTGCTCGGAGTTCTCGCGGATCACGTCGACGATGTCGTCGATGACGATGCGCCCGAGCAGCAGGCCCTCCTCGTCGACCACCGGCGCGGAGGCCAGGTCGTGGGTCTGGAAGAGGGTGGCCACCTCGCGGGAGTGCATGGTCACCTGGATGCTGTCCACGTCGCGGTCCATCAGGTCGGCGACGGCCATCTCGGGGTCGTTGGCGACCAGGCGGGCCAGCGGCAGCGCCCCCACGAAGAAGCCGTTACGGTCGACCACCATCAGCGCGTGGGTGTTGTCGGGCACCACCTCCTTCCAGCGCAGGAAGCGTTTGACCGTCTCCAGGCTGACGTCGGCGCGCACGGCGATGGTGTCGGTGCGCATCAGGCGGCCGGCGCTGTCCTCCTCGAAGGAGAGCGTCTCCTGCAGCCGGCTGCGCTGCAGCTCGTCCATCGAGCGCAGCATGTCCTCGGCCACCTGCTGGGGAAGGTCCTCGAAGATTTCGGCGAGGTCCGTGGTGTCGAGACCCGAGGTGGCGGCCACGATCTCGGCATGGTCCATGTCATCGAGCAGGGTGCTGCGCACCTCGTCGTGGACGTGAAGCAGGACCTCGCCGTCGACCTCGCCCGGTACCCGTTCCCACAGCTTGATGCGCGCCGCCGGGGGCAGCGATTCCAGCAGCAGGGCGACCTCCGCCGGCTCGAGGTCGGCCAGGACGTCGTCGACGGCATCGAGCCGCTCGTCGCCCAGCGCCCGGTGAATGCGCGACAGGCGGTCCTCGAGGGTTTCGGTGGTATCGGCCATATGGATCTCCCTGGCTTGTGAGGCTGCACGGCCCACCCGGCCGTGATTGCCGCGACGATGCCTACAGTAGATCACAGAACGCCCCCCGGCTGTCGCTGCGGGGCCACAGGTCGTGAGGCGCCTGGCGAGGCGTCGGCGTCGTGTCCCGCCCGCGGCACTGCTATACTCTGCCGCCCCGTCCGCCCCCTTGCCCGGAGTCGCCATGTATTCGCTTGCCCGTTCGCTGCTGTTTCGCCTGGACGCCGAGACCGCCCACGGAGTCGCCCTGAGGGGGCTCGACCTGGCCGGTCGCCTGGGCCTGGCGGAGCGACTCGGCGGCGGGCGGGTCGAGGACCCGGTGGAGCTGATGGGGCTGCGCTTTCCCAACCGGGTGGGCCTGGCCGCCGGGCTGGACAAGAACGCCGATCACCTGGATGCCCTGGGCGCGCTGGGTTTCGGCTTCGTCGAGGTAGGCACCGTGACGCCCCGGCCCCAGGACGGCAACCCCCGGCCGCGGCTGTTCCGCCTGCCGGAGGCCGGCGCCATCATCAATCGCATGGGCTTCAACAATGCCGGGGTGGATCACCTGGTCGCCCGTGTCAGGGCGAGCCGCTACGACGGGGTGATCGGCATCAACATCGGCAAGAACCTCACCACCCCGGTGGAGCAGGCGGTGGACGACTACCTGACCTGCCTGCGCAAGGTGCATGGCCATGCGCACTACATCACGGTGAACATCTCTTCGCCCAACACCCCGGGGCTGCGCAACCTCCAGTTTGGCGAGCACCTGGATGCGCTGCTCGGGGCCCTGCGCGTGGAGGGAAGCCGGCTTGACCGGGAGGCCGGTCGCCGCGTCCCCCTGGCGGTGAAGATCGCCCCGGACATGAGCGCCGAGGAGGTCGGCCTGGTGGCCCGCACCCTCGAGGCGAATGCCATCGACGCGGTGATCGCCACCAATACCACCGTCTCCCGCGAGGCGGTGGCGGAGCTTGCGCATGCAGACGAACAGGGGGGGCTATCCGGGCGGCCGGTGTTCGAACCCTCGAACAGGATCATCCGCGAACTTCGCCGCCGGCTTCCCGGCATGCCGATCATCGGCGTGGGCGGCATCGACAGCGGCGAGGCGGCTCTGGCCAAGGTGGCGGCCGGCGCCGACCTGGTGCAGCTCTATTCGGGCTTCATCTATCGCGGGCCGGCGCTGGTGGGGGAGTGTGCCCGGGCGCTGCAGGCCCGCTTCGCCGGGCAGTGAGGGCCCGTCGGGCGGCCACTAAAAAGCCCATGGCATGGCCATGGGCTTGATATGTTCGTCAACACCTCTGACGATGGGCTGATGACCCGGTGAATGCGGGGGTCACATCACCATGGGGTTCTTGTGAATGCCGGAGACTCCCGTCATGCCGGACCATTGATCCCCACGACCTTCACGCCAACCGCTCATCCAGTATTCGCGTAGATTGATATCCTGACTTGGACAGTCATCGCGGGAACGACCTGAGAGACCCGCCTTGTACCCATGAACATAGGCACGCTGGAAGCGATCACGTTTCTGTCGTTTCATTGGACTACCTCTTGATGAAGGTACCGACGAGAACCCGGCCTCGAGACCGGATTCATGTTGCCCGGGCGACATCGGTCTCTGCGGCAACTCCGTGCTGCACGACGACTCGAGGCCCGCTGACAGAACGCATGCGTCATTCAGTAGCTACTCACTCATTGATAGCCCAGGATGATGACGATTGTCGACCGATGATTTGTAACAAGGCGTTCACCTGCCCGTCACGCCTTCACCCCGGCCAGGCACCACGCCGATGGAAATGTCATGACTGAACTGCACTCCCCTGATTCACTGGATCTTCTGGCCACCTGCCCGCGGGGCATCGAACTGCTGCTGGCCGACGAGCTGGCCGCCCTGGGTGCCGTCCCCGGCAAGACCACGGTGGCCGGGGTCCACCTGCGCGCGAGCCTCGAGAGCGCCTACCGCATCTGTCTCTGGTCGCGGCTGGCCAACCGGCTGGTGCTCTGCCTGGCGCAGGAGGAGGGCATCGAGACCCCCGAGGCGCTGCGTGCCGCCGCCGCGGCCATCGACTGGCGCGAGCACCTCGCACCGGGCGCGACCCTGGCGGTGGACTTCCACGGCCGCGCCGAGGCGATCCGCCACACCCGCTTCGGTGCCCAGACCGTCAAGGACGGGGTGGTCGACCGCCTCCATGCCGAAGGCCGACTACGGCCCGATGTCGATACCCGGCAGCCGGACCTGCGCCTCTATGCCCACCTGCACCGTGGGCGGCTGACCCTGGGCGTGGACCTCTCGGGCGACAGCCTCCACCGCCGCGGCTATCGCCGCGACGTGGGCCATGCGCCGCTCAAGGAGAACCTGGCTGCCGCCCTGCTGGTGCGCGCCGGCTGGCCCGCGATGGCCCGGGAGGGGGCGCCGCTGGTCGACCCGCTGTGCGGTGCCGGCACCCTGCTGATCGAGGCCGCCCTGATGGCCGCCGACATCGCCCCCGGTCTTGCCAGGGAGCGCTTCGGCTTCCACGGCTGGGCCGGCCACGACGAGCGCTGCTGGCGCGAGCTCAAGCGCGAGGCCGAGGCACGGGCCAGCATCGGGCGCAAGCGCTGCCGCTCGCGGCTTTACGGCTTCGACGAGAGCCCCCCGGCGCTGGCTGCGGCGAAGGCCAACGCCATGCGCGCCGGCGTGCCGGCGCTGATCGAGCTCGAGGGGGCCTCCCTGGCCGGGCTCGCGCGCCCCGAGGGGCTGACAGACACGCCCCGAGGGCTGGTGATGACCAACCCGCCCTACGGCGAGCGCCTCGGCGAACTTCCCGAACTGGTGCGCCTCTATGGCCAGCTCGGCGAGCGGGTCAAGGCGGCCTTCCCCGGCTGGCAGCTGGCGGTCTTCACCGCCAACCCGGATCTCGGGCATCGCATCGGGCTGCGGGCCCGCAAGCAGTACGCGCTGCGCAACGGCCCCCTGGAGGCCAAGCTGCTGCTGATGGCCATTCCCGAGGCGGAGGAGTCGTCCTCCGGGGAGGCGGCCCCCTCGCGCTCCGAGGGGGCGCAGATGTTCGCCAATCGCCTGGAGAAGAACCGCAAGCGGTTGAAGAAGTGGCTCAAGAAGAGCGGCGAGCGCTGCTACCGGCTCTATGATGCAGACATGCCCGAGTACGCCCTGGCCATCGACCTCTACGGCGACCGGGTACACGTCCAGGAGTATGCGCCGCCCAAATCCGTCGATGCCGCCCAGGCCCAGAAGCGGCTGCACGAGGCGCTGGGCGTGATTCCCGACGTGCTCGGTGTTGACCCGGGAAAGGTGGTGGTCAAGCGGCGCGAGCGGCAGAGTGGGAAGGCGCAGTACCGCAAGCAGGCGGCCAGCGGTGAGCGCTTCGAGGTGCGCGAGGGCCGGGCGCGGCTGTGGGTCAACCTGCGCGACTACCTGGATACCGGCCTCTTTCTCGACCATCGTCCGGTGCGACGCCTGCTCGGCGAGCTGGCCGCCGGCAAGCGTTTCCTCAACCTCTTCTGCTATACCGGGGCCGCCACGGTCCAGGCCGCCCTCGGATCGCAGGAAGAGGGCAAGCAGTCGGCCGGCGGGGCCCGCGAGAGCGTCAGCGTCGACCTCTCCAACACCTACCTGGAGTGGGCCCGGGACAACTTCGCCCTCAACCGGCTCGACCCCGGGCGCCATCGGGTGGTGCGTGACGACTGCCTGCGCTGGCTGGCGACCGCCGGCGGCGAGTTCGACCTGATCTTCCTGGACCCGCCGACCTTCTCCAATTCCAAGAAGATGGCCGATACCCTGGACGTCCAGCGCGACCATGGCCGGCTGGTGCGCCTGGCCATGGCGCGCCTGGCGCCGGACGGCACCCTGGTGTTCTCCAACAACCAGCGGCGCTTCACGCTGGATGCGGATCTCGCCGAGCAGTTCCGGGTGGAGGATATCTCGGCGAAGACGTTCGATCCTGACTTTCAACGCCGCCCGGACCTGCATCATGTGTTCCTGATACGCCATCGGGAGGACGCATGATCCGACTGAGGCTCTATACCACCCTGGGCTGCCATCTCTGCGAACAGCTGGAGGCGGTGCTGACGACCCTGTGTGCCGAGCGGTACCGGCTGGAGCGGGTCGAGATCAGCGAGGACGAGGGGCTGGTCGCGCGCTACGGGGTGCGCATCCCGGTGCTGGTGGACGAGGCGGGACAGGAACTGGACCGCGGCATGGAACCCGACCGCCTGGCCGCCTGGTTGGCGGCTCGAGGCTGGCTGGACGAGACGGCCTGGCACTCGCTGCAGCAACTCGGTGGCGAGACGTCGCCCGGGGTGACGACGAGAGCGGCGCAGGGGGCAACCCTGCGCGGCGGGCGGCGCTATCTGGGATGACCCGGCTTCGCCGGGCGGTGACACGTTACAAGGGGCAAGGAAGACCCTTGAGGCTTACAGCGCTGGTGGAATCCTTCTGGCTTGCAGCTTGCAGCTTGCAGCTTGCAGCTTGCAGCTTAAGGCTCCAGCAGCGAGAGCTGGCTGACGGCGTCGCGTCCCTCGGCGCTCTCGTCCTCCACCTCCAGCACCTTGCGAAAGCCCCGCGAGGACAGGATGGTGGTCTCGTCGGCCAGCCACATCATCGCCTGGTCGTGGTCATCGGCCAGGCGATGCTTCAGGCCGCCGAACTGGGTGCCGATCTGCCCCCAGGCACGGCTGAAGATCCAGTCGCCGAACATGTCCTGATGGACATGCACCAGCACATAGTCATGGTCGGTTTCCCAGCGGACGATCACGGCAGCTCCCGAGGTGGCGGGCGCCGCAGGCCTGCGGCGCGCGAGTGGCAATGGCGGTATTGTAAGGGCTTGGGCACACTGAACAAGTCGTTTCACCAGCAGGACGGGAGCCAGCCATGAGAATCGTCGTCGACGCCAACGTCCCCGCCGCCGAGAAATGCTTCGGGGAGATGGGCGAGGTGGTCCGCCTGCCGGGGCGCGAGATCGATGCCGCCGCGCTGCAGGAGGCCGACGCCCTGGTGGTGCGCTCCATCACCCGCGTCGACGAGGCCCTGCTGGCCCGTGCCGACCGGCTGCGCTTTGTCGGGACCTGCACCATCGGCACCGACCACGTGGACGAGCGGACCCTGGCCGAGCGCGGCGTCGCCTTCGCCAGCGCCCCGGGCTGCAATGCCGAGGCGGTGGTGGACTACGTGCTGGGCAGCCTCTCGACCCTGGCCGAGCGCCAGGGGTGGCGGCTGGCCGAGCGCCGCGTCGGCATCGTCGGCGTGGGCAACGTGGGCGGGCGGCTGCTCGAGCGTCTCACGGCGATGGGCATCGACTGCCTGGCCTGCGACCCGCCCCGCGTGGCGGCGGAGGGCGCCGAGGGGCTGGCCGGCTTCGAGGAGCTGGACACCCTGATCGACGAATGCGACGTGCTCTGCCTGCATACCCCGCTGGTGACCGAGGGACCTTACCCGACGCACCACCTGCTCGATGCCCAGCGCATCGCGGCCCTGGCCCCGGGCAGCGTGCTGCTCAACGCCGGACGCGGCGACTGCGTGGATGGCCGGGCGCTGCGTCAGCGGCTGGCGGGGCAGAGTGATGTCAGCGCGGTGCTCGATGTCTGGGAGCACGAGCCCGCCATCGACAGCGGCCTGGCGGATCTCGCCGCCATCGCCACCCCGCATGTCGCCGGCTACAGCCTGGACGGCAAGCTGCGCGGCACCCACCGGATCTATGGCGCCCTGGCCCAGCATGTCGGCCTGCCGGCGCGACTGACGCTGGTGGACCTCGCGCCCCCGCCCCCCGTCACGCGTCTCGTCCTGGACGCCGGCCTCGGCCCCGAGGAGGCGCTGCGCCTTTGCCTGCGCGCTGTCTACGACGTGCGGCGTGACCACGACAGCCTCTACCGCGAGGCCCGTCGCCAGGGCATGGACAAGGGCTTCGATGCCTGCCGAGCGGCCTATCCGTTGCGCCGGGAATTCGGGACCCTCGACATCCAACTTCGCGAGGGGGCCCGAGAGCTCGCGCCGCTGCTGAGCGGAGCGGGCTTCCGGGTCGCCACTGCCTGATGACGTTGGGGCGGCAAACGACAGCGGGCCCGCCAAATTATGGCGGGCCCGCTGTCGTACGGTGAAACGGCTTCTCTGCAGTAGGCGGCGGTGCGGATATGGCCTGTGCCGTGAGCCGCGGCGGGTTGGTCCCGCCGTGGGTCGCCGTTATTGCCGGTAGGCCGCTTCCTTGAGGGCGCGGATGCGGCCCTGTGCAGAGAGCAGCGGCGGGTGGCCCCGCCGTGGATCGCCGTTATTGCCGGTAGGCCGCTTCCTTGAAGGCGCGGATGCGGCCCTGTGCAGAGAGCAGCGGCGGGTGGCCCCGCCGCGGATCGCCGTTATTGCCGGTAGGCCGCTTCCTTGAGGGCGCGGATGCGGCCCTGTGCAGAGAGCAGCGGCGGGTGGCCCCGCCGTGGATCGCCGTTATTGCCGGTAGGCCGCTTCCTTGAAGGCGCGGATGCGGCCCTGTGCAGAGAGCAGCGGCGGGTGGCCCCGCCGCGGATCGCCGTTATTGCCGGTAGGCCGCTTCCTTGAGGGCGCGGATGCGATCATCCAGCGGCGGGTGGCTGGCGAAGAGCCGCTCCATCAGCGAGCGCGTCTGGCCCTTGGTGATGGCCATGGCCCGCAGGGTGTCCGGCATCTGGTCCGGCATCTCGGTCTCGGCCTTGAGGCGGGCCAGGGCGTTGATCATGGCCCCGCTGCCGGCGAGGTGTGCGCCGGCGCTGTCCGCGCGATACTCCCGGAAGCGCGAGAACCAGGCGACGATGGCCGAGGCGATCAGCCCGAAGACGATCTCGGCGACGATCACCACCGCGAAGTAGCCCATGAAGCCCAGGCCGCCGCCATCGTCGCGACGCAGAAAGCTGTCGACCAGCTGGGCCACCACCCGCGCGAAGAACATCACGAAGGTGTTGAGCACGCCCTGGATCAGCGCCAGGGTAACCATGTCGCCGTTGGCCACGTGGCCGATCTCGTGGGCCAGCACCGCGCGCACCTCCTCCGGGCGCATGCGGTTGAGCAGGCCGGCGGAGACCGCCACCAGGGCATCGTCCTTGTTCCAGCCGGTGGCGAAGGCGTTGGACTGCTGGGCCGGGAAGATGCCCACCTCCGGCGTCTTGATGCCGGCCTCGCGGGCCAGTTCGGCCACGGTATCGACCAGCCACTTCTCGGTGGCGTTGGAGGGCGACTCGATGATCACGGTGCCGGTGCTGCGCTTGGCCATCCACTTGGAGATGAACAGCGAGACCATCGAGCCGGCCATGCCGAAGATGAAGCAGAAGATCAGCAGGGCATTGAAGTTCATGCCCTGTTCGGTCAGGTAGCCCTCCACCCCCAGCAGGCGCAGGGTGATGCTGGCCACCACGATCACGGCCAGGTTGGTGCCCAGGAAGAGCAGGATTCTCATCATTGCCGGAAATCTCCAGTCGTCGGGAAGGGGGCGCCGCGCTCAGCGGCTTGCACAAGCTGTTGCTTAGATACGCACTTGCCCGCCGGGTTTCAAGCGGCGGGCAGAAGGGCATGCCCCGGCCTACTGGCGGTAGCGCGACAGGAAGCGGGCGAAACGGTCCAGGGCGTCCTCGAGCTGGTCGGCCCAGGGCAGGGTGACGATGCGCACGTGGTCGGGGTCCGGCCAGTTGAAGGCGGTGCCCTGCACCAGCAGGATCTTCTCCTGCAGCAGCAGGTCGAGCACCAGCTGCTGGTCGTCGCGGATGTTGAACACCTTGGGGTCGAGTCGCGGGAAGGCGTAGAGGGCCCCCTTGGGCCGGGTGCAGCTGACCCCGGGGATGGCATTGAGCTTCTCGACGGTGATGTCGCGCTGGGCGAGCAGACGGCCGCCGGGCAGGATCAGGTCGTTGATCGACTGGTAGCCGCCCAGGGCGGTCTGGATGGCGTGCTGGGCCGGCACGTTGGCGCACAGGCGCATCGAGGCCAGCATGGTCAGCCCCTGGATGAAGTCGGCCGCGCGCTGCTTGGCGAGGTGGCCCGAGAGGATCATCCAGCCGGAGCGGAAGCCGGCACAGCGGTAGCTCTTGGAGAGGCCGTTCATGGTCACCACCAGCTGGTCCTCGCCGGCCAGCGCCCCGGTGGAGACGTGCTCGACCCCGTCGTAGAGGATCTTGTCGTAGATCTCATCGGAAAAGACCACCAGGTCGTGTTCCCGGGCGATCTCCAGCAGCTCGCGTACCACCGCCGGTGGGTAGACGGCCCCGGTGGGGTTGTTGGGGTTGATGATCACGATCGCCCGGGTGTGGGCGGTGACCTTGGCGCGGATATCGGCCATATCCGGCGCCCAGTCGGCCTGCTCGTCGCAGAGGTAGTGCACGGCATGGCCGCCCGAGAGGTTGGCCGCCGCGGTCCACAGCGGGTAGTCCGGGGCCGGGATCAATACCTCGTCGCCGTCGTTGAGCAGCGCCTGCATGGCCATCACGATCAGCTCGGAGACGCCGTTGCCGATGTAGATGTCCTCGATGCCGACGCCGGGAATCTCCTTGCGCTGGCACTCCTGCATGATCGCCTTGCGTGCCGAGTAGAGCCCCTTGGAGTCGCAGTAGCCCTGGGCGGTGGGCAGGTTGCGCATCACGTCCTGGAGGATCTCTTCCGGCGCCTCGAAGCCGAAGGGGGCGGGGTTGCCGATGTTCAGCTTGAGGACGCGCTGGCCTTCCTCTTCCAGCCGCTTGGCGTGCTCGAGCACCGGGCCACGGATGTCGTAGCAGACGTTCTCGAGCTTGTGCGATTTCCTGATCGGGGGAGTGTCCATGGGCGCTGAGATCCAGTGATGTCGGTGTGCCGCCTCTGCCGGGGCGGGCGTCGTCTCGGGGCAGTGTTGCCGGTGATTATGCGGGCTCGGCACCGTCACCACCAACCGCGTCGGCGGCGTCCGGTTCGGGTTCGGGCGGGATGTCCGCCGGGGTCTCCAGGGTCAGCCGGCCCAGCTTGCCGTCACGCAGCTCGTGGAGCAGCACCTCGGCACCGCGATGCAGGTCGACCTCGCCACCGGGGCGCAGCCCGCCGCGCCTGGCGGCGATCTCGGCGAGGATCGCATGGCCGTCGAAGCCGGCCAGGGCGAGGAGGTCGACCCGCACCGGGCCATCGGCCTCGACCCGCCCGGCCTCGGGGTGGGGGGCGTACGCGGGCAGGGTCTTGAGCTTGTAGCGCGCCTTGAGGGCCTCGGGGTAGCGCCTGGCCAGCTCGGCTGCGGCGACCACGGCGACCTCCACGTAGTCGATGGCGGTATCGCGGATGGCACCGCTGGCGGCCAGGCGGTGGGCGCTGGCCTGGTCCTCGATCTTGGGCCACAGCACCCCGGGGGTATCGATCAGTGCCACACGGCCGCCGATACGCACCTTCTGCTGGCGCTTGGTCACCGCCGGCTCGTTGCCGGTCTTGGCGATGGTGCGCCCGGCCAGGCCGTTGATCAGGGTCGACTTGCCGACGTTGGGAATGCCCATGACCATCACCCGCACGTCGCGGTCGGCGCGCACCTGGCCGGCCAGCTCATGGCATAGCTTCGGGATGCGCTTGAGCTCGCGCGCCTGGGTGGTGGTCACCGCCAGGGCCCGCATATCGTCCTGGGCGTCGAAGAAGCTCACCCACTCGCGGGTCCGCTCGGGGTCGGCGAGGTCGGCTCGGGACAGGACCTTCAACACCGGCTTGTGGCGGGTGAGCTCGGCCAGCATGGGGTTGGCGCTGGAGTAGGGCAGGCGGGCATCGAGGACCTCGATCACCACGTCGATCTCCGGCAGCGCCTCGAGGATCTGCCGGCGCGCCTTGTTCATGTGTCCCGGGTACCAGCCGAGCATCGAGCCTCTCCTGCATGCGCATGAATGAAAACGGCCGCCCATCATAGCAGATGGGCGGCCGTGTCAGGGGAGGGCGGTGACGGGCCGGGACTACTCCCCGGCGTGGAACTGGATCGCCACCGAATTGATGCAGTAGCGCAGCCCGGTGGTCTCCTGGGGGCCATCGGGGAAGACATGGCCGAGGTGGGCATCGCAGCGGGCGCAGGTCACCTCGGTGCGCTGCATGCCGTGGCTGGTGTCGGTCTGCTCCGCCACGCAGCTCGGCGTGAAGGGACGGTCGAAGCTGGGCCAGCCGCAGCCGGCGTCGAACTTGTGCTCGTTCTCGAACAGCGGGGCGTTGCAGCAGACACAGTGGTAGATGCCGTGCTCGTCACTCACGTGGTAGTGGCCGCTGAAGGGCGGCTCGGTGCCTTTCTCGCGGGTGACGCGGTACTGCTCGGGCGTCAGCTGCTGCTGCCATTCGACATCGCTCTTCTGGATCTTGCTGCGCATGGCCTCTACTCCTTGTCTTGGCGCCGGGGGCGGGCCCGGCGCGTGTCACTTCCATTCTGACATCATCAGGGGCGGGTGTTTCCAGTCACCGGACCGCATCGGTCACGGGATATCAACGTCCGGCGAGACCCGCTTGACAGCTTCCCGGGTGCTGGGTAATATTCGCCGCACCTCGACGAGGCGAGACATTGCGTCCCATTCGTCTAGTGGTCCAGGACACCGCCCTTTCACGGCGGTAACAGGGGTTCGAACCCCCTATGGGACGCCACTTCCGGTGTTGGCAGTGCGAGACCTGCGGGAATAGCTCAGTGGTAGAGCATCGCCTTGCCAAGGCGAGGGTCGCGAGTTCGAATCTCGTTTCCCGCTCCATTTGGTTTGGGTAGCGTACTTGATCAGGCCAAGGCTCGGCTCACGAGCTGGAGAGAAAGCCCGGTCGAATCTCGTTTCCCGCACCAAGCTGAAATGGCTTATGCGTCCCATTCGTCTAGTGGTCCAGGACACCGCCCTTTCACGGCGGTAACAGGGGTTCGAACCCCCTATGGGACGCCACTTCCGGTGTTGGCAGTGCGAGACCTGCGGGAATAGCTCAGTGGTAGAGCATCGCCTTGCCAAGGCGAGGGTCGCGAGTTCGAATCTCGTTTCCCGCTCCATTTTGTTTGGGTAGCGTATTAGATCAGGCCAAGGCTCGGCTCAACGAGCTGGGGCGCCAGCCCGGCTGACGGCAGCCCCGTCGAATCACGTTTCCCGCTCCATGCGTCCCATTCGTCTAGTGGCCTAGGACACCGCCCTTTCACGGCGGTAACAGGGGTTCGAACCCCCTATGGGACGCCACTTCTTCAGCACGACCTCCAGATCAGCGGGAATAGCTCAGTGGTAGAGCATCGCCTTGCCAAGGCGAGGGTCGCGAGCTGGAGCGCCAGTCCGATCGAATCTCGTTTCCCGCTCCATTCGATTTCTTCAAATTCTTCGCTCCGTCCGGACTCCTTGCGGCCTCTCCAGGTCGGCGGATCAGTATGCCCAGACCACGGCCATCAGCACGCCCCACGCCAGCACGCCTGACGCCATGATGGTATAGGTCGCCGACTGGGCCACCAGGTCGTCATCCCCTCGCCGGCAGAGTCCCTGCAGGCCGTGGTAGATCAGGCTGCACGAGATCCCCAGCGCCACCAGCACGGCCAGGGCGTTGAGCAGCAGGCTGGGGACGAACAGCACCAGCGAGGCGCTCCATAGCGGCAGCGGGGCCATGGCGGCCAGCAGGTAGGCATCGTGGTAGTCGATCGACAGCTCCTCCTGGGCGTTGACCACGGCGTGGATCAGCCAGCCCATGACGAAGAAGGTCAGCAGTTCGGCCAGGAAGAGGATGGTGGTGATGAAGCGCCAGGGGCGTTCGGCGAAGCCGGTGACGAAGTCGTCACCATAGTGGGTGCCGGCGTAGTAGAGCATCAGCGGGGGGAGCAATGACATCGGCAGGACCACCAGCCAGGCCAGGGTCGGGATCGGGATCCGCCGCTGCTGGAGCTCCTTCCAGCCCGCGGTGCGTGAGAAGGGCAGGCGGAAGACAGTCATGGCGTTCATGGGGCACCTCGTGGTCAGGCTCGCTGTTTTGTATCATGTTATGATATGTATTAGTTCCCGTGTTGCCCGCTGTCAAGGAGGCCACCATGCCCCAAGACCTCGACCCGAGCCCCGCGTCCCTGACCAAGCAGGACTTCGAGCGCCTGTCGCACTTCCGCTATCGGCTGCGCTGCTTCCTGCGCCAGAGCGAGGACATCTGTCGTGACCACGGCCTCACCCCCCTGCAGTACCAGCTGCTGCTGCACCTGAAGGGCTTCGCGGGGCGCGAGTGGGCGAGTGTGGGGGAGCTGGCCGAGCGGCTGCAGGCCAAGCACCACGGCACCGTGGCGCTGGTCGGGCGCTGCGAGGAAGCCGGCCTGGTGGAACGCCGGCCCGGGCGGGCCGATCGTCGCCGCATGGAGGTGCACCTGCTCGCCAGGGGTGCCGAACTGGCCGAGCGCATCGCGGCCCTGCACCAGCCCGAGCTTCGCCACCTGCAGGAGGAGTTCTCGCTGCCGGGCTGGGAGGGCGAACCTTGAAGTTTCCCGGGCCATCCCCATTTCACCGGGTTCTCGCGACGACTTCCATTTCTCTCTGACGGGATCGCACATGGCCGAACCGGCACTGTCCATCCGTGGCCTGACCAAGGTCTACGGCAATGGCTTCCAGGCCCTGAAGGGCATCGACCTCGACGTCGCCGAGGGCGACTTCTATGCCCTGCTCGGGCCCAACGGCGCAGGCAAGTCGACCACCCTGGGCGTGGTCTGCTCGCTGGTCCAGAAGACGGCGGGCCAGGTCTCGATCTTCGGCATCGACATCGACCGGGACTTCGCCCGTGCCAAGTACCATCTCGGCGTGGTGCCCCAGGAGTTCAACTTCAACCAGTTCGAGAAGGTCATCGACATCGTGCTGGCCCAGGCCGGTTACTACGGCATGTCGCGTCGCGAGGCGCTGCCCCGGGCCGAGGAGCTGCTGCGTGACCTGGGCCTGTGGGACAAGCGCAACGGCAGCGCGCGGATGCTCTCCGGCGGGATGAAGCGTCGGCTGATGATCGCCCGGGCGCTGATGCACCGGCCCCGGCTGCTGATCCTCGACGAGCCCACCGCCGGCGTGGATATCGAGCTGCGCCGCAGCATGTGGGAATATATGCGCCGCATCAATCGTGACGAGGGCACCACCATCATCCTCACCACCCACTACCTGGAGGAGGCCGAGAGCCTGTGCCGCAACGTGGGGATCATCAACCACGGCGTGATCATCCGGAACACCAGCGTGCGTGAGCTGCTTGCCGAGCTGGATACCGAGACCTTCCTGCTGGACCTGGCGCACCCCATCGAGGCCGCGCCTGAGGTGGCGGGCTTCGAGGTGAGCCGGGTCGATGCCGCCCAGCTGGCGGTGGTGGTGCATCGCGGCCAGCGCCTCAACGATGTCTTCGAGGCGCTCAGCGCCCAGGGGCTGCAGGTGATGTCGATGCGCAACCGCGCCAACCGGCTCGAGGAGATGTTCGTCTCCATGGTGGAGCAGGGCAACAGCGACAAGGCGGCGGCAGAAGCAGCGGAGGCGCGCGCATGAACCCGACCCAGATCGCCATCGCCCTCTGGACCCTGGTGCACAAGGAGGTCAAGCGCTTCACGCGGATCTGGCCGCAGACCCTGCTGCCGCCGTCGATCACCATGACGATGTACTTCATCATCTTCGGCAACCTGATCGGATCGCGGATCGGCGAGATGGATGGCTACAGCTACATGGACTTCATCGTCCCGGGGCTGATCATGATGGCGGTGATCACCAACAGCTACTCCAACGTGGCCTCCAGCTTCTTCTCCAACAAGTTCCAGCGCTCCATCGAGGAGATGATGGTCTCGCCGATGCCCAACTGGGTGATCCTCACCGGCTTCGTGCTGGGCGGCATGGCCCGCGGCCTCGGCGTGGGGCTGATCGTTACCGGGGTGTCGCTTTTCTTCACCCGCATCGAGGTAGCGCACCCGCTGCTGACGGTCTTCGTGGTGGTGCTCACCGCGGCGCTGTTCGCCATCGGCGGCTTCATCAACGCCCTGCTGGGCAAGAAGTTCGACGACATCTCCATCGTGCCGACCTTCGTGCTCACGCCGCTGACCTACCTCGGCGGGGTCTTCTATTCCATCTCGCTGCTGCCGGCCTTCTGGCAGGGCGTGTCGATGCTCAACCCCATCCTCTACATGGTCAACGTCTTCCGCTACGGCTTCCTTGGCGTCTCCGACATCCCCGTGGGCTGGGCCCTGGCCGCCATCCTGGCCTTCATCAGCGTGCTCTTCGGGGTGGCCCTGTGGATGCTGAATCGCGGCAAGGGCATCAGGAGCTGATATGGCACATCATCGACCCGACACCCTCGCGCATGCCCCCCTGGGGCGCGAGGCCGCCTATCCGGAGCACTACGATGCCGGGCTGCTCTTTGCCATCCCCCGCGCCGCCAACCGGGCGCCGCTGGGCATCGAGGAGGGCGCCTTGCCCTTCGCCGGCGAGGACGAGTGGCACGCCTTCGAGGTCTCCTGGCTCAATGCCCGCGGCAAGCCGCTAGTCGCCGTGGCGCGCTTCCGCCTGCCGGCGGATTCGCCGAACCTGATCGAGTCGAAGTCCTGGAAGCTCTACCTCAATAGCTTCAACCAGACGCGCGTCGAGAGTCGCCAGGCGGTCATCGATACCCTGGAGCGCGACCTGGCGGCGGCCGCCGGTGCGCCGGTGGCCGTCGAGCTCTTTCACGTGGACGACGCGGCGCTGGCGACGTCGCGTCTGCCGGGTGAGTGCCTGGACGACCTTGACATCGAGGTGACCGATTACACGCCCAGCGCCGAGCACCTGGCGATAGGGGAGGAGAGCGTCGAGGAGACGCTGCACTCCCACCTGCTCAAGTCCAACTGCCCGGTCACCGGACAGCCCGATTGGGGCAGCGTGCTGATCCGCTACCGGGGCCCGAAGCTCGACCGCGAGGCGCTCTTGCGCTACCTGATCGGCTACCGCCAGCACCAGGACTTCCACGAGCACTGCGTGGAGCACATCTTCATGGACCTGATGGCCCGCACCCGGCCGGAGCGACTGCTGGTGCTGGCGCGCTACGTGCGCCGCGGCGGGCTGGACATCAGCCCCTGGCGGGCCACCCCCGGCGAGCGCCCGCCCGAGCCGCTGCGGCTGGCGCGGCAGTAGCCGCTTGGGTAGAGTGCCGACTGAACCAGAACAGGAGAGCGACATGGATGCGATGACGCTGCTGCACGAACGCAGCTCCATGGGCAAGCTGATGGGGCCGCCGCCGAGCCCCGAGCAACTGGAGGCGATCTACCGGGCGGCCCTGCGGGCGCCGGACCACAAGGAGCTGCGTCCCTGGCGTTTCATCGAGTTCTCCGGCGAGGGCCTCTCGCGCCTCGGCGAGCTGTTCGCCGAGGCGGAGTTCCGCGAGGACCCCCACGTGGGCGACGCGGCCCTCGACGCCGCGCGCAAGAAGCCGCGGCGTGCCCCGATGATCATCGCGGTGATCGCCAAGGTCACGCCCGATATTCCCAAGGTGCCGAAGATCGAGCAGGTGATCTCCGCCGGCTGCGCGGCCCACGGCATCCTGCTCGCCG
>NZ_JAWSUJ010000031.1:0-31260 GCF_033549285.1 Halomonas sp.
GGTGGATGAGCATTATGATCAGCTCAAGTTTGGAATGTGAGGCAGCCGCCTTCAGGCGGCTCAGATTCTTGCCCCTTTGAGGGGCTAACAATATAAAGCCCCCGGCTTTGCCGGGGGATACTTACTGACTGAGTGGTGTCGCGGATCCCGTTGAGCTCGGCGATGCGGGTCAGCAGTTGGGTGAAGGCTTCGCGGGTTTCGTTCTTCATGGTGTTTTCCTGGTGGTGGTTACCGGGTGTTCTGGTGCTATTCAGCGCTCGCAGGCCAGCGGGGCCAGCGGGCCTTCGAGGTCGCCCTCGAAGCGGGTTTTCTCGTCGTCCAGGGTGGCCAGGCGCTCGAGCACCGCATCGGCGATCAGTGCGCGCTTCCGCTTGTCGGCCTCGTCGGCGATCTTGCGACGGTCATCGCCGGAGATCTTCGCCATAAAGCCGGGCCTGCTGGCCTCGTGGCCATCGAAGCCAATGCCACCCATGAAGTTGTTATCTTCGATGACCTCGCGCCGGACGCTATCGGCGCGCTGTGCCAGTGCCTCGAGCAGTTCCTGTCCTTCGGGCTTCTCGAAGACGGCTCCCATGGCGGCGTTGAGGCGGTTGATTGCCGCATCCCGGCGTGCCGCGGTCAGTTGGGTAATGTGCTGCTGCCGGAGCTGGCCGGCCCAGTGCCGTAGCTCGGCAACATGGGGTGTCAGCTCGGCGATCAGTACATCGAGCTGCTCGACCTCGGCGGCCAGGGTGCGCTCCTCGGCTTGCAGCTCGCGGACCTCCTTTCCGGCAGCGCCGCCGGCGTCCTTGAAGATCTGCCGCCAGTTCCGGCCGGCGTCGCGGCTGCTCTGCATGGTGGCGGCACGCTGGTCCTTCAGGCGCTCGAGCTCGCCGGCGGCGGTCTCGAGCTTGGCGCGGACGTCACGGTAGCCGTCGGTCACGCGAGTGAAGTGGTCTCGGGGGGTGTTGGCTGTGGTCATGCGGCGTTGCTCCAGGTGATGGGTCTCACGGTTGTCATGCGGTCAGTACGTCGATGGCTTCGGGGGTCAGTTCGTCCAGGGTCATGGTGCCGTCGAGCAGCCAGCCAGCTATCACGGCCTGGCCCTGGCGGAGTCGCTCGCGATCGGCAGCGCGCTGCTCACTCTCGTGGTCGGCGATGGCGCGGCGCCGGTCGGATTCGGCGCGATGCTTGGCGAGCTCGATAGCGTTCCACTCGCGATATCGGTCAATTTCGCTCTGGAAGAGCGGGGGGAACATGGCCCGGAAACTCTCGGTGATGCGGCGTTCCCAGGGCGCGAGCGGGTAGCTCGCAGGGGGCAGCTCGGCAGCCCCCGTACAGTTAGTGACACAAGTCCAAGTCCAAGCGCCGGCGGTGCCGGCGAAGGTCAAACCCTCCAACCCCTCGGCGGACGCGGCCTTGCGGACAATCTCCCAGCGGTAGAGCCGGGTCAGATAATCGGCCTCGCCGGTCGAGCTGATCACGGACAGGCCGAAGGTCGCGGCCAATGGCTCGCCGTAGCGGCCCAGGGCGTCAAAGGTAGCTTCGCCAGTCTCCGGGTTGGCCAGGGTGCCGGCGGCGTCCTGGCGTACGACGCGCCACGGTCGCACCGGCTGGGCCTGGCGGCCGGCCATCGGGCCGCCCATCAGCGCGACATACTTGTCCCAGCGGTTGGCCAGGGCGGCGCGTCGCACGTCGGCCAGGATGGCGGCAGCTTCGGGATCGGGGCGAGTAGCGGCCTCCCAGTCCGCGAGCGCCTGCTCGTCCTTGAGCCGGCGCACCTCGCGCCACACCGTCACCGAAGGCAAGCCCACAAACTGGAACTGGCGGATGCCCCAGCAGCTCGACCAGGACTCGATACGCGGGGCGCTGCTGGTCAGGTCGTGGCCATAGTGGTCGAGGTGGTCGCCATCGACGGCGTCCCTGGTGAACTGGGCGCCGTTGATGTTCTTGGCGATATATTTGGCGATGTACCCGGCAGCAGTACCCTTCGCGGGGTCGATGGGCACCGGCTTGAAGCGTCGCTGCTCGTCCCCGGCAACCTCCTCGGGGCTGTCTTCCAGGGCGTAGCGACGCATCACCTCGGTAACGGCTGGCTCGTCTTCAGCGGCCATAAACATCATCATGTGCCAGTGTGGGCAGCCGTCGTGATGGGGCTCGACGGTGCGGAGGCCGTAGATACCAATGCCATCGCGCTTGAGCTTGGCGCGGATCTTCGCCCAGACGCCACGGAGGTACGCCTGCGCCTCGCGGGGGGTGGGGGCGCCGCCGGCAGCCCATTTGGGGTTGTGGCGGGCGGTGCCCTTCCACACGGCATGGAATCGGCTCGGGCATGTGAGGGTGTAGAACATCCCCACATGCCCCAGGCGATTCGCCTCCTCCTCGGTATCGTTTATGCGCAGCATCAGCTCGGCGCGGCGGTGATCGGGGTTGGCCAGGCCCAGCTCGGCGAGCTCGGCGAGGGTGTATTCCTGGCCGAACTGGTTGATGGCGGCCACCGCCTCCATGGCGCGAGTATTGCGGTTCCGCTGGGCGCGGCGTGCCCGGTAGCCCCGCTCGCTGACGTAGATGCCTGCGCGGTCGTGGACGCGGCCCAGCACTCGTTCGCGCTGCTCCAACCGGCGGGCGTTGAGCCGACGAAGCTGGCGACGCCACCACAGGTCGCACGACATGCGAGCCAGGCCACCGCGCTCGCCGTAGCGCTCAGGCGGCTTGAGGTGGTGACGCTCAACGCGGCGGGCGGCGCGCTGGTAGGCCAGGCGCACATCACCCAGCGCCGCGGCCTCGCCGGCGGTTGCCCTGGCTTGGGCTTGGGCGTGTGCCACCAGGGCGTCATCATCGTCGGTACAGAACCACGGCCCGCACCTCAGCAGGGCAGTGGCGAGCGTCTCGCGGTCGATGGCCGCCCGGTGGGTGCTCATGATGCACCCCCGGCGCGGGCGGGATGCCGATCGAGGGCTTGCAGGGCGGTGAGCTCGACCTCGTCAAGTACTCGCTGGGCGGTCATGTCGTCGCCGCTGATGCGATCCTCTTGCACCAGGGCGGCGAGCTCTAGCAGCAGGTCGAAGTAGCGGCACGCGCTGAACTCGGCACCGTCGGCACAGCAGGCCGAACCCGCGGAAAGGTTGCGCAGCCGTGGGGCTGTGCTAGTCTTGGCGACGGAACCGAACGTGGTGTGGGCCCCTATAGGATTGTGGTGATCTTGGGGGCCTTTCTCGTTTCTGGTCATCTCTAGTACACCTTCTCCCCAGTCAGGCGGCTGCGTTCTGCCACGTCGAAGCCTTGTGCCTGAATCAACGAATCCCGGCCGGCCTCCTCGCGGCTCCGGTTCCCGTTGGAGTCCAGGGCCCTAGCCACTGCCCGCTGAATGGCCGGCCAGTCGTCGGCGGTGAAGGTGATGCGCTCGTTCTGCACTGCCAGGGTGATTACGCGTTTCGCCATCTCATTCGCTTCCGAAGTGGGTGCGGTGGTTGCCCTCAAGCGGGCGGTGCGTTTTCAACATCTGCTGAACGGGGGGGCCGTACGGGCGGCGCGACAGGCGGCTGAACGGGGTTCTGTACTGGCGTCGCCATCAGCAGTCCGTCAGCACGGGCCAGTTGCCGAAGAAGGTGACGCCGTCGCTACCACCGCCTTCGGTGAACGCTTGAGAACCTTTCGGCGCCGGCAGCGCTTTCAACTTCTCTATATCAACTCCGGCCTCTCTCAACCCCGCCTGAAGTGATAGATAAAGTTCTACCGCTTCATCTTCGAGAAACTCGTAAGGGAGTCCTTCGACAGTGGCGTAAATCAGCCGCATGGCTGCTCTCCTTTATTTCCGGCTCGCTTGAACCGCTTGGGCGAATATTGAACTCGGCGATGCTCCAGGCCCTCGAGCCACTCGAATACTTCGTTACTCAGGAAGGCAGTGATATGGACCGACACTTGAACAGGGCGGGGGAAGTCTCCCCGAGCTGACATGTTGGTGAGCGTGGCGCGTGATATACCCGTCACCCGCTCGACCTCGGGCCAGCGCATCAGGCGCTTTTGCTGGGTGGGGGCTTGCTGGTCCACTGCGATCTCCGTGATGTGTCGGTAAAGCCCCGGGGTGCTATTACCTCAGCGCCATGCTCACCCCGGGGACCTGCCGCAGCGGGGCTTGTTATGCCTCGGTATCTGCTTCAGGTACTGAATATGCTGACGGAGTTTTCGACAGATTTCCTGCCGACTTGTTGTAAGATCCCGGGTTCTTACAACAAGTCGTGGTTTTCGGCCATTTCGCGGTTTTTATTTGTCGTTGTTCTGCGATTTATTGCGACGTTTTCGACGCCTTGTCACCGGAACAAGCTGCCGATCGTTCTCTCTGAGCTCATCGAGGCGCTCATTGAACAGTTCGGCGATGAGTCGATCCATTGGCTTATTGCTATCCGCCACCGCCTCCTCGAGGAGCAAATAATTCCCGGTGAGGATGAACCAGCCGGTTTCGTCACCTCTTCCCCAGCCGCGGCCATGGCGATCGACAGCCCCTTCATCGGCACCGCGCCCCCACTCGTCGTCCAGCTTGCGGATACACAGGTAGCGGCTCTGGACGTCGATCGGCCAGCCGTCGTACTCCAGGTGCAGCCACTGCCGGCCGTAGCCGGCCCAACGCCACCACCACGCACAATGACTGATCAGGTGTCCCAGGCTTTCATCGACCTTCCACTGCTTAAGGCAGTTATCGCACTTCAGGTATGCCGTGTGGTCGCCTTCAGCCGTGGGCTTCGTTGTCCGGATCACCAGGCTGCATTCGCCACAAAATCGGCAGGGGCGCTCGCTAGGGCGTGCGGCGCCCTTGCCTGGCTTGCTGTCGTCGGCCATCAATTCACCTCCTTGGGGTCCGCCTCGCCGGCCTCGGCGGCCAGGGTGTGAATGTCCATGCGCACCCTGGTGATGCTGGTCGCGATGTTGTCCAGCAGGTCGGCGCAAGCCCCGGCCCCTTCGGGGTCGAGGCTGAGCCCATCGCGAGCCAACTGGCGGGTCTCTTGCTCGAGCTCTCGTATCGCGGCCAGGTCATGGTCAAGCGCATCGCGCCAGGTGATCAGGACGCTGTCGAGCACGTTCTCGGGGCTGCTCATGGTCAAAGCTCCTCGCTGTTGATGTGGTCAAGCACCACCCGGCGGGCGGCGCGCAGGTCGGCGGGGTGGGCATCGAGCCATAGCCACCTCCCGGCCCCGGGGCTGATCTCGAGGCCGGCGCGGCGCGCGTGGCGCTCCCAGCGGTAGCGGGTACCCGCTGGGCTTTGCCACTCGACCACGCGGCCGGTATTGACGCGCTCGTCGAGGTCGCGAACTCGGGTCAACATGGCGGTCACTCCAGCGGTTCGGGCACCGACAGCGCCAGGTCCTCGCGCATGCCCTCCAGGGCGCTCGCATGGTGGCGGACCTGCTCGATGTCACCCGCCTTCAGGCCGTCGCTGGCCAGGCTCTCTGCCAGGCGGAGCAGGCCGGCATGGTGCAGGTCGAGCCCTTGCAGGGTGTCGAGCACGGCGGCGGTGCTGATCGGGACGCGCCGGAGCTGTCCCTGCTCTTGGCGCCATGCCTCGAGTTGGATGGCCAGCGCCCCCAGGCTGGAAGCTGCCTTGCTCAGCTCCTCGGCGCGCTCGGCCTCGCCACCGTCGGCGAGTCGGCTGGCCTCCATGCCGGCGGCGATGCCCCCGGCCCTGATCCCCTTGGCCAGGGCCTTGAAGTCGATGTCGGTTGGCATGTCACTTCCCCTGGCCGAAGTGGTGGACGGTACGCGGTGCCTGCTGCTGGGCAGTGGCGCGCTGGTGCGCCTCGTGCATGGCCCGCATCAGGTCCAGGGCGTCGGAGGTGAGGATCTGGGCGGCTTGGGCGATGTTCGCCACGTCGTGCCCTTCAAGAGAGTTGGAATCTCCGGCCAGGGCGGCGCTTAACAGCATCCCTTGGGCGGCGGTCAGGCGAGCATCGGCCTCCAGGTAGAGCGCTTCCGGGCTGGCGGCTTCGTCCACCAGCAGGGCGGGCTCACTGTGAGCTGTAGTCGACACGGGCTGAAGACGGGGAGGGGTGTTGATCGTCATGGTGGGTGACCTCATTCGTTGACGGCTTGCCATTGCTGGCGGGCGGCGGCTTTGCGCTGGTCGAGGTACTCGGCGAGGTCGCCGGCACTGATCAACCAGGGCGATTTCTGCGAGTCGATGGCACGGTACGTCGGCACGGGCAGTGCCTGCGCGGCGGCGCGGGTGCTGGCGGTGCGGGCGTTGATGCCGAAGTAGCGCGGCGCGACCTCCTCGAGGGGGATCTCGGCGCGGCCATCGAACTCGGCGAGCAGGCCGAAGTAGGTGGGCGTGGGCATCAGTGCACCCCCATGCCTGCAGCGCGGCGGCGGGAGGTGGGCTGAGCCGGTGCCGCTGGGGCGTCGTCTTGGGAAATGAGGTCTATCAGGTAGGCGTAGGTTTCGGCGTCGAGCGCGCCCAGGGCAACGGCCATCTTGGCCATGCCGATGAGCTCGGCGCGCTGATCGGGGCGGCCGTTGACGCGGTAGGCGACCAGCAGCTTGCCGATGGTGCTCACGGCTTCCTGGTGCGCGCTGATCTCGGCCGAACGGCGGGGGGCAGCCTTGCGTTTCTGTTGCAAATTGCTAGGATGCATGGTGTCTGTTCCTCTTAGCGGTGGTCCGGACGTTTTGGCCTCGGGTGTTGGCGCACCCGGGGCTTCGTCATTTCTGGGCGGTGGCCTGCTGGTCATGGCGCATGGCCTCCTTGATGGCGTTGTTGACGAGCCAGGTTCGACTCAGGCGCTTCTGCTTTGACTTGACGTCAAGCCAGGCCTTCACCTCTGGCTCCAGGCGGAGATTGAATTGCGGGTTCTGCTGTGCCATTGGGCCTCCTTCATCCGTTGAAGCTTTATGCTTCATTTGGAATTGAAGCATAAGGCTTCATTGCCTGCAACAGCATTTTGCTTCATTTTTCATGACATGAAGATCGAAGAAGAAGTACAGGCCAATCTGAAATTCCCTAAGTCGCTGAAAGACAAGCTCAAGGCGGCGGCAAAGGAGAATCACCGCTCCATGACAGCGGAGGTAGTCGCGCGCCTCGAAAGCACCTTCGGAGACTTCAGGCCCTATGGTGAGGCACTCAATGAAGGCAACACGGATGAAGAGGCGAGGGCGCTGCGGATGCGGCTAAGCGCCATGCAGGAAGCAATGAAGGCGTTGGAGCAGGCTAGCACCACAATGCTCGGCGAGAGCCAGGCGCTGTCGCTGGAGTATCAGAGAGTGTCCCGGGCTGCTGCCGAAGCGCGTCGCGACAAACAGAAGGCTGGTAAGGACGACTGACTTGCCCGGCCTTGATAGGCACCAACGCAAAGCGCCGCCCAGATGGGCGGCGCTTTGCGTTGGGCGGTGGGGCGTGCGGGTCAGTGGTCGGGGTGCAGGCTGTTCTCGGCGGCGGCGCGGGCGATGGCGTCGGCGGCCCACTGGTTCAGGCTCTTGCCGGACGCCTGCGCGGCAATGCTGGCAGCGGCGTGCACCTCGGGAGGGATGCGCAGCAGCACCCGGCCGGATGCCGGCTTGAGCGGCTCGCGGCCAGTGGCGCGGCAGTCCTCCAGGTAGTGATCGACGGCCACATGGAAGGCGTCGGTCAGCTCGGCGACGCTCTCGCCGTGGAAGCTGATGCGGTCGGCGATCCCGAGCACGTGGCCGACAAACACTTCATCCTCGGCGTCGAACTCGATACGGGCGGTGTAGCCCTGATACTTGATCACGTTGGTCATGGTCTGATTCCTCTCTCGTCCAGCCAGGCGCGCACGTCCTCGACCTGATACTTCTTGGCCTCCTTGCCGGGGTGGGGCCGGTGCAAGTAGAGCCGGCCGCCGGCGCCCAGCTCGAAGGCGACGCGCGAGCCATCGCCTTCCCGCACCTCGCCGCCCAGGGCAACGACAAGCGCCTCGATGTCGGCGAACACGATCCCGCTGGCTGTGGGATGACGATAGACGGCCGCCAGGGTCTTCCGGTGCTTGGTTTTCATTCGACAATGATAGCGCCGGATGATATCAGCGCGCAACGCTCAGGCGGCGCTGCCGATGGCTCAGAGAGGGGAAAACTGTTTCGCGTTGCTGCGAATTTGCTACAGGATGGCTTTGATGCCCGTTATTGCTGGCGTGGGTTCCAATCCATCATGGGGGCCACGGAGAAGGTACGGTCGAGCTGGGGCATCGGCATCACGGGGGTGTCGGTCAGAGGGCGGCCATTCTACCAGCACTGGTCAATTTCTGGCCAATGCTGGCAGGGTGATAGGCCCGCGAGCCTTGCGGTCCCTGGCCGGTGCACGGAAACCGGACACGCAGAAACACCAAGGCCCGCATCAGCGGGCCTTGGTGCTCGGCGTCTTGCGACGCGATAGGTCTGTCTGATCGGCGATCAGATGACTTCGATGTTCGAAGCCTGCAGGCCTTTCTTGCCCTGAACCACATCGAAGGAGACCTGCTGGCCGTCCTGGAGGGACTTGAAGCCGTCTGCCTTGATTTCGGAGAAGTGGGCAAAGAGGTCATCGCCACCGTCGGTCGGGGTGATGAAGCCGAAGCCTTTTGCGTCGTTGAACCATTTGACTGTGCCAGTAGACATGGTGTGTCTCCTTTCGCGCTATGCGCTCTTTACGAATTACCGGGTAATGCCCCGAGTGCTAGTGGGTCAAACAAGGGGATATAACCAGACAACCGAAAGGATTCGACTACTACTGACAATATGCATCTTGCTTACCAACTGCACACACGGTGTCACGGATGGCGGCCGGCGTCAATGCCTTGTGTGATGTCGCCGTCATCCCGACATGGCAGGGAAGGGAAGGCCGCGTGGCGTTCCTCGTCCATACTGACCGACATCCATCCCCATCAGGAGAAGCAGACCATGAGCGGCGATCTCACCGAGCACCAGATGGAGCTTCTGGCCCGCGTGCTCCAGCACGGCGGGGCGCTGGCCTCCCCCTTCGGCCACCCGGGCGAGGATAGCCTGCTGGAGGAGGTGCTGGAGGACATCGACACCCTGGAGGCCAGGGGGCTGCTCAGCGTCGACCGCACGCGCGGCAGCGACGAGCCCGAGCGAATCGCCCTGACCCAGGAGGGCTATGACGCCCTGGGCATGACCTGATCCCTGGACCAGCGCAACCGGAATGCCCTTGCGCGCATCGCGGCCTCACCCTGGCATGGGAGTCACGGCTTGATCTCCATCACCGTGGGGCAGGGCGCGATGTGCTATCTAGAAGGAAGCAGGGCGGTGCCCATTCGGCACTGCCGACCATCACAGGAGGCGACGTCATGGCGGATCGGAAGCAGGAACTGGAAGCGCTGCGCGACGAGCTGGTCGACCGGTTCGACCGCTACAAGGCCCACAAGGAGCAGCGGGGCGGTCCGCTGGACAAGGACATGGAGGACCAGTCCATCGAGCTGCAGAATGATGACGTGATCGAGGCCCTGCAGCAGGAGGCCGAGAACGAGCTTCGCCAGGTGATGCATGCGCTCAAGCGCATCGACGACGGCGAGGGCGACCTCTGCGAGGAGTGCGGCGAGCCCATCGACGCCCGCCGGCTGGCAGCCTTGCCTTACACCACGCTCTGCCGTGACTGTGCCGAGCTGCGCTGAGCGCAGGCGCCGTGGCCGGAAATGATGGTAGTCTGGCCTCTCATCGACGGGTCGGGAGGCATGCATGACGGCGTGGTATCGAGCAATGGGAGCCGGCCTGCTGCTGGTGTGGCTGGCCGGCTGCAGCGGCGGCGAGGAGGAGTCAGCATCCGAGCCCGAGGAGACGACCACTGCCGCCGAGACCCGCGAGTCACCGCCGGAGGCGACGCCCGAGGCCCCCGAGGTGCCGCCCTTCGACCAGCCGGTGATGTTCGATATCTCCTCCCGCCTGGGCAGCGACCGGCGCCTGACGGTGGAGGGGGAGACCAACCTGCCCGAGGCGACCCGCCTGCAGGTCATCGTGGAGCGCGAACTCAGCGGGGTGCGCTGGCGCGAGCGCGTGTCGGTGGAAGAGGGGGGCTTCGTGGCCGGTCCCTTCGGCCCGGGCAGCGGGCTACCCGATGGCGGCTATCGCGTCACGGTCGACGTGCAGGAGGGCAGCGTGCAGCCACGCGCGGTACGTGACCGCCTCGGCGAGCACAACGAGCATCTCAGCGGGCCCCTGGTGCAGGAGTCACGTCATGGCCTGGGGCAGGTGGCCAGCTACAGCCAGCGCTTCCTGGTGGGCAGCGAGACGCGCCGCACCCTCGACCATGTCGAGGTACTGGAAGTGGAGTGAACCCTCACAGCGGCTGGACGCGCCAGTGGGCCACCAGCTTGCCGACCAGACGGCAGGCCGGGGTCCAGGGCATGGCCGCGTCGCTGTTCTCGCGATGGAACAGCAGCTCCCCGGTGGGGCCCTGCTCGACCCGGCGGATGGCCAGGGTGCCGTCGTCATCGATGAGGTAGAGCCCGGGCTGGCGGAAGATGTCGCTGGGAGCGATGGCCACCAGGTCTCCCTGAGCGAGGAAGTCGAAGTGCTCCCCCGGGGCGGGCGTGACCAGGTGGCAGTCGCCGTCCCAGCGCTGGCCCGGCACCATCTCGATCGGCAGGTCGATGCCCTTCTGCCGGCCATCCTGCCAGGGCAGGGGCGGGCGGCGGCGGAGGTAGAGCGGCGAGGCCTGGGTCCCGCTTTCCTCGAGCAGCCGCGACAGCGGGCAGTTCAGGGCCTGGGCCAGGGCCACCAGCCGCTCGTGGCCGATCTGCCGGATGGCGCCGGATTCCCAGTAGGAGATGGTCACATCGGACACCCCGACCCGGCGCGCCAGGGCCGCCTTGTTGAGCTTGGCCTCCAGCCGAAGCTCCTTGATCCGTGGGCCGAGTGTATCCATTGCAGCATCCTGTGGGGAAATGGGTTGGCCGATCTTCTGCGATCGATTCGTGGCGTGCAAGAACACGCCTCAACGTTAATTCTGCCCTGATTCCGGCCGGGTCGGCACTCACCGCGAGGGCTCACCAGGCCACGGGGTCGCCGGCCCAGTCGAGGAAGGCCCCGCTCTGTTCGGGGCCGCAATCGTCCAGCACCGCCAGCAGCCGCTCGGCCACGAACCCTGCCGTGAACAGCTTCTCCGCCGGGACCCGCGCCTGGAAGGGTTTCGACAGGGCGGTATCGGTGGTGCCGGGGTGCAGGCAGGCGACGCAGATCTGCGGGTTGAGGCGGCGCAGCTCCACGGCGGCGGTCTTCATCAGCATGTTGTGGGCGGCCTTGCTGGCGCGGTAGGCGTACCAGCCGCCCATCCGGTTGTCGCCGATGGAGCCGACCCGGGCCGAGAGACTCGCGACCAGCGCCGGATGGCGCCCCTTGAGGCCGGGCTGCAGGGCCTTGAGCAGCAGCACCGGGGTGACCGCATTGACATGGTAGAGCCGGCTCAGGGCCTCGGCGTCCAGGTCGTCGAGCTTCTTCTCGGGGCCGATGCCGAGCCGCTCGTCGTGCAGCATGCCGATGGCATTGAACACCAGGTGCAGCGGGGTGGCGTCCAGGGCCTGGGTCAGGGCCGCGAGGCCCTCCGGCTCGCTGACGTCCAGGGCGAGGGATTCGAAGCGCGGGTCGGGGTGCGAGTGGCCGGTGCGGCTGACGCCGATCACTCGGCCGGGGCGGTCGCTTTCCAGCAGGGCATCGACCACGGCGCGGCCGATGCCACCGGCGGCGCCGGTGACCAGGGCCGTGAAGCCGTCGGGGAGTCGCGAGAGCATGGAGATCCTCGTGCGGGGAGTTCGGGCTCCAGCATGGACCACGCGGCGGGGGAATGATTCCCGGCCACGGCTGCCCGGCGCCGGCCAGGTGCGTATAATGCGGGGCATTCGCCCGCCCGGCAGGGCAAGCCCCACTCCATCGACAGGACCAAGGACGACATGACCGTACGCACTCGTATCGCGCCGTCACCCACCGGCGACCCCCATGTGGGCACCGCCTATATCGCCCTGTTCAACCTCTGCTTCGCCCGCCAGCATGGCGGCCAGTTCATCCTGCGCATCGAGGACACCGACCGGGTGCGCTCGACCCCCGAGTCCGAGCAGATGATCCTCGATTCGCTGCGCTGGCTGGGGCTGGAGTGGGACGAGGGTCCCGACGTGGGTGGCCCCCATGGTCCCTACCGCCAGAGCGAGCGCGGCGACATCTACGGGGAGTACGCCCGCCAGCTCATCGAGGCCGGCCATGCCTTCAGGTGCTACCGCACCAGCGAGGAGCTCGACGAGCTGCGCGAGGCGCGCAAGGCCGCCGGCATGCACCTGGCCCTCAAGCCTTCCGACCTCGCGCTGCCCGCCGAGGAGCAGGCGCGTCGCGAGAAGGAGGGTTGGCCCCATGTGGTGCGCATGAAGGTGCCCGCCACCGGCAGCTGCGTGATCGACGACATGCTGCGCGGCGTGATCGAGGTCGACTGGGCCCAGGTGGATGCCCAGATCCTGCTCAAGTCCGACGGCATGCCTACCTACCACCTGGCCAACGTGGTGGACGACCACCTGATGGGCATCACCCACGTGCTGCGCGGCGAGGAGTGGATCAACTCGGCCCCCAAGCACCAGCTGCTCTACGAATACCTGGGCTGGGAGATGCCGCAGCTCTGCCACATGCCGCTGCTGCGCAACCCCGACAAGTCCAAGCTCTCCAAGCGCAAGAACCCGACCTCCATCAACTACTACCGGCGCATGGGCTTCCTGCCCCAGGCGGTGATCAACTACCTGGGGCGCATGGGCTGGTCGATGCCCGACGAGCGCGAGAAGTTCAGCCTCGACGAGATGATGAGCCACTTCGATGTCCAGCGCGTGTCGCTGGGCGGCCCGGTGTTCGACCTGGAGAAGCTGACCTGGCTCAACGGCGTCTATATCCGCGAAGAGCTCGACGACAGGGCCTTCCTCAAGGCGCTGATGGAGTGGGCCTTCAACGAGGAGTACGTCAGCCAGATCCTGCCCCAGGTGCGCCCGCGGGTGGAGACGCTCTCCCAGGTGGTGCCCCTGGCGGGCCACTTCTTCTCGGGCCTGCCGGCCATCGAGGAGGAGAGCTTCGACGAGGTGAAGCTCTCCCGCGAGGAGCTGCTCAAGCTGCTGCAGTTCCTGGTGTGGCGCTTCGAGGGCGTGCCGGCCTGGCACAAGGCGGCGCTGCTGGAAGAGGTCAAGGCGCTGGCCGGCCACTTCGAGCTGAAGATGAAGGCCTTCCTGGCCCCGGTGTTCATCGCCATCACCGGCTCCAGCTCGAGCACCTCGGTGATGGACGCCATGGCGATCCTGGGCTCCGACATGACCCGGGCGCGCCTGCGCCACGCCATCGAGGTGCTGGGCGGCGTCTCCAAGAAGCAGGCCAAGCGCTTCGAGAAGGAATTCCGCGAGCTCGCGTGATTTCCTGTTGACGAAGGCGGGGCTTATCAGTAACATACGTCCCGTCTTCGAGAGATACGGGGCCTTAGCTCAGCTGGGAGAGCGCGACACTGGCAGTGTCGAGGTCAGCGGTTCGATCCCGCTAGGCTCCACCACCATCTCGCATCGAGGATGCTGCGTCCCATTCGTCTAGTGGTCCAGGACACCGCCCTTTCACGGCGGTAACAGGGGTTCGAACCCCCTATGGGACGCCACCTTCTACCGCTCTACCTTCCTAATGCTTTTTCATTATCAGCCGGCCAGCATGCTCGCCCGGCGTTTCGTCGTGTCCGGAGGCCCGCCACTGCGGCCCTGGCAGCCGGGGCGATATCGGCTTGACAACCCCCTTGACTTGTCCACTTTCCCGCGACCCTCGGGTCGACCTGTGCACAGTCTCGCCGCGAACCCGCATGGTTGCTGGCCTCACAATTAACCGCTTTAATTTCAATTACTTATGGTAGGTCAAAAATTGACCAATCTGAGCCGGCCCCGCTTCTCATGGCGATTCCGCGACCTTTTCGAGAGGTTTTGAACAGGCTTATCCACAGAATGTGTGGAAAACGGGTGGTGCCGGAGGGGAGGGCGCTTCCGTAATAAAGTCAACCTGAATAAATGAAGATTCTAGTGCTCCGGTACTAAGCCGCTAAGGGGCCGCCGAGCGGCCGCCGTGGCCCCCAAACGCGGAAGGCCGCCCATTGGGCGGCCTTCCTGGTGGGGTCGGCGTGCGCGCCGCCGTGGCGGCTTACTTGGCCGGGTAGTCGCGCTGGGCGTGGCCGGTGTAGAGCTGGCGCGGACGACCGATCTTGTAGCTGTCGCTGAGCATCTCGTGCCAGTGGGAGATCCAGCCGATGGTGCGGGACACGGCGAAGATCACCGTGAACATGTTCTTGGGGATACCCATGGCCTTGAGGATGATGCCGGAGTAGAAGTCGACGTTCGGGTAGAGCTTGCGCTCGATGAAGTAGTCGTCCTCCAGGGCGATCTGCTCCAGGCGCTTGGCGATCTTGAGCTGCGGATCGTCGGCCAGGCCCAGTTCGGCCAGCACCTCGTCGCAGGTCTCCTTCATCACCTTGGCGCGCGGGTCGAAGTTGCGGTAGACCCGGTGGCCGAAGCCCATCAGCTTGAACGGGTCGTCCTTGTCCTTGGCCTTGTCGACGAAGCGCTGGATGTTCTCCTCGGAGTCGTCGCCGATCTCGTCGAGCATGTTCAGCACCGCCTCGTTGGCGCCACCGTGGGCCGGGCCCCAGAGGGCCGCGATGCCGGCGCTGATGCAGGCGAAGGGGTTGGCGCCGGTGGAGCCCGCCAGGCGCACCGTGGAGGTGGAGGCGTTCTGCTCGTGGTCCGCATGCAGCATGAAGATGCGGTCCATGGCCTTGGCGTAGACCGGGTTGATCCAGTACTCCTCGCAGGGGTTGCTGAACATCATGTAGAGGAAGTTCTCTGCATAGTTCAGGTCATTGCGCGGGTAGTTGAACGGCTGGCCGATGTTGTACTTGTAGGACATCGCGGCGATGGTGGGCATCTTGGCGATCAGGCGGATAGCGCTGATCTCGCGGTCCTCCTGGACGTTGATGTCCAGATGGTCGTGATAGAAGGCGGCCAGGCCACCGACCACGCCGCACAGGATCGACATCGGGTGGGCGTCGCGGCGGAAGCCCTTGAAGAAGTTGTTGATCTGGTCGTGGACCATGGTGTGGTTGCTGATCCGCGACTCGAAGTCGGCGTACTGGGCATCGTCGGGCAGTTCGCCGAACATCAGCAGGTAGCAGAGCTCGACGAAGTTGGACTCCTTCGCCACCTGATCGATCGGGTAGCCGCGGTGCAGCAGCACCCCCTTGCCGCCGTCGATATAGGTGATCGCCGACTGGCAGGAGGAGGTCGCCATGAAGCCGGGGTCATAGGTGAAGAGGCCTTCGGCACCGAGGCTGCGGACGTCGATGACGTCGGGGCCCAGGGTGCCGGAGTAGATCGGCAGGTCGATCGGCTTTTCCAGACCGTCTACCGTCAATGTCGCTTTCCTGTCAGCCATGCTGGCCTCCTCTCGAGTTCATGGGGGGACGAGTAAGTCGTTATTCCGCTGATGGTGCCGGCGAAAAGGTCCGCCCACTATAGAAGCGTGCCAGCGATTGTCAATTCCACCATTGTGCGGCCAGTATTGTACATTAGCCTGCTTAATGGGTGGTGATTGTACAGGAAATGGTGCTCCGCACCATGGCGGTGCGCCGCGGGCCCGGTCAACGTCTCCGGATGCCCGGGTAGACGCCGCCAGCACCGAGAAATCGGCCTTCCACCATGGTCGAGTACGCTCTGTGTCCATTTGTCATGACAGGGCGATGTCCCTATAATCTCAGCGCGCGACTGGCAGGAACCGGTGGTCGTGTCCAACTCGGCCACGATCGTGTCCCTTCCCGAAACCACCGCCCGCTCGGGCCTTGTCCGACGACCGAACAGCGGGCCAAGAGAGTGTGTAGAGCCGTGAATAGCAAACGACCCGTAAATCTGGATCTGTCCACGATACAGTTCCCCCTTCCCGCCCTGACGTCGATCGCTCATCGCATCACCGGCGTCATCCTCTTCATCGGCCTGATCTTCGCCTTCTGGGCGCTCGATAAGTCGCTCTCCTCGCCGGCCGGTTTCGCCGCCGTGAGTGACGCCCTGGCCCACAACTTCCTGGCCAAGCTGATCGCCTGGGGGCTGCTGTCGGCCCTGGCCTTCCATTTCGTGGCCGGTATCAAGCACCTGCTGATGGATATGGATTTCGGCGTGACCCTCGAGGGGGGCGTCAAGAAGGCGCAGATCACCGTGGTGGTGAGCGTGGTCCTGATCATTCTGGCTGGAGTCTGGGTATGGTAACCAACATCACGAATCTCGGGCGCAGCGGTCTCTCCGACTGGCTGCTCCAGCGCGTCTCCGCCGTCATCCTGGCGCTCTACACTCTCTTCATCGTCGGCTTCCTGCTGTTCAACCCCGGCCTGGACTACGCGGCCTGGAGCGGCCTCTTCTCCGCGACCTGGATGCGCATCTTCTCGCTGCTGGCCTTCATCTCCCTGGCGGCCCACGCCTGGGTCGGCCTGTGGACCGTAACCACCGACTACCTCAAGTCGACCGGCGTTCGCGTCGCCGTCCAGCTCATCATCATCCTGGCCATCTTCGTGTTCCTGGTCTGGGGCATCACCGTTCTGTGGGGAGCCTGATTCATGTCCACCATGCGTAGCCTGTCTTTCGACGCCATCATCATCGGCGGTGGCGGTGCCGGCCTGCGGGCCGCCCTGGAGCTGGCCAAGTCCGGCAAGAAGACCGCCGTGCTGTCCAAGGTCTTCCCGACCCGCTCGCACACCGTCTCCGCCCAGGGCGGCATCACCTGCGCCATCGCCTCCGCGGACCCCAACGACGACTGGCGCTGGCACATGTACGACACCGTCAAGGGCGGCGACTACATCGCCGACCAGGACGCCTCCGAGTACATGTGCTCCGAGGGCCCCAAGGCGGTGTTCGAACTCGAGCACATGGGCCTGCCGTTCTCCCGCTTCGACAACGGCCGCATCTACCAGCGCCCGTTCGGCGGCCAGTCCAAGGACTTCGGCAAGGGCGGCCAGGCGGCGCGGACCTGTGCCGCCGCCGACCGTACCGGCCACGCCCTGCTGCACACGCTCTATCAGAACAACCTGAAGAACAACACCACCTTCCTCAACGAGTGGTACGCCGTCGACCTGGTCAAGAACGCCAACGGTGACGTGGTGGGCTGCATCGCCATGGACATCGAGACCGGCGAAGTGGTGCACGTGAAGTCCAAGGCTACCGTCATGGCCACCGGCGGGGCGGGGCGCATCTTCGCCTCCACCACCAATGCCCTGATCAACACCGGTGACGGTATCGGCATGGCGCTGCGCGCCGGCTTCCCGATGCAGGACATGGAGATGTGGCAGTTCCACCCCACCGGCATCTACGGCGCGGGCACCCTGGTGACCGAGGGCTGCCGCGGCGAGGGTGGCTATCTGATCAACAAGGACGGCGAGCGCTTCATGGAGCGCTATGCCCCCAACGCCAAGGACCTGGCCGGCCGCGACGTGGTCGCGCGCTCCATGGTCATGGAGATCCTCGAGGGCCGCGGCTGCGGCGAGAAGGGCGACCACGTCTTCCTCAAGCTGGATCACCTGGGAGAGGAGGTCCTCGGCAAGCGCCTGCCCGGCATCGTCGAGCTCTCCAAGACCTTCGCCCACGTGGATCCGGCCAAGGAGCCGATCCCGGTGGTTCCGACCTGCCACTACATGATGGGCGGGATACCGACCAACGTGCATGGCCAGGCGATCATGCAGGACGCCGAGGGCAACGACCAGATCGTCAACGGCCTGTTCGCCTGCGGCGAGGCGGCCTGCGTCTCGGTCCACGGCGCCAACCGCCTGGGCGGCAACTCGCTGCTCGACCTGGTGGTGTTCGGCCGCGCGGCCGGCATGTTCATCGAGGGCGCGCTCAACGAGGGCATCGAGTACCTCGACGCCTCCGCGTCCGACGTCGAATCCGCCATGAAGCGCATCACGCGCTGGAACGAGTCCGAGGGTGGCGAGACCGTGCCCGAGCTCAAGCGCGAGCTGCAGGACATCATGCAGACCTCCTTCGGCGTTTTCCGCGAGGAGAAGAACATGGTCGAGGGCGTCAAGCGCCTCGAGGAGCTGCGCGGTCGCATCGCCAACGCCTACCTGCCGGACAAGTCCAACACCTTCAACACCGCGCGCGTCGAGGCGCTGGAGCTGGACAACCTGATGGAAGTGGCCGAGGCCACCGCCATCGCGGCCCTGGAGCGCAAGGAGAGCCGCGGCGCGCACTCCCGCTACGACTACCCGGACCGCGACGACGTCAACTGGCTGAAGCACTCGCTCTACTTCCCGGCCGAGAAGCGACTGGGCAAGCGCGATGTGAACTTCGCACCCAAGACCGTCGACATGTTCGAGCCGAAAGTCCGCACCTACTAAGGGGGAGTCACGATGTCCAAGCTTCAGGTATCCCTGTACCGCTACAACCCGGAAACCGACTCCGCGCCCTACATGCAGGAGTTTCAGGTCGACACCCAGGGCCGCGACCTGATGGTGCTCGACGTCCTGCACCTGGCCAAGGAGCAGGACAACGGCCTGGCCTATCGCCGCAGCTGCCGCGAGGGCGTGTGCGGCTCCGACGGCATGAACATGAACGGCAAGAACGGCCTGGCCTGCATCACCCCGCTCTCCGAGGTGGTCAAGGGCAACAAGCTGACCCTGCGCCCGCTGCCGGGCCTGCCGGTGATCCGTGACCTGGTGGTCGACATGGGGCTGTTCTACAAGCAGTACGAGCGCATCCAGCCCTACCTGCAGAACGACGAGCCGGCGCCGGCCATCGAGCGCCTGCAGTCGCCGGAGGAGCGCGACAAGCTCGACGGCCTCTACGAGTGCATCCTGTGTGCCTGCTGCTCGACCTCCTGCCCGTCGTTCTGGTGGAACCCGGACAAGTTCGTCGGCCCGGCCGGCCTGCTGCAGTCCTATCGCTTCCTCGCCGACTCCCGTGACACGGCCACCCGCGACCGCCTGGCGGAACTCGAGGACCCGTTCTCCGTGTTTCGCTGCCGCGGGATCATGAACTGCGTCGCGGTCTGCCCCAAGGGCCTCAACCCGACGCGGGCGATCGGCAAGATCCGCGAGATGCTGCTGGCCAATGCCACTTAAATCGTGGCGTCCAGCTTGTTATCATGTCCACCGCTCTCGGGCTGCGGCGAGAGGTCGCAGCCGAGTCCGGTGCGGAGCATGATGCATAGAGCCGGTGCCCTGGGCACCGGCTCTTGACCATGGAATTCAGGATGCCCTTCCTCCGGCAGGGCACCACCGATGTCGATGCGGTCGAGTCGTGTCGGCGCCGATACCACCCCATCAGTGCAGGGTGACCAAGAGATGCAACAAGGCATAATGGAGTTGATGTGGCGCTCCTCCCACGTGAGTGGCGGCAATGCCCACTATGTGGAAGCGCTCTACGAACAGTACCTCGATGATCCCTCCGCCGTTCCCGACGAATGGCGCCAGTACTTCGACCAGTTGCCGCGACCCGAGGGCGGGGCCAGCCATGACGTTCCGCTCTCCCCGATCCGCGAGCAGTTCTACCAGTTGGGCCAGCACCGGCGTACTGCCCAGGCCGTTGTCGACAGTGGCGAGAACAAGAAGCAGGTCAAGGTTCTCCAGCTGATCAACGCCTACCGCTTCCGCGGGCACCAGAAGGCCGACATCGACCCGCTCGGCCTGCGCAGCCCCACTCCCGTCCCCGATCTCGACCTCTCCTTCCATCAGCTCTCGAAGGCCGACCTGGATACCGAGTTCCAGACCGGCTCCTTCTTCCTGGGCATGGACAAGGCGCCGCTCAAGGAGATCGTCAGCGCCCTGGAGCAGACCTACTGCCGCTCCATCGGCTGCGAGATCATGCATATCGTCGACACCGAGGAGAAGCGCTGGCTGCAGCAGCGCTTCGAGTCGGTGCGCTCGGCGCCCAGGTTCAGCCCCGAGGTGCGCAAGCACGTGCTGGAGCGGCTGACGGCCGCCGAGGGCCTGGAGAGCTACCTGGCCTCCAAGTACCCGGGCACCAAGCGCTTCGGCCTCGAGGGCGGCGAAGCCTTCATCCCGATGATGGACGAGCTCATCCAGCGCGCCGGCGGCTATGGCACCAAGGAAGTGGTGATCGGCATGGCCCACCGCGGCCGCCTCAACCTGCTGGTCAACATCCTCGGCAAGAACCCCTCGGACCTGATCGACGAGTTTGACGGCAAGAAGGTCATCGAGCGCGGCTCGGGTGACGTCAAGTACCACCAGGGCTTCAGCTCCAACGTCATGACGCCGGGCGGCGAGGTGCACCTGGCGCTGTCGTTCAACCCCTCCCACCTGGAGATCGTCGCCCCGGTGGTCGAGGGTTCGGTGCGGGCCCGCCAGGATCGTCGTGACGACCCGGTCGGCAACAAGGTGCTGCCGATCAACGTCCACGGCGACGCGGCCTTCGCCGGACAGGGCGTGGTCATGGAGACCTTCCAGATGTCCCAGACCCGTGCCTACAAGACCGGCGGCACGGTGCACATCGTCATCAACAACCAGGTGGGCTTCACCACCTCGCACCCCCAGGACTCGCGCTCCACCGAGTACTGCACCGACATCGCCAAGATGGTCCAGGCGCCCATCTTCCACGTCAACGGCGACGACCCCGACGCCGTGCTGCATGCCACCCAGGTGGCGCTGGACTATCGCCAGCAGTTCAATCGCGACGTGGTCATCGACCTGGTGTGCTACCGCCGCCGCGGCCACAACGAGGCCGACGAACCCTCCGGCACCCAGCCGATGATGTACAGCAAGATCAGGGAACACCCGTCATCGCGAGCCCGCTACATCGAGCGGCTGGTCGGCGAGGGGCTGATCAGCGACGACGACGCCAAGGCGATGATGGAGAAGTACCGCGACGACCTGATGGCCGGCAACCATGTGGCCAACGCCCTGGTGCAGGAGCCCAACAAGTCGCTGTTCGTCGACTGGACCCCCTACCTCGGCCATGAGTGGACCGGCCATGCCGACACCACCGTGGACATGAAACGCCTGCAGCGTCTCGCCGGCAGGATGTGCGAGATTCCCGACGGGGTCGAGGTGCAGCGCCAGGTGTCCAAGATCTACGACGACCGGCGCAAGATGCAGGCCGGTGGCCTGGCGGTCAACTGGGGCTTCGCCGAGACCCTGGCCTATGCCACCCTGCTCGACCAGGGCCATCCGGTGCGCATCACCGGCCAGGACGTGGGGCGCGGCACCTTCTCCCACCGCCATGCGGTGGTGCACAACCAGAAGGACGGCAGCGCCTACGTGCCGCTTCAGCACATGGCCGACGGCCAGCCGCGCTTTACCATCCACGACTCCTTCCTCTCGGAAGAGGCGGTGCTGGCGTTCGAGTACGGCTACGCCACGACCATGCCCAACGCGCTGATCGTCTGGGAAGCCCAGTTCGGCGACTTCTTCAACGGCGCCCAGGTGGTGGTCGATCAGTTCATCTCCTCCGGCGAGACCAAGTGGGAGCGCCTGTGTGGCCTGACCATGCTGCTGCCCCACGGCTACGAGGGGCAGGGCCCGGAGCACTCCTCCGCGCGCCTCGAGCGCTTCCTGCAGCTGTGCGCCGAGCACAACATGCAGGTCTGCGTGCCGACCACCCCGGCGCAGATCTTCCACCTGCTGCGCCGCCAGGTGATCCGCCCGCTGAGAAAGCCCCTGGTGGTGATGTCGCCCAAGAGCCTGCTGCGCCACAAGTCGGCGACCTCGAGCCTCGAGGAGCTGGCCCATGGCGGCTTCCAGATGGTGCTCCCCGACCAGGGCAAACTCGAGGCCGGAAAGGTCGAGCGCATCATCCTCTGCGCCGGCAAGGTCTACTATGACCTGGCCAACTGGCGCGAGGAGAACGCCCGCGACGACGTGGCGATCCTGCGCATCGAGCAGCTCTACCCCTTCCCCAAGGAGGAGCTGCTGGAGGCCATCAAGGACTACACCAACGTCACCGACGTGGTGTGGTGCCAGGAGGAGCCGCTCAACCAGGGCGCCTGGTATTCGAGCCAGCACCACATGCGGGCCGTGGCCGACATGCTGCGTGACGGCCTGGGCGGCAAGCTCAAGTTCGCCGGTCGCCCGGCATCCGCGGCACCCGCGGCGGGCTACATGTCCGTGCATACCGAACAGCAGCGCCAGCTGGTGGAAGACGCCTTCAACCTCTGAGGCGCCCACCGGGACGAGAGAGAACAGACAAGGGATACGACATGGCTACCGATATCAAGGCACCCACCTTTCCGGAATCCGTCGCCGAGGGCAGCGTGGCGGCCTGGCACAAGAAGCCCGGCGACAGCGTCGAGCGTGACGAGCTGATCGTCGAGATCGAGACCGACAAGGTGGTGCTCGAGGTCGTGGCCCCCGAGGCCGGCACCCTCAGCGAGGTGCTGGTGGAAGAGGGCGACACCGTGGAGTCCGAGCAGGTGCTGGGCCGGATCGGCGAGGGCAAGGCCGAGGGCGGCGACAAGCCGGCGGCCGAGAAGGCCGAGAAGAAGGACGATGCCAAGGCGGAGAAGAAGGACGACGCAGAGGCCAAGCCGGCGGCCGGCGGCAAGACCCACGAGGTCAAGGCGCCGACCTTCCCCGAGTCGATCCAGGAAGGCACCGTGGCCAGCTGGAACAAGCAGGTCGGTGAGGCGGTCAAGCGCGACGAGGTGCTGGCCGAGATCGAGACCGACAAGGTGGTGCTTGAGGTCGTCGCCCCGGCCGACGGGGCGCTCGCCGAGATCAAGGCCGAGGAGGGCAGCCAGGTCACCTCCGAGCAGGTGCTGGCGACCTTCAGCGAAGGCGCCGGCGGCGCTGCTGCCGCGCTCAGCGAGGAGAAGGCTCCTGCCTCCGCCGACGACGGCGCGAGCGACGAGAAGGTGGGCGACAAGATCCTCGCCCCGGCCGCGCGCAAGCTGGTCGCCGAGCATGACCTCGACGTCAATGCCATCGAGGGCTCCGGCAAGGGCGGCCGCATCCTCAAGGAGGATGTGCAGAAGGCCGTGAAGGCAGGCTCCGCGAAGAAGGCGGCCAAGCCGGCCGGTGGTGCCCAGGCCGCCGCCGCCGCGGCCCCGGCCGTGGAGGGCGAGCGCCCCGAGAAGCGCGTGCCGATGAGCCGCCTGCGCCAGACCATCGCCAAGCGCCTGGTCCAGGCCCAGCAGACCGCTGCCATGCTCACCACCTACAACGAGGTGGACATGGGCGCGGTGATGGACCTGCGCGCCCAGTACAAGGACACCTTCCTCAAGGCCCACGACGTCAAGCTCGGCTTCATGGGCTTCTTCGTCAAGGCGGCCAGCGAGGCCCTCAAGCGCTTCCCGGACGTCAACGCCTCCATCGACGGCACCGACATCGTCTACCACGGCTATCAGGACATCGGTGTCGCCGTCTCCACCGACCGTGGCCTGGTGGTGCCGGTGCTGCGCGACACCGACAGCATGAAGATCGCCGACGTCGAGAAGGGCATCGTCGACTTCGGCAAGCGGGCCCGTGACGGCAAGCTCGGCATCGACGAGATGCAGGGTGGTACCTTCACCATCACCAACGGCGGCATCTTCGGCTCGCTGATGTCCACGCCGATCCTCAACCCGCCGCAGACCGCGATCCTGGGCATGCACAAGATCCAGGAGCGCCCCATGGCGGTGAACGGCAAGGTCGAGATCCGCCCGATGATGTACCTGGCGGTCTCCTACGATCACCGCATGATCGACGGCAAGGATGCGGTACAGTTCCTGGTCACCATCAAGGAGCTGCTCGAGGATCCGGCACGCCTGCTGCTGGACATCTGAGCCGCGGGACCCACTACGTTCTTCAGCGACAAGCAACGAAGGAGCCAACATGGCTGACAAGTTTGATGTGATCGTGATCGGTGCGGGCCCCGGCGGCTACGTCTCCGCCATCCGCGCCGCCCAGATGGGGCTGAAGGTCGCCTGTGTCGAGAAGTGGATCGGCAAGGAAGGCAAGGTCGTCCACGGCGGCACCTGCCTGAACGTGGGCTGCATCCCGTCCAAGGCGCTGCTCGAGGCCTCCCACAAGTTCGTCGAGGCCAAGCACGACTTCGCCGACATGGGCATCGAGGCGGGTGACGTCAACATGGACGTCAAGAAGATGATGGCCCGCAAGGACAAGATCGTGAAGAACCTGACCGGCGGCATCTCCGGTCTGTTCAAGGCCAACGGCGTCACGGCCATCGAAGGCACCGGCAAGGTGGTCTCCTCCAAGCAGGTCGAGGTGACCGACCAGGACGGCAAGGCCACCACCTATGACGCCGACAACATCGTCGTCGCGGCCGGCTCCGTGCCGGTGGAGATCCCGCCGACCCCGCTGAAGGAAGGTCTGGTGGTCGATTCCACCGGCGCCCTGGAGTTCCAGGAGACGCCCAAGCGCCTGGGCGTGATCGGTGCCGGCATCATCGGCCTGGAGCTCGGCAGCGTCTGGAACCGCCTGGGCAGCGAGGTCACCGTGCTCGAGGCCATGGATGACTTCCTGCCGATGGTCGACGGGGCCATCGCCAAGGAGACCCAGAAGCTGCTCAAGAAGCAGGGCCTGGACATCAAGCTGGGCGCGCGGGTCACCGGCTCCGAGGTCAAGGGCGAGGAGGTGGTCGTCAAGTACACCGACGCCAAGGGCGAGCAGGAGATGACCTTCGACAAGCTGATCGTCTGCGTCGGCCGCAAGCCCTACACCAAGGGCGTGATTGCCGAAGGCGTGGGCATTGAGACTGACGAGCGCGGCTTCATCCACGTCGACGACCAGTGCCGCACCAGCGTGCCGAGCGTCTACGCCATCGGCGACTGCGTGCGCGGCCCGATGCTCGCGCACAAGGCCTCCGAGGAAGGCATCATGGTCGCGGACATCATCGCCGGCCACAAGGCCGAGATGAACTACGACGCCATCCCCAACGTCATCTACACCTTCCCGGAAGTGGCCTGGGTGGGCCTGACCGAGCAGGAGGCCAAGGCCAAGGGCATCGAGGTCAAGACGGGTGCCTTCCCGTTCGCCGCCAGCGGCCGCGCCATGGCCAACAACGCCACCGAGGGTCAGGCCAAGATCATCGCCGATGCCGAGACCGACCGCGTGCTGGGCATGCATATCGTCGGCCAGCACGCCGGCGAGATGATCGCCCAGGGCGTGATCGCCCTGGAGTTCGGCTCCAGCGCCGAGGACCTGGCGCTGACCTGCTACGCCCACCCGACCATGTCGGAGGCGGTGCACGAGGCCGCCCTGGCGGTGGAGGGCCATGCCATCCACATGGCCAACCGCAAGAAGAAGAAGTAAGGACAACAAGCGCCACCGGCAGGTGGCGCATCGCTTCCGGCCAAGTATCGGAAGCGAACGGTGGTGACACGGCGACCGCTGCCCAGAGGCCGCGAGCCGTGTCATCGTTCGAGTCACATGCAACCAATGGCATGAATCGATGAACCTTCACGAGTATCAGAGCAAGCAGCTGTTTGCCGACTATGGCCTGCCGGTCTCCAAGGGCTTCGCCGTCGACACCCCCGAGGAGGCCGCGGAGGCCTGCAAGAAGATCGGTGGCGACAAGTGGGTGGTCAAGGCCCAGGTCCACGCCGGTGGCCGCGGCAAGGCCGGTGGCGTCAAGCTGATCAAGAGCCCGGAGGAGGCCCAGGCCTTCGCCGAGTCCTGGCTGGGCAAGAACCTGGTGACCTTCCAGACCGACGAGAACGGTCAGCCGGTCACCAAGATCCTGGTCGAGACCTGCACCGACATCGCCAACGAGCTCTACCTGGGCGCGGTGGTCGATCGTGGCACCCGCCGCGTGGTGTTCATGGCCTCCACCGAGGGCGGCGTGGAGATCGAGAAGGTCGCGGAAGAGACCCCCGAGAAGATCCTCAAGGCCGAGATCGACCCGCTGGTCGGCGCCCAGCCCTACCAGGCACGTGAGCTGGCCTTCGCCCTGGGCCTCACTGGCAACCAGGTCAAGCAGTTCACCAAGATCTTCCTGGGCCTCTCCAAGCTGTTCCACGACAAGGACCTGGCGCTGCTGGAGATCAACCCGCTGGTGGTGACCGACGAGGGCAATCTCCACTGCCTCGACGCCAAGATCAACCTGGACGGCAACGCCCTCTATCGCCACCCGGACCTGCAGGCGATGCGCGACCCGTCCCAGGAAGACGAGCGCGAGGCCGAGGCGGCCGCCTGGGAGCTGAACTACGTAGCCCTGGAAGGCAACATCGGCTGCATGGTCAACGGCGCCGGCCTGGCCATGGGCACCATGGACATCATCAAGCTCAACGGTGGTCAGCCGGCCAACTTCCTCGACGTGGGCGGCGGTGCCACCAAGGAGCGCGTGGCCGAGGCCTTCAAGCTCATCCTCTCCGACGATTCCGTGAAGGCCGTGCTGGTCAACATCTTCGGCGGCATCGTGCGCTGCGACATGATCGCCGAGGGCATCATCGGTGCCGTCGAGCAGGTCGGGGTCAACGTGCCGGTGGTGGTGCGTCTGGAAGGTAACAACGCCGAGCTGGGTGCCGAGAAGCTGGCGTCCAGCGGTCTGAACATCATCGCTGCTACCAGCCTGACCGATGCGGCTCAGCAGGTCGTCAAGGCAGCGGAGGGCAAGTAATGAGCATCCTGATCGACAAGAACACCAAGGTCATCTGCCAGGGCTTCACCGGCGGACAGGGGACCTTCCACTCCGAGCAGGCGATCGCCTACGGCACCCAGATGGTCGGCGGCGTGACCCCGGGCAAGGGCGGCCAGGAGCACCTGGGCCTGCCGGTGTTCAACACCGTCAAGGAAGCCGTGGCCGAGACCGGCGCCGAGGCGAGCGTGATCTACGTGCCGGCCCCGTTCTGCAAGGACTCCATCCTCGAGGCGGCCAACGCCGGCATCAAGCTGATCGTCTGCATCACCGAGGGCATCCCGACCCTGGACATGCTCGACGTCAAGGTGAAGTGCGACGAGTTGGGCGTGCGCCTGATCGGCCCGAACTGCCCCGGCGTGATCACCCCGGGCGAGTGCAAGATCGGCATCATGCCGGGCCATATCCACAAGCCGGGCAAGGTCGGCATCGTGTCGCGTTCCGGCACCCTGACCTATGAGGCCGTCAAGCAGACCACCGACCACGGCTTCGGCCAGTCCACCTGCGTGGGCATCGGCGGCGACCCGATCCCGGGCTCCAACTTCATCGACATCCTCGAGCAGTTCGAGAAGGATCCGGCCACCGAGGCGATCGTGATGATCGGCGAGATCGGCGGCACTGCCGAGGAAGAGGCGGCGGCCTACATCAAGGCCAACGTCTCCAAGCCGGTGGTCTCCTACATCGCCGGCGTCACCGCGCCTCCCGGCAAGCGCATGGGCCACGCCGGTGCCATCATCGCCGGCGGCAAGGGCACCGCGGACGAGAAGTTCGCCGCCCTGGAAGCCGCAGGCGTGAAGACCGTTCGTTCGCTGGCCGAGATCGGCGATGCGCTGAAGGAAGCGACCGGCTGGTAAGCCGTTCACCTACAGCAGGCGGCAACGCGAGAGGGCACCTTCGGGTGCCCTCTTCGCGCGTGTGGCCGGCCGACATCTCGGCTCAGCCGATCACCTCCTCGACCGGGCTGTCGTCGATACCCAGCAGCTGGACCTGAAGGCCGTTGCCATTGGCTTCGGCCTGCAGGGTATCCGGCAGGGACTGGTCGTCGCCGTAGGCCTTGAAGGCGAAGCGCCAGGCCTCGCCGGGCTCCAGGGTGCCGGGATCATCGTCACGCACGCGATAGCCGCCGTCGGAGCTCTCGACGTGACCGTTCCACACCGTGTCGATCTCGGCGGGCAGGTCAAAGCGTACCCGAGGGTCGACGATCTCCTCGTCGGAGAGGTTCTGGACGAAGAGCTCCGCCACATAGCCCGAGGACCAGCTGCTGGTGGTATTGCCCGTGACCAGCAGCTCGGTGCCTTCATCGATCACCCCCGGCAGCAGGTTATCACCCTCCAGCACGGCATCCGGCTCGGGGCGCGCGAGCGGCTCGCCGCGGAAGGCATTGCCCGAGGCCAGGTGCAGGGTCGTGCCGTCCCCGAACACCGCGAACTCCATCTCGACCAGGGTGTCCTGGCTGCCCTGGCCGAGGATGAGGGTCTCCCCGTCGCCCATGAGCACCTGGTGGTCGTCGTAGTCCTCGGTATAGCGGGCGGTGTCTACCCCCGCGCCGCCATCGAGGAGGTCGGTGCCGTCGTACCAGTCGTTGCCGGGGCCGCCCTGAAGGATGTCATTGCCGGCACCGCCGGTGAGGCTGTCGTGGCCCGGGCCGCCATTCAGGTAGACGCCGTCGTCGGACCCCTCGATCTCATCCGAGCGGCGGGAGCCGATCAGGTAGTCGAAGATCACCTCGTTCTCCTCGGCGTCCGTGATGGCGCCGAAACTCTCGCCTCCCTGGTTGATCCACAGCGAGGGGGAGAGATCGTCCGTATCGGGGTCGCGGATGGATTGCTCGACCCGCACGCGGTTGTCGTGATCCTGGCCGCCGTGGAAGTTGATATCGCGATCGGTGAAGGCCACCTCGATGTCGTTGCCCACCGAGGAGCGCCAGGAGGCGAAGGTCAGGCCGTGACGCATGCCGGAATCCTCGAGACCGGTGAAGGTGCCGTCATAGCTCTCGTGGAGTTCCACGGCATAGCCGTTGCCGCCGCTGCCCTTGTTGAAGGCGCCTTGGGCGGTGATCTCCTCGGCCACGGGGTCCAGGGTCTTGGAGAAGCGAAAGGCGGTGGAGGGGCCATCGCGGACCTCGAGGTCGGCCAGTTGCGTGCCCACGGTGCCCTCCAGCAGCACGGCATCATAGCCGCTCAGCGCCTCCCGGGTGTTGGTGAACTGCCCTGCCTCGGGCTCGCCCAGCTCGAAGTTGACGGTGAAGCCCTCCAGCCTGACGTCATCGACGCTGTCCAGGCGGGCCAGCCGGGTCTCGCCTGCCTCGAAGGCGAAGTGCACCCCGCGGTCCAGCACCACCTCGTTGCCCTCCACGGCCTCGACCCGGGCCATGCTGGTGCGCAGCTCGGCATACTCCACCCGCCGCCAGGAAGTATCGCCGATGGCATCGAAGAAGGCATCGTCGTTGTCCTGCCAGAGCCTCAGGGTGTCACCCGGCGCCAGTCCATGGTCGCGATCCAGCGAGAGGCGCCGGTCCCCCTCGTCGAGACCGGCCTCGAGCTGGCCCTGGAAGCGAGTGCGGAAACCGTCCAAGTGGATGGCATGGTCATCGTTTCGCTCCAGGGCGCGGTCGCTGAAGGTCAGAGTGGTGTCGCCGGAGCCGGCTCCCACCAGGGCGATGTCCGAGCGCTCGACCCGCAGCGCATTGTCGAGGTGGTGGTTGCCGGCAGCGAATTTCAGGGTCGATCCCGGCTCGGCATCACGGATCAGGTTGTTGATCTCCTCGGCCGAGGTGTCGGTAGCGATATCGTAGGTGGAGGCCATGGTCGACTCCATTTTGTCGCAGTTTTGAGACGGTTCGTGTTGCGAATGTATTGGCCGATTACAGGATCATGGCGTCAGTAATCAGCTAGTTGTGTCGCTGATTAGTAACAGTTAATGCATGAAAATCGGTGAATAAATCCATGATAGGTTTGAAGTATTATCGCCCATTAATGTAGAAATGTTGGCTTCGAAAGACAATGATTAATGGTCAATTCATGCTCCAGGACATATGAAGGGACCAGCACCACCAGCCCTGGCAAGGGTGTTGCGTGCCTGTCGCAGCTCTCTGCTGTGGGTAGGCGGGTTCAGCCTGATGATCAACCTGCTGATGCTGACCCCGGCGCTCTACATGCTGCAGGTCTACGATCGTGTCATCACCACGGGGAGCCGCGAGACGCTGCTGCTGCTGACCCTGGCGGTGCTCTTCCTCTTCACGGTGATGGGCTTGCTGGAGGGGGTGCGGGCACGGGTGCTGGTCCGGGTGGGTAACCGACTCGAGACCCGACTGGACGAGGGGCTCCACCAGACCATGGTGACGCGCGCCCTGCGACAGGCCGCGCCCACTGCCTGGCCGCTCGATGACCTCGCGGCCCTGCGACAGGCGCTGGCCGGCGGCGGTCTGGTCGCGCTGTTCGATACCCTCTGGGTGCCGCTCTACCTGGCCTTGCTGTTCCTGTTCCATCCCTGGCTCGGCACCTTCGCCCTGCTCTCGGGAAGCGTGTTGCTGCTCTTGCTCCTGCTTGCCGAGCGACTCACCCGCGGGCTGCTCCAGACGGCCGGCGCCGAGCAGGCAATGGCGCGGGGCAGGGCGGAGACCAGCCTGCGCCATGCCGAGGTGCTGCATGGCATGGGAATGGGCCCCGCCCTCGGCCGGCGCTGGCGGGGCGACCAGCGGCGCTGGCAGGCTGCCCAGTCTCGTGCCAGCGACCGGGCGGGGCTCCTCTCCGGCCTGACCCGCGTGCTGCGGCTGCTCCTCCAGTCCCTGATCCTGGGTCTCGGGGCCCTGCTGGTGCTCGATGAGCAGATCACGCCCGGCATGATGATCGCGGCCTCCATCCTGATGGGACGTGCCCTGGCCCCGGTGGACCAGGTGGCATCCCACTGGCGCGACCTGGTGAATGCTCGGTCAGCCTACCATCGCCTCCGGAGGCTGCTGGCCGATGGCGACCCGGAAGGGGAGCGGATGGCCTTGCCGAGACCGTCTGGCCGCCTGGTGGCCGAGGCCGTCACCGCCGCTCCGCCGGGCAGTCGGGAACCGGTACTGCGAGGCGTGAGCCTCTCCATCGCCCCGGGCGAGCAGCTCGGGGTGATCGGGCCCAGCGCCTCGGGCAAGTCGACCCTGGTGCGCGTCCTGCTCGGCATCTGGCCCGCCCAGGTGGGGACCGTACGCCTGGATGGCGCCGACATCGCCCGCTGGGACCGCGAGGCGCTCGGTCCCCACATCGGCTACCTGCCTCAGGACATCGAGCTCTTCGACGGCACCATCGCCGAGAACATCGCCCGGTTCGGGGAGGTCAGGTCCGAGCGGGTGATCGCGGCGGCCCGGTGCGCCGGCCTGCACGAGACGGTCCTGCGCCTATCCGATGGCTATGACACCCGGCTCTCGGCCACGGGGAGCGAGCTCTCCACCGGCCAGCGCCAGCGCCTCGGCCTGGCGCGGGCCCTGCATGGCGACCCGGTGCTGGTGGTGCTCGACGAGCCCAATGCCAACCTGGACCTGGAGGGCGAGCGAGCCCTGTCCCGAAGCCTGCAGCGGCTCCGGGCGGAGGGCGTCAGCCTGGTGGTGATCAGCCACCGCACGGGGGTACTCCACCAGGTGGACACGCTGCTGGTGCTCGAAGACGGTCGCGTCGTTCTCCATGGTCACAGGGAGCGGGTACTGGCGCGTCTCGCCGCGGCGCGTCAGCGAGCGCCGGCGAGTGATGCCCCATGA
>NZ_JAWSUJ010000031.1:31270-41516 GCF_033549285.1 Halomonas sp.
GGATCACGACGCCGACGGCGTGCCGTCGCCGCCGGTCGATGACCGCTGGCCGCGCCGCTTCGGCCTGCTCGTGCTGCTGCTCTGCCTTGGGGGCATCGGCGGCTGGGCGGTGACGGCCGACCTGGCGGTGGCGGTCATCGCTCATGGCCAGCTGGTGGCCGCCTCCTCCAACAAGGTCGTGAAGCATCCCACCGGCGGTGTCGTGGACCGCATCGTCGTTGCGGAGGGCGACCGCGTGGCGCAGGGCGAGCCGCTGGTGGTGCTGGAGACTGCCCTGCTCGAGCGGCGGCTGGAGGTCGCCCGCACCCGCTATCGCCTGGCCCTGGCTGCCGAGGCGCGGCTGGCGGCCGAGCAGGGCGGCGAGGCGCGCCCGGGCTTTCCGCCCGCGCTGGTCGAGGCCGGGGGCCCGGAGGCCAGCCGCATCATGGCGGTGCAGCTCGGGCTCTTCCATGTTCGACGCCTCTCCCAGGAGAAGGAGCGGGAGGCACTGGCGCAGCAGAATGACCGGCTGCGGGAGCGTATCGCGGGGCTCGCGAGCCAGGCGGAGTTCGCGGCGCGCCGGCTCGACAGCCTGCGCGAGGAGGTCGAGGCCCTGGACTCGCTCTACCGGGACGGGCTGGGTGACCGGCAGCGGCTCAACGAGCTGGAGCGGGAGCTGCTGGAGGAGCAGGGGCGCGTCGAGGGTTACCGCCTCGAGCGGATTCGCCTCGCCTCACGCATCGCTGAGAATGCCCGAGAGATGGAACGGCGCCGCGAGGCCTTCCGGGAAGAGGTCGGCGAGGCCTTCCATGCGGTGCGCCGGCGGGTCGCCGATGCCGAGGAGCGCCTGGCTCGGCTCCAGGAGCAACGGCGGCGGGCGGTGGTCACGGCCCCGGTCTCGGGGAGCGTGGTCGGCCTCTCCGTGCATGCGCCGGGCGCGGTCATCGAGCCGGGGGCCAGGGTGCTGGAACTGGTGCCCGAGTCGGATCCCCTGGTGGTCGAGGCGAGGGTTGCCGACCACGACATCGACCGGGTGGCCGTGGGGCAGCCCGCCGAGATACGTTTCACGGCCTACAACCGGCGTCGTACCCGGAGCATTGATGGGCGGGTCGTGCGGGTCGCCGCCGACAGCGAGCGGGATGAGGCTTCGGGGCGTCGCTTCTACCGGGCTCGGGTCCGGCTCGCGTCACAAGCGGCGGGGGCGGGTCTCGAGGCCATGCCGCTGCGGGCCGGGATGCCGGCGGAGGTGCGACTGCAGGCCGGCGAGCGCACCCTGGCCGGCTACCTGCTCAGGCCGCTGGAGGACATGCTCTCGCGGGCCATGCGGGCCGATTAGGCACCCCCGATGCTATAACGAGCGACCAGCCGGCGAGCTGGTAAATACGTGGCGCTGCGTCCGGGCATGACGTTCTTCAAGGGTACTCGCTGGGTGCCCTTGTTGTCATTCGCGTTAGATTGCCAGCGGCTCCACTTCCGCCATATGCAAGACGGCCCACCACAAGGTGGGCCGTTTTCGTCTGCTCGCGACTTGACTACTGCCCCGGCTGGCCTACTATGCCATCTACATGGATGGTATATAGCTTCCAAGAAGATGGTCATAGACAACTGGGAGGGGAGTCCCCTTCCTGGGTCAACTGAGGTATCCCGCATGAGCGTGCATGAGCTGCGCCGCAAGACCGGCGACTCCAGCGAGAAGATCACCATCAACCTGGGCGTCGTCGACCTGGGGCAGATCGATCTGCTGGTCCAGGAAGGCTTCTATTCCAACCGGACCGACCTGATCCGCACGGCCATCCGTAACCAGTTGGCGACCCATGCCGAGGTGGTCAGGGAAACCGTGACCCGCAAGGCCTTCGTGCTGGGGCTCGAGCATTACAGCCGCGCGGATCTGGAAGCCCTCCAGTCGGCGGGCGAGACATTGCAGATACAGGTCCTGGGCATGGTCAGCATTGCCGACGACGTCTCACCGGAGCTTGCCCGTGCCACCATCGAGTCGGTGGTCGTGCTGGGCGCCCTGCATGCCAGCGCGGCGGTCAAGGCCGCCCTGGCGGATCGAATCCACTGAATCACTGCATAGGGACAGCGACGATGATCGACGCCACCATGACGCGACGAATGGAAGAGGCGACGCGGCTCACTCGTGCCGGCAAGCTGCACGAGGCCATGGCCATCCTCCAGGGCGTGGTGCCTGGTGGGCAGCCAGGTGGGAAGAGTGGGACGAGAGACGAGGCAACGCCGGATGAATCCTGCCGCGCGGGCCATACCTTCGAGGGGACCTGCCAGGTCCGCGAGGAGGAGGCGCCGGCATCGAGGTCAGCGTCTGCTGAGACGGGCTCGCACCGAAGAGCGGAGCCGTCAGCGGGAGCGGCACCTTCCTCGGTGTATGGCCATGCTCGTCAGGCGACCACGGGGACTTTCCCGGGCAGTGATGTCGGCGTGCCTTCTGCCTGGCGCGACAAGTGGCGCCAGTTGCGTGAGACCGTGGCTCGGCCCGAGCAGGCACGGCACACCAGCGAGACAGCGGCGCCCGGCACGTTCACCGCCGGTTCCTTTACCAATCATGCCGGCACGCGAGAGTACAAGCTGTATCTCCCCAGCGGCTATCACGGGCAGGCACTGCCGCTGGTGGTCATGCTGCATGGTTGCACGCAGGATCCTGACGACTTTGCTGCCGGAACCACCATGAACCGGCTGGCCGAAGAGCAGCCGTGTTGTGTGCTCTATCCGGCCCAGCCGATGACCGCCAACAGTTCGAAGTGCTGGAACTGGTTCAAGGCCGAGGACCAGCAACGCGAGGGCGGTGAGCCAGCCATCCTTGCCGGCATGACGCGTCAGGTCATCGACACGCACGGGCTTGATGCGAGCCGGGTCTATGTCGCGGGCCTCTCGGCGGGCGCGGCCATGGCAACCACGCTGGCGATGACCTATCCGGAGCTCTTTGCGGCGGTGGGCGTGCATTCCGGACTGCCCCATGGCGTTGCCCAGACGCTTCCCGATGCCCTGGCGGCGATGCAGGGAGGCACGGGTTCCCTCGCTGGGGGCGGCACAGCGCGAGCCTCCGGGTGGGCGTCGGAGGTGCCTGCCATCATCTTTCATGGTGACCGGGACACGACCGTGCACCCCAGCAATGCGGATCGCGTTGCTGCCCAGTATGCCGCCACGCTTAGAGAGGACGAGACGGCAAGCCACCGTGAGAGCAGCGGCAGGGTCACGGTTGAGCAGGGGCAGGTGGCCGACGGTCATGCCTATACCCGTACCACGCATCACGATGGGAAGGGCGAGCCACGCCTGGAAAAGTGGCAGGTACACGGGGCGGGTCATGCCTGGTTGGGAGGGAGCACGCATGGAAGCCATACCGATCCCAGGGGGCCCGATGCCTCGAAGGAGATGCTGCGCTTCTTCTTCTGTCATCGGCAGGACGAGCGCAGCATGAGCTGAGGCGTCATCTGGCAGGGGGTGAGAGGCCTCGGGGGCAGTCCGCTATCATGTCGGTTATCGCTCGATTAGCCAGGGAGACAGGGTCATGGCAAAGGTGCCCGCCGCCTATCGCGCCACACAAGGTTCCATCCTCGACGTCGATCGCGACTTCTATGCCCGGTTGACGGCACCAGAGGCGCGGACGCGTATTCATCAGCTGGTCGTTCCGATTCGCGAGGGGCTGGCCTGGGAGGTGCCGGCCGGCCATGTGCTGCGCCTCTCGACGCTGGAGGGGCCGCAGGTGGGAGACCTGAACCTCTGGCATCGTCACAACCCGCGGGAGCGGTTCTGGGCCTCACGTACGCGCCAGCTGCAGCGGGCCCATGTGTCGACCTTCGATCGCTTGTGGTCGACGCTACCCTATCTGCGGCCCATGGCGACCATCATCGACGATACCCTGGCGAGCTACGGTATCGACGATGACGGTGGGCGCGTGCATGACCTGCTGGGTACGCGCTGTGATCCCTACGTCAACAAGCTGCTGACCGGCGAGGACTTCGACCATCACTGTCATTCCAACCTGGTGCGTGCGGTGGCGCCCTTCGGGCTCACCGAGTTCGACGTGCATGACGTGCTCAATGTCTTCCAGTGTACCGGGCTCAATGACGATGACCAGTACTTCATGAAGGCCTGTCCGGCCCGAGAGGGTGACCATATCGAGCTGTTCGCCGAGGTCGACCTGCTTTGCGCGCTGTCGTGCTGCCCGGGCGGTGATCTCTCGGTCGACCTGTGGGGCCCCGATGCCCGCGATCCCCTGGAAACCTGCCACCCCATCGGGGTCGAGGTCTTCCGGTTGGAGCCGTCACTGCTGGTAGGTTGGGAGCCGCCGGCGTATGCCCCTTACCGGGGCGGGCACGGCATGCGATCCGCGGCCATTGACTGGACCGCGGAGAAGCAGCGTCGCTTCAACAACTGAGAAGGCATTTACGTTCGCTCTGGCGATGGTCGCCGCACCAGCCGGTAGGCCGAGAGCAGAAACAGCGGTGCGCCGGCGACCAGGTAAAGGTGGTAGGACACCAGGCGCCAGACCAGCACCGCCGCAGCGGCCTGCTCGCGCTCCATCAGCGGCAGCAGCAGCCCGCCGACGCCCAGTTCGGCCGCACCCGCGCCGCCGGGCAGAAAGCTGAACTGGCTCGCGGCCATGGCCAGCATCTGGGTCAGGAAGGTCCATATCCAGTCGACGTCTCCCCCGGCGCCCAGCACCGCGAGGTAGAGCAGGCTGTAACGCAACAGCCAGTGCGCCGTGGTGAGCCCCAGCATCGCCATCAGGGTCGCGATGGGGAGCCGCAATGTGGCCTGCAATGCCCGCCGACACGTCAGCAGGCGGCGGGCAAGCCAGCGACGCCGATACCCGCTCAGCCAGCGTGCGCCCGGCGATGCGGTATAGCGCAGCAGCCCTGGCAGATAGCCCATCGCCAGCGTGACGCCGACGGCCACCAGAGCCAATGCGGACAGGGCTATCTGGACCACCGTCTGGTGGGGCCACTGGGTCTCGCCCAGCAGGGAGTAGGCCACCAGCCCCGTCAGCATGCAGAGGAAGAACAGCAGGTCGCAGCCCTGGTCGAGCAGGAAGACGGCGGCCCCCCTGGAGGCCGGCAGGCCGCGCTGCGCCAGCAGGAAGAGCAGCGTGGCCGGCCCACCGCTGCCCCCGGGGGTGGCACACAGGGCGAACTTGGACGCCAGTTCGATGCCCAGCGCGCCGCGCTGCCCGAGCCGGCCGGTCCGGCCATCCAGCATCAGGCGCAGCCGGGCGGCGTTGAGGTTCCAGCAGACGATTGCCATCAGCAGCATCAGGGCCAGAACATCCAGCGGGAATCGATTGACCGCTGCCAGGGCACCCGGCCCCCCCAGCCAGGCCATGATCACCAGGGGCGCGAGCAGCGCCAGCACGACCAACAGGCCGTGCAGCGGCCGCCACCGCGGCAGTGGCCGGCGAGGGTCAGCCGCGTCGGTGGATCGCATGGCGCTCGCTGCCGTGACGCAGTTGCCGATAGTGTCCCAGCAGGTCATCGATGACCCGCTCCCAGTCGAAGTGGCGCTCGACGTGCCGGCGGGCGTGTCGGCCCATGGACTCAGGGTCATTGAGGAAGAGCTCGCGCACGGCGCGGGCCATGGCGTCGGGGTCCCGCGGGCGGCAGAGGACCCCGGCACCCAGCGGCACATACTCCTTCAAGGCTCCGGCCCTCGCGGCGACCACGGGCAGCCCGCAGGCCATGGCCTCCTGGGCCACCAGGCCGAAGGTCTCACGGGTGCCGGCATGCAACATGGCATCGGCGCTGGCCAGGGCGGTGGCGACCTCGGCGGGCGGGCAGTAGCGGGGCACCACGCTGACGTTGTCGAGGACCCGGGTGGGCATGCCGGGGCCCATCAGCAGCAGGTGATACGCGGGACCCAGGCGGGCCATGGTCGCCAGCAGCACGTCGATATGCTTTTCCGGCGAGCGGCGACCGGCGAAGACCAGCAGCCGCTGGTGGTCGCCCAGTCCCAGGCGTCGACGTAGCCCGGGGTCACGGTGCCGTGGGTGGAAGGCCTCGAGGTCGACGCCCAGCGGCTGGACGCGCACCTTCTGCACGCCCCAGTCGGCCAGCCGCTCGGCCATGGCGGTGCAGGGCGCCAGCACGCTGTCGAAGTGGCCATAGAGGTCGCCCACGTAGCGCTGCAGGCGCAGGCGGACGCCGGCGCCGAACCGGTCACCCATCAGCCTCGGCAGGTCGGAGTGGAAGAAGCCCACCGTGGGTACCCCCAGGGCCTGGCCGGCCTCCGCGGCGGCCCAGGCGATGACATAGGGGTCGCCGGCCTCGATCAGGTCGGGGGCCATCGTCATCAGGGCATCGCGCCAGGGGGCGCGGCGCAGCGGGAAGCGGTAGCCCTGGCCAAGGGGAAGCCGCGGAGCGGGGAGGGTATGCACCCCACCGAGCGATCCGCGCTCGGCGCCGGGCACCAGCAGGCTGGTGCGCAGTCCCGGCCGGGCGGCCAGGACGCGATGCTTGGCCTCGAGGTAGGTGCGTACCCCGCCGCTGGCAGGCGCGTGGAACATGGTGACATCGACGATATGCAAGGCGCCCTCCTGGCGTGGATGTGCCCTGCCAGCCTAGGGCGGCCATGCGACAGTTTTGCGACAGCCGCAACGAGAGACGGCGACCCGAGGGTCGCCGTCCTGTGCTGCCTGTCGTTGCCGAGCGGTCAGTCCGCGGGGCGACCCACCAGCGAGCGGGTCTCCTCGCGGGCCTCGGTCAGCACCACGCGGATGACGTCGCCGAGCTTGAAGCGCTCCTCGCCCTCGACCTGGACGCGGCCCTCCTTGTCGTCGATCGCCACCTTGGTGCGGTCGCTGTGCATCAGCGGGGCCGGGATGAAGGCGGTGGCGCCGTTGGCGGTCAGGCGTACCCGCATGCCGCCGCGATTGACGGCGATGACCTCGGCCTCGAAGCTCTCCTGGGCCTCGGCGGCCGGGGTCAGGTAGCGCACGTAGAGCCAGTCCTTGACGTCGCGCTCGGCCATGCGGTTCAGCCGGCGGCGCTCGGTGAGCTGCTCTGTGAGCTGCTGGCTGGCCTCGGCCGGGGCCTGCTCGCCCTTGAGGACCCGCTTGATCAGCCGATGGTTGACCATGTCGCCGTACTTGCGGATCGGCGAGGTCCAGGTGGCATAGGCGGCCAGCCCCAGACCGAAGTGCGGGCCGGGCTGGGCGGACATGCTGGTGAAGCCCTGGAAACGGCGCAGGCGGGCATCCAGCCAGGCGTCGTCGCGGCCCTCGAGCTCTCGCTTGAGCTCGGTGTAGCGGGGCAGCTCGGTGAGCTGCTCCTGCTCCACCTGGATGTCCTGGCTGGCCAGGAACTCCTGGGCGGCCTCGGCCTTCTCCGGTTCGAAGGCGCGGTGGACGTTGAAGATGCCGTGGCCGACGTGCTCGGCGAGCAGGTGCGCGCAGCAGGCGTTGGCAGCGATCATCGACTCCTCGATCATGCGGTTGGCGATGCGCCGATGCTCGGTGCGGATGTCCAGCACGTTGCCGGCCTCGTCCAGGTCGAAGACGAAGTCGGGCCGGTCCTTGAACACCAGGGCGTGGGCCGCCCGCCAGGCGCTGCGCGCCTCGGTCATGGCCTCGAGGGCCTTGAGCTGTTCGCCGATCGCCTCGGCTGGCGTCCAGTCGCCCTGACCCTCGAGCCAGTCGGAGACCCGGTCATAGGCGAGCTTGGCATGGGAGCGCGCGGTGGCGGCGAAGAAGCGGTAGTCGCCGAGGCTGCCGTCGGCGCCGACCTCCAGGGTGCAGGCCAGCACCGGACGGTCCTTGTCCTCCCACAGCGAGCAGAGGTCGTCGGCCAGCTGCTCGGGGAGCATGGTGACGTTCTGGCCCGGCAGGTAGACGGTGAAGGCGCGGGTGCGGGCCTCCAGGTCGGCGGCATGCCCCTCCTCCACGTAGGCGGTGGGGTCGGCGATGGCCACGGTCAGCGACCAGCCGCCATCCTCGCGGGGACGGATGCGCAGGGCGTCATCCATGTCGCGGGTCTTCTCGCCGTCGATGGTGAAGAAGGGCTCGGCGGACAGGTCCTCGCGTTCGAGGCCCTCGTCGCGCAGCGGCCAGTCGTCGCCGGCATCCGGGCACTCCTGCTCCAGGGCATGGCGGGCCAGGGTCACGCGCCACGGCACGCTCGGGTCGTCGGTCTTGGCCACCAGCTCGTCGATCTGGGTGAAGAAGGCCCGGTCGTCGGGCTTGAGCGGGTGGCGCACCAGGCGGGCCACCACCCAGTCGCCGTCGGCGATGCTCGCCTCGTCGAGGCTGCGCTTGATGCGCGCCTTGAGGGCGGTCTTGATCGAGGGATGATCGGGAATCACCGCCAGGCGACCGTCGCGCTTCTGCACCCGGGCGATGAAGCGCTGCATGCCGGTCTCGATCAGGGTATCGGGCTCGACCGAGGTCTTGTCACCCTCCTCGTGGAGGATGGCCTCGACGCGGTCACCATGCAGCACCAGCTTCATGGCGGGGGGCGGCACGAAGTAGGAGTTGCCGTCGTCGGTCTCGAGGAAACCGAAGCCCCTGTCGGTGGCCTTGATCACGCCCTCGACGCGAGGGGTGTTGGAGCGGATCTGTTGCTTGAGCTGGGCAAGCGCCGAGTTGTTCTGCAGCATGGTCACGATCGGTTGGCGGGTAGGGGGGCCACTATACGGATTCGCGACCCCGGCGCCAAACGCCATGCCGGGGCAGCACGCGGAATCAATCGCTTGCGAAGGCGCCGCGGTCGCGGGCGAGGAGGATGGCCCGCCGGACGGTTGTCGAGGACGGGGGCGGCCGGCGCGAGGCCGGGAAGACAGGCGGTGGCGCCTTCGGTAGCCTGAGGGCTTCACGACACGCGGAAGGCTCCATGACCCCACGACTGATCGTCTCCGACCTCGACGGCACCCTGCTCGGGGCCGACCACGACCTGCATCCCTCGACCGTCGACACCCTGCGGGCCCTGGCGGGGCAGGGCCACCACCTGGCCTTCGCCTCGGGGCGCCATTTCCGGGACATGCAGCGCTTCCGCGAGCGCCTGGGCGTGCCGGTGCACGTGATCAGCACCAACGGCGCCTATCTCCACGACACCGAGGACCGCCTGGTCAGCGCCCGCCACCTGGAGGCCTCGCTGGCCCGGGAGTTGATCGCCCTGCCGCGCCCCCCCGAGGTTCGCCTGAACCTCTACCAGGAGCACGAGTGGCTGATCGATGCCGAGGCGCCCGGCCTGCTGGCGCTGCATGCCCACACCGGCTTCGGCTACCGGGTCGCCGACCCCGGCGAACTCGACGGCGAGGGGGTCGGCAAGGTGCTCTATATCGGCGAGCCGGGCGAGGTCGAGCGGCTGGCGGCGACCATCCGCGCCCGCCATGGCGAGCGGCTGCACCTGACCTGGTCGATGGCCACGTCGCTGGAAATCATGGCCGGGGGCGTGAACAAGGGCACCGCCCTCGCCGCGCTGCTCGAGCGCCTGGGGCTCGGCCCCGAGGCGTGCCTGGCCTTCGGCGACAACCTCAACGACACCGAGATGCTGACCCTGGCCGGGGAGGCTCACGTCATGGCCAATGCGCATCCCGAGCTGGCCGGCCGGCTTCCCGCGGCCGAGCGCATCGGCCATCACGACTGCCAGGGCGTGGCCGAGCGGCTGCGCGCGCGCTTCGCCCTGAGGCCGCTGCCATGACCACCACACCCGCCACCCTGATCGTGGTCGACGACGACCCCGAGATCCGCGAGCTGCTGGCCGACTACCTCGGCCGCCACGGCATGCGGGCCCTGCTGGCCGAGGATGCCGTGGCGCTGCGCCGGTTGCTCGAGGTCGAGACGCCGGACCTGCTGGTCGTGGACCTCATGATGCCCGGCGACGACGGCTTCACCCTCTGCCGGGAGCTGCGTCGCGAGAGCGACGTGCCGATCATCATGCTGACTGCAAGCGCCGACGAGACCGATCGCATCCTGGGCCTCGAGCTGGGCGCCGATGACTACCTGGGCAAGCCCTTCAACCCCCGCGAGCTGCTGGCGAGGATCAAGGCCGTGCTGCGCCGCGCCAGGGGCCACCAGGAGGAGCCGGTGAATCCCGCCCAGGCGCGGCGGGTGGCGTTCGGCGACTGGCGGCTGGACCGCCTGACCCGCGAGCTGGTCGACACCGAGGGGCAGCATTTCCCGCTCTCCGGCGCGGACTTCCAGCTGCTGCAGGTCTTCCTTGCGCATCCCGAGCAGGTGCTGTCGCGGGACGCACTCTTCGAGCTGACCCGCGGGCGACCGGCGCCCCCCCTGGACCGCTCCATCGACGTGCACGTGTGTCGC
>NZ_JAWSUJ010000032.1:0-40545 GCF_033549285.1 Halomonas sp.
TTGATTCTTGTGTAGTAGCTTGAATTATAACCGATTTTCAGCCGCTTTTTGCATGTCTGGTGCAATTTTCGGGCTAGCAGGTTCGCGTATTCGCCGGGCGAGTTGTCCGGCCCCCGGGGGTCCACTTCAATCTTCAGATCGCCACTACCGAACCAGAAGACCGGGCGGCGGGAATGTTCTCGGCGGCAACAGAATTCTTGACAACTATCGGTGTAGCCCGAGGCACGCTTTCCCAGTGCCGGCCTTCGGCCCAAGGAGTGACAGAAATGACGGTGCCGCAAGGGTCCATTAGAGCAGGCAGCAACAGTAGCGGCGTTTGCAACGCGGAGTGTGAAGATAACACCATCAGACTTTTCATTGAGGGAGACGCACTGTTCGATGCCATGCTTTCCGATTTTTCCTCGGCGCGGCGGCGGGTTTGGCTCGAATCCTACATCTTTGCCGATGACGCTATTGGGCGTGACTTCATGAAGACCCTCAGTGATTGCAGCCAGCGTGGTCTGGACGTACGGGTGAGGGTCGATGCATTGGGTTCGCATTTCGGCCTCCCGGGAGGTTCATCCCGCCGGTTGAAGGAGGCGGGCGTCAGATTCATATGGTGTCACCCCTGGCAGTGGCGCAAGCCCTGGTTGTTCCACCGGCGCAATCATCGCAAGCTTGCCATCGTCGACGACAACGTTGCCTATCTTGGTGGTTTCAACATTACGGAGCTCAACTCGCGGCAAGTGTTCGGGGACACCCGCTGGCGTGATACCCACTTCCGCATCGTTGGCCCCGTGGTTGACGATGCTCGTAGAGCATTTGAGTCTTTTGGAAAGGGAGATCTGAAGTGGCAGTGTGGTGGTAAGCATGGCGGGATAGAGCTGCTCACCAATCACGGCCATACCTGCCGTTATCGCCTGCGCTGCCATCTGAAAGACCGTTTCAAGGCTGCACGCAACCGGCTATGGCTGACCACGCCATATTTTCTTCCGGATGCGGGAACCCAGCGTGACTTGTGCCGCGCGGCATCGGATGGTGTCGATGTCAGAGTGCTGGTACCGGGAAAGAACGATGTGCCTTTTGTCCAGTGGGCCTCACGAGAGACCTATTCCAGGTTGCTGGCTTCAGGAATCCGGATATTCGAGTACCAGCCCCGTGTATTACACGCCAAGACTCTTATCGTGGACGACGACTGGAGTACGGTGGGGTCTGCCAACCTCGACTACCGAAGCCTGTTCATCAACTACGAACTCACTCTGGCGGTAGACTGCCAGTCACTGAACACCGCCCTGGCGACAATATTCGAGATTGACTTGAACGAGTCGATTGAGGTTCAGAGAGAACCTTGGTCGCGGCGGCCATTGAGCGCTCGAATGGCTGAATTCATCGGATGGAGTGCAAGGCATTGGCTATGATATCGACTCCAAACTTTAACGTCACAAGGATCGCGTAATGAAATTCAATCCTGCACCTGGTGCCCGGTAATACAGACTCGGCGTCGATCCCCACCCAGGACCTGGTATCCAGTGTGATCAACCCGACTTGTTCATGGGGAGCCGGGCGCCACGGCCGGAAGTCATACGAGTAATCACGAAAGTCGTGCTCGTAGAGCGGCTCCGGCAGGGTCATCACAGCACGCTGCAGGAACTTATCTCCGAAGGTCGGGATTCCCGATCGGCCTTGTCCCTTGGGAGTACAGGCGTTAGATATTTGCCCCTACGTCGCGAACGAAGGCGTCCCTCGTCTGGCCATCACTCCCGACGGCACCGTCACGGCTCGTTATACAAGTCACGTTTTTCAAATTCCTCACAGCGGTGACGGGGGCCATTCCCGTTGCGGGTTGCACGAGGAAGACACCGGGGGCGGAAGCCTCTGAATTGACACGCATCAAGCGCGCGGTCACGCCAGTGGTCTATGGTATACCCCACAAGCACCCCCATGACATTCCGACCACCTGCTGGTAGTCACCTGCGTCCCGCCGGGGCCTCAACATCCAGGAAATGCATCTAATGAAGAACTCTCTGCAGAGACCGTGGCTGGCTTATCTCATGGCCGGCGTCGCCCTGGGAGCCTCGACTGCCGTCATGGCGGCCAGCGACCGGGCATTCGTGCCGATGGGGACGGCAGATGCCGTGGGTATCATCGACCTGGATCGTCTGGAGGTGGTATCGACCGTGACCGATACGATCAACACGCACGGCTCCGCCCTCACGCCCGACGGCCAGCAACTCATCCTTGGCAGTCTCACCCCTCATGAGTCCGGTCGCGAGATCGCGCGCCCCGAAGGGGTGACGGAAGACGAGCACGCGGCCCATCATGGCAATGGCGGAACGGTCTCCCTGGAGGAAGCAAGTACCGGCCTGCTCTACGTCGCCGACACGGCCACGAGCCGCATCAGCAGGACCCTGGAGGTGCCGTCACCCGTGCACCATGTACTGGTCACACGCGATGGACGCCATGCCGTCTCGACCCATCCCACCGGCGGAGGCATCAGCGTGGTGTCGCTGGAAAGCGGCCAGGTGATAGCCTCCTTGCCCACGGGGCCCAACCCCAACTACCTGGTTCAGCAGGAAGCGGGGGGCCCGATACTGGTCAGCAATGCGGGTAACGGCACCATCAGCGAGGTCGATACTCAGCACTGGTTCGTGCAACGTAATATCCACGTCGGCGGAAGCCCGGAGCACATGGTGCTCTCGGAGGACGGGGCACGCCTATACCTCAACGATGTTGAGGGAGGGAGAGTCATGGCGGTGGATCTTCCGACCGGGCATGTGGCCGAAGAATACGAGATCGGCGCGGCACCTCACGGCATCGACCTGAGCCCGGATGGCCAGAGGCTCTATGCGACGAGTCAGGGCGAGAACCGCATCGTCAGGGTCTCCCTCGTGGACGGAACACGACATAGCGCTGAACTGTCTCCGGCCCCCTACCATCTCGCCGTGGCAGCCACCGATGGGCGGGTGCTAGTCACCAGCCGCACAGAACCCCACCTGTGGATCCTCGACCCGGATTCCCTCGAGGTACTGCGGACAGTGGAACTGGGGGGCATCGGTCATCAGATCTCTCTCGAGGTGTCGCGACCGAGGTGAAGATGACTGCCTGCCCTATGTGCCTCTCTCTCCAGCAGGCGTATGACCTTCCCTGCGCCGAGATGAATATTGACGAGTCCCGTCGTGAAGTGTTCGCCTTCCACGATCAGGACCTGGAGCGGTATCGTTATCGGGAAGGTAGTGACGAGCCCCCGAGGCAAGCCCTGGGTTCCAGCCGCTGCTGACGACGGAAGAACACGAGGCGATGCGGCTCGTCTCACAGGCCGATTGCGCCTGGGACCGCTAGGGACAGGGGCCGGACAGCAGGCGCTGCCTCACCGAACCAGACCGGCAACCCTGACGGTTGCCGGTCGATATCCTTCCACTTCATAGCATCCAGGTAGATTGCCCCGTGGACACGCTCTCCTCTATCGGCCTGATCGGCGCCCTCTTCGGCGGGCTGCTGTCATTCTTCTCGCCCTGCACCCTGCCCTTGCTGCCCGCCTATCTGTCGGTGGTCACCGGCGGCAGTGCCGGCAAGGCGGACCGGCGCTTCGAGGCGTTGCTGCTGAGCACCTTCTTCGTCTTCGGCTTCAGCGTGGTCTTCATCCTGATGGGCCTGGGTGTCACCAGCATTGGCCAGCTCCTGCGCGGCTATCGCCAGGAGCTCAACTGGATCACCGGTAGCATCGTCATCGTGCTCGGCCTTTTCATGACGGGCATGTTCCGGCTACCCGTCCTGCAGCGCAGCTTCCAGTGGTCACCCGAGCCGAGAGGGGGTTCCCCCATGACGGCGACCTTCTTCGGCATCTCCTTCGCCATCGGTTGGACGCCCTGCATCGGCCCGATCCTGGGGGCGATCCTGATGGCCACCTCGACCACTGCCAATGCACAGGCCGGCATGCTCTACCTGGCGACGTACTCCCTGGGCCTGGCCCTGCCCTTCCTGGCCAGCACCCTGCTGCTCAACAAGTTCAGCCACTACCGGGGCCGCCTCGGCAAGTGGAGTGCCTATGCGCGACCTGTCGCCGGCGTGATCCTGGTCCTCATGGGCTTGCTGATAGTCTCGGGGACGCTTACCCGGCTCTCCAGCATTCTGGTGGACTGGTTCCCGGCCCTGGCCACAATCGGTTGAGGGGCCAACCGAACCGCATAAGCAGCGTCTCCTTCGTCATTTCCACGGATCGCCGTCCACTGCCATGCCGTTCTCCTGTGCCTCCAGTGGCTGGTAGGACTGCACGTAGGGCGTACCCTCCTGCCAGCCGGACTCGATCGCCTTGTTCGGCGAAGGCGTGGTGCATTGACTGACGCTATCCTCGGCCGGCCTGTTGCCCGTGATCATGCTGGCCTATATCTGGCTGGCCCACCGCGAGGAACGGCAGATGCGGGCTCGGTTCGCTGACGCCTATCGCGCCTCTGAGCAGCGGGTACCGATGTTGATTCCTCGCTGGGGGCAGTGGCGGAAGCAAGCGGATACCTCACGCAATACTCCTCATGAGCCGGGGGATCATTGACATCCTGAATTCACACCTCAGCGCAAGCGTGCGGTGTTGATTCCATGCCACTGAAGATGTCGAAAGTTGACCGGGATCAAGAGCCGCAGGCTTTCACCTCTCTGTATCTTGACCCTTGGGTCACCCACAGGCCGTAGCCTGACAGCAGGGTAGGGGGATTCGACATGAAAGGAGATCCGACCATGTGGGGCGACATGATGGCGTATATGGGGAGTTACGGCTGGGGGCATATGCTCTTCGGCGGGCTCATGATGGTGTTGTTCTGGGGCGCCGTCATTGCCTTGGCCGTTCTCCTGGTCCGTCGTCTGACCCGGGACCGAAGCGAGGCCATGTCTCAACAGCGACCAACGGCCCTGGACCTTCTTCAAGAACGCTACGCCCGCGGCGAGATCGACCGCGAGGAGTACGAGCAACGCAGGCGCGATCTGCGACATTGACGACGCTGCATGGGCACCATGGCGTCCCTCGCTCACGGGAAGGAAGACCCTGAGATACCCCCAGTCAACGAAGGTAACGGAGACGACTTCATGACTCAGCAGCACATCAAGCGGCGTGAGCACTCGCATCACGGCAAGCTGAAGGAAGGCACGGATGCCGGCGCCATGAACGCCAGCGATCAAGGGTCTTCCCAGTACACCTGCCCGATGCATCCCGAGGTCGTCTCCGATCAGCCGGGGGATTGTCCGAAGTGCGGCATGCACCTCGTGCCAGTGGGAAGCGGCGACTCACAGACGCATGACGACCATGGCCATGGCGAGTGTCACGGGCATGCTACCGGCCATGCGGGAAGCGAACCGGTTCGCGGCGGCAAGTACGACAAGGTACCGGCAGGGCATGCCGGCGCCGTCTACACCTGCCCGATGCACCCCGAAGTGCGCCAGACCACTCCCGGTGCCTGCCCCCTGTGCGGTATGGGCCTGGAGCTGGAATCGGCGGCGGTCGGCGATGAAGGGCCGAATCCCGAGCTGGTCGATTTTACCCGACGTTTCTGGGTCGCGGCCCTGCTCACGCTTCCGGTCCTGATTCTGACGATGAGCCCCTACCTGGGCTTCGGGGCCATTCGCGACTTCTTCGGTGAACGCAACGCGATGTGGATCGAGCTGGTGCTCAGCACGCCGGTAATCCTGTGGTCCGGCTGGCCGTTCTTCGTGCGCGGTTGGAATTCCTTCCGCACCTGGAACCTCAACATGTTCAGCCTGATCGGCATGGGGGTCGGCGCGGCCTATCTCTTCTCGATCGTCGCGGTGCTGGTGCCCGGCATCTTCCCCGAGGGTTTCCGCCGGGAAGACGGCAGCGTCGGCGTCTATTTCGAGGCCGCGGCGGTGATCGTGACCCTGGTCCTGCTGGGCCAGGTGATGGAGCTGCGCGCGCGCGAGGGCACCGGCAAGGCGATTCGCGCACTGCTCGACATGGCCGCCAAGACCGCCCGGGTGATCCGGCCCGACGGCAGCGAAGAGGAGGTGCCGCTGGAAGACGTGCAGGTGGGCGATCACCTGCGCGTGCGGCCCGGCGACAAGGTGCCGGTGGACGGTGTGGTCGTCGAGGGTCGCTCCTCGATCGACGAGTCGATGATCTCCGGTGAGCCGGTCCCGGTGGAAAAGGTCCAAGGCGACAAGGTCACCGGGGCCACGATCAACGGCACGGGCAGCCTGGTCATGGAAGCTACTCGTGTCGGCGCCGACACCATGCTCAGCCAGATCGTCGAGATGGTGGCCGCCGCCCAGCGCTCACGCGCGCCGATCCAGAAATTCGCCGACAAGGTAGCAGGCACGTTCGTCCCCACGGTGATCGGTGTCGCCATTCTCTCTTTCATTGCCTGGGCGATCTGGGGCCCGGCGCCGGCGCTGTCCTATGCGCTGGTCTCGGCGGTCGCGGTGCTGATCATCGCCTGTCCCTGTGCACTGGGCCTGGCCACGCCGATGTCGATCATGACGGCCACCGGGCGCGGCGCCCAGTTGGGAGTCCTGATCAAGAATGCCGAGGCCCTGGAGCGTTTCGCCAAGGTCGATACGCTGATGGTCGACAAGACCGGCACGCTGACCGAAGGCAAGCCGAAGCTGGTGGCCGTACTGCCGGAGGATGGGCATGACGAGACCGAGGTGCTGCGCCTGGCGGCCAGCCTCGAGAAAGGCTCCGAGCACCCGCTGGCCGAGGCCATCGTCGCCGGCGCCGAGGAGCGCGGCGTATCCCTCGCCGATGCTACCGATTTCGAGGCCGTGACCGGCATGGGCGTCAAGGGGGTCGTGGACGGCCAGTCGGTGGCCCTCGGCAACGCCAAGCTGATGGCCGAACTGGGCCTCGACGGTGGACGGATTTCCGAAACCGCGAACGCCCGCCGCGATGAGGGCGAAACGGTAATGTTCGTCGTTCTCGATGGCCAGATCGCCGGCCTGGTCAGCGTGGCCGACCCGGTGAAGCAGACCACACCCGAGGCCCTGAAGGCACTGCACCGGCTGGGATTTCGCATCATCATGGCCACCGGCGATAACGAGCGTACCGCCCGTGCCGTCGCCGGCCGTCTGGGCATCGACGAGATCCGCGCCGACGTGCTGCCCGAAGACAAGGCGCGCATTATCCGTGAATTGCAGGAACAAGGCCGCAAGGTCGCCATGGCCGGCGACGGGGTGAACGACGCCCCCGCCCTGGCCCAGGCGGATGTCGGCATCGCCATGGGCACCGGGGCCGACGTGGCGATCGAAAGCGCCGGCTTCACGCTGGTCAAGGGCAACCTCGACGGAATCGTCCGGGCCCGCAAGCTGTCGCTGGCTACCATGCGCAACATCAAGCAGAACCTGTTCTTCGCCCTGGTCTACAACGGGGCCGGCGTACCGATCGCCGCCGGGATCCTCTATCCGTTCCTCGGCATCCTGATCGGGCCGATGTTCGCCGCCTTCGCGATGAGCGCCTCTTCGCTGTCGGTGGTGATGAATTCACTGCGCCTGCGCCGGGTGAGGATCTGATCATGAATGATGAAAAGGGGTGGTTGGACCGACGGCCGAGCAAGGGCACCTTCTGGCTCATGGTGGCGCTCGCCCTGGCGGTGATGGGCTTCCTGCTCTGGGAGGGGCACAAGGTGCACCTGCTCGGTGCCCTGCCCTGGCTGATCCTGCTCGCCTGTCCGCTGATGCATGTATTCATGCATGGCGGGCATGGCGGGCAGGGTGATCACAAGAGAGGACCTGATGAGTGATGACGTCCCCGCCTATGGCCTGTGGAGCCTGGTCATTCTCAACTCGGCGATCTTCATCTTCTTCGCGTTCAGCTTCTTCAAGCCGCAGACGCGCCGGGACTGGCGCTCGCTCGGGGTCTTCAGCGCCTTCCTGGTGGCGCTGTTCACGGAGATGTACGGTTTTCCGCTGACCCTCTACTTCCTCTCCGGCTGGCTGCAGTCACGCTACCCGGAAGTGGACTGGTTCAGCCACGATGCAGGGCACCTGCTGGAGATGCTGTTCGGCTGGCAGGCCAACCCCCACTTCGGGCCGTTCCATCTGCTGAGCATGGTGTTCATCGTTGCGGGGTTCGCCCTCATTGCCGCCGGCTGGCGGTCACTCTATGCCGCCCAGCGGCGGGGGGAGCTGGCCACTACCGGGCCCTATGCCCATGTGCGGCATCCCCAGTACGCCGGCTTCGTGCTGGTGATGGCCGGTTTCCTGCTGCAGTGGCCCACCCTGCTGACGCTGGTCATGTTCCCGGTATTGGTGTGGATGTACTCGCGACTGGCGATCCACGAAGAGCGCGAGGTGGCACGTCGGTTCGATCAAACCTGGCAGGCGTATGCGGCCCGCACGCCACGCTTCGTTCCGCGCCTGCGGGTGGCGGGTCCGAGTGGTTGGCGCCTGTAAGGACCATCTCCGGGAGGTGACAACCACGATGACCACACTGGCACGGCAGGGGGCCGAAGAGCGCGCGGCGGGCCTGGTGACCGTCGGCGCCATGCTCGCGGCATTGATACTCGCCAACTCGCCACTGCGCGACGTCTACCAACTGGTGCACCATACGCCCGTGTCGGTGCAGATCGGCACCCTGGGCATCGACAAGCCGTTGATCCTGTGGATCAACGACGGGCTGATGGTGTTCTTCTTCCTGCTGATGGGCGTCGAACTCAAGCGCGAGATGCTCGGCGGCTTGCTGGGCTCGACCCGGCAGGTGGCGCTGCCGGCGATCGCGGCGACCGGTGGCATGCTGCTGCCGGCGTTGGTCTACCTGATCGTCAACGGTACCGAGGGGATCGCCGCCCATGGCTGGGCCGTGCCCACCGCCACCGACATCGTGCTGGCGCTGGCGGTGTTGTCACTGTTCGGCGAGCGCGTGCCGCCCGCGCTGCGGGTGTTCCTGATGGCCCTGGCGGTCTTCGACGATCTCGGCGCCATCGCGATCATCGCGCTGTTCTATACCGAGCGCCTCGCCGGGGAGGCATTGTTGATTGCCGGTATGACGCTTGCCGGATTCGTCCTCCTCAATCGCTTCCAGGTCACGCGCGCCATGCCCTATGTGCTGCTGGGGCTGGTGCTGTGGGTAGCGGTACTCGAGTCCGGGGTCCATGCCACCCTGGCCGGCGTCGCCATCGCCCTGGCCATCCCAGCCCGAACACGGGATGGCCTGCAGGAGGGCTCGCCCCTGGCTCGCACTTACCACGACCTGCGGCGCTGGGTCACCTTCGGGGTCGTCCCGGTGTTCGCCTTCTTCAACGCAGGCATCGTGATGCCAGTAGCAGGTACTGGCTTCGGCGACGTTTTTCTCGGGGTGGCCCTCGGCCTCTTGCTGGGCAAGCAGTTGGGTGTCTTCTCACTCGCCTGGCTGGCGATTCGGCTGCGCCTCGCCCGGCTTCCCGCGGGTGTTGGGTGGTGCCATCTGTACGGGGTGGCCGTGCTGGCCGGGATCGGTTTCACCATGAGCCTGTTCATCGCCGGGCTCGCCTTCGATACGCCGGCGGCTTTGACCGCGGCCCGCCAGGGTGTGCTGGCCGCCTCGGGTATCGCGGCGTTGATCGGCGCTGCGGTGCTGGCGGTGACGTTGCCCCGGCAACCTAGGATGAAAACCAGAGATGCCGGGCAACCGCCCCACTCGGCGGCCCCGCCATCCGAATCCAGACGGCGATCATGAAACGCCGGAGCTTCCTCGTCGGCGCGACCATGGTCGTCGCCTCCTGTCCGATACCCGGATCGAGATCGGCGTCGATCCCGAACCATCGACATCCTGACCACAAGGGGTAACGCTCCATGACCGCCAAGACATCGACTGCCAAGGCTCCCTCGACTCGCCATGCCCCGAGCAAGCGCCAAACTACCGCCCCGCAAGAGGCCACGTATCAGGGGAGTCCACCCAGCCCCCAACCGGTCACCGCCCTGAGCCCCCCAGCAGCGGAGCTGCTCACCTATCAGCTCGACCTGTGGCAACGCGGCGTGCACTACCTGGACACCCTGCGTGAGCGCGCGGACAACATGCTCGAACACGAGCGAGCCGGCAAGCCTCCGCTGCTCGACTTCGACTACGAGACGATCCTCGATGGTCGCCGGCTGGAGCGCCCCGCCAACTATGCCCTGCTGCGGGTCACACGCGTGGGGGATGACTGCCTGGAGGACTGCCTCGATGCCAGCAAGCCGCCGGTGATGATCGTCGACCCGCGTGCCGGCCACGGCCCGGGCATCGGCGGCTTCAAGCGCGACTCCGAGGTGGGCATGGCGCTCCACGAGGGGCACCCGGTGTACTTCGTGATCTTCTTCCCCGAGCCCGTCCCCGGGCAGACGCTGGAGGACGTGTTGCACGTCCTGCGCCGCTTCGTCGAAACAGTGGCCGAGCGGCACCCCGGCCAGCCGCCGGTGCTCTACGGCAATTGCCAGGCGGGCTGGGCCATCGCACTGCTCTCCGCTGACTGCGAGGGCCTGGTGGGGCCGACGGTGCTCAACGGCTCGCCGCTCTCCTACTGGTCGGGTGAATCCGGCGTCAATCCCATGCGGCTGGCCGGCGGATTGATGGGCGGCGCCTGGCTGATTCACCTGTTGGCGGACCTGGGCGGCGGGCGTTTCGACGGCGCCTATCTGGCCAGTAACTTCGAATCGCTGAAGCCAGCCAATACCCTGTGGCAGAAGGATTATCAGTTGTTCGCCGACATCGACGGCCAGCGCGAACGCTTTCTTGACTTCGAGCGCTGGTGGACGGGTTTCTACTCGCTGAGCAAGGAAGAGATCACCGCCATCGTCGAGAACCTCTTCATCGGCAACCAGCTCGAACGCGGGGAGTTAAAGGTTTGTCCCGGCTTCACCGTCGATCTCCGGCGTATCCGCAATCCATTGGTGATCTTCGCCTCCAGCGGTGACAACATCAGCCCGCCTCATCAGGCTCTCAACTGGATCCCCGCGGTCTACCCGAGCACGGAGGCTCTCAAGGCCGCCGACCAGCGCATCGTCTACCTGCTCAATCCCCATGTGGGGCACCTGGGCATCTTCGTCTCCTCCAAGGTCGCGCGCCTCGAGCACCGGGCCATCCTCGAGAGCGTCGGCGAGCTGAACGACCTGGCGCCTGGCCTCTACGAGATGCGCATCGATAACCCCACCGGCGACCCCGACTGTCACAAGCCCCAGTTCCAGGTGCATTTCGAGGAACGCCGCGTGGAGGACCTGGATTACCCCTCTCAGGCACCGGCGTTCGATCGGGTGCGCGCCCTCTCCGAGCACAACGTGGCCCTCTACGAGACCTTCGTCGGGCCCTGGGTGCGGTTTTACACCACCCCCTGGTCAGCCGAGGTGCTGCGTCAACTGCATCCGGCGCGGACCAGCCGGCTGATGTACTCGGAACGCTTCTCCCCCTGGATGACCGGTGTGAAGTGGCTGGCCGAGATGGTAGAGACCGCACCGGCGCCGATCGATAGTGACACCCCCTATCGGCAATGGGAGACGCTGTTGAGCGACTCTATCGCCTCGACGCTGGAGCTTGCCGGCACGACCCGCGACAGCATGTACGAGATGGGGTTTCGCAGCCTCTACGGCGGGGGATGGTGGAGCGAGAACGAGTGACCCAGTCGAAGCCGACCGGTTTACAGCCAATACCTATAGAGCAACCCACGAATGGAGAGCAATAAATGAAGATCGAGACCTTTCATGACCTGATCGACTGGACGCGCCAGCTGCATGCCCAGTTGGCTGAGTGCTTCAGACACTGTGCCACCCGGCAGGAGGAGGCACGGGCCAAATCACTGCTGGAGTATCTCGCCGATCACGAGGCGGTCCTGGAGCACACCGTGGCCAGCTTCGAGAAGCAGGCCGATCCCAAGGCCCTAAACACCTGGGTCTACGACTATCTGTCGCATGCGCCCATCAAACCCCATCAGGCGTGCAATTTGCCCTATGCCGAGATGGGCTTCGAAGACATCAGCCGGGAAGTCTTCTCGCTGCACGATCAGGTCATCGCGCTATACCGCTACCTGGAAGGACGCGCCGAGATCCCCGAGACCCGCGATCTCGTTCGCGAACTCTTGAAGCTGGAGGAACACGAGGCGATGCGCCTGTCCCAGCAGATCAACCGGGCCCGGAACCTGTAGCCAAGCGAAGGACAAGGACCGTCTCCCGCTCCCAGAACAGTTTGCCGATAGCCTGGCCGAGTGGGCACGCGACAACGTGTGCGTCCCCCCGAGGCGGCCACGTTCGAGTCGCAGCCCGGCCTATCTTCTCGTCGAACAGAGCATCGACCTGATGCCGGTGAACGATGGCATCGAAAGCGCCGAATATCAGGGCCCGTCGACACCATAGAGGGGTATCAGTCTTACAGCGCCTCGCGAAGCCAGGCGCTGCCGGAATCAGCCGGTGTTGCGCAGCCCGGCGGCGATTCCCGCCATGGTCACCATCAGCGCGCGGGAGAGGTCGGCGCTGATCGCCCCGTCGGCGTCGCGGTTACGCTGCAGGAGCTCCGCCTGCAGGCCGTGCAGCGGATCGATGTAGGGGTTGCGCACCTCGATGGCCTGGCGGATCAGCGGCGTCTTCTCCAGCAGCTCCTGCTGGTCGAGCACCTCCAGCAGCGCCGCGTGGAGACGACCGAAGCGGGTACGCAGCCGCTCCCCGAGCGCCTTGAGGGCCGGCTCGTCGACCAGCCGGTGCTCGTAGTAGGCGGCGATGCCCACGTCGGCCTTGGCCAGCAGCATCTCCAGCATGTCCAGGTAGGTCCCGAAGAAGGGCCACTGGTCCCGCATCTCGCGCAGCACCTCGAGACCGCCCTCCTCCTCCAGCCGCTGGCTGAAGGCCTCGCCGCTGCCGAGCCAGGCCGGCAGCATGAGGCGGATCTGGGTCCAGGCGAAGATCCAGGGGATCGCCCTCAGGGTCTCCACGCCACCGTCCTGGCGGCGCTTGGTGGGACGCGAGCCCAGCGGCAGCCGCCCGAGCGCGCCTTCCGGGGTCACCGCGCGGAAGTAGGGGACGAAATCGGGATCCTCGCGCACCACCCCCACATAGGCGCCGTGGGCCACCTCGGCCAGGCGGTCCATCTCCTCGCGCCATTCCGGCCGGGGTGCCGGCGGCGGCAGCAGGCTCGCCTCGAGGACCGCACAGGCGTAGATCTCCATGGAACGCAGGGCGATCTCCGGCTGGCCGAACTTGAAGCGAATCATCTCGCCCTGCTCGGTCACCCGCAGGCTGCCGTTCACCGAGCCCGGGGGCTGGGAGAGGATGGCCGCGTGGGCGGGCCCGCCGCCGCGGCCCACGGTGCCACCGCGGCCATGGAAGAGCGTGAGGTCGACCCCGTGGCGGTCGCAGACCTCGACCAGCGTCTCCTGGGCCCGGTATTGCGCCCAGGCCGCGGCCAGCTGGCCGGCGTCCTTGGCGGAGTCCGAATAACCGATCATCACCTCCTGGCTGTCGCCGGCCAGGGCACGATACCCCGGCAGCGCCAGCAGGTGGTCGATCACCTCGCCGGCGTGGTCGAGGTCGTCGAGGGTCTCGAACAGCGGCGCGATGGGCAGGCTGACCGTGCCGCCCACCTCCTTCATCAGCAGCGCCACCGCCAGCACGTCGGAGGGCTCCCCGGCCATGGAGATGATGTAGGTCCCCAGCGCCTCGCGATGCTCGGAGGCGATCACCCGGAAGGTGTCGATGACCTCGCGGGACTCGGCGGAACACTCCCAGCGCCGCGGGATCAGCGGACGCCGCGAGGCGAGTTCGGTGAGCAGGAACTCCTGGCGCTCGGCCTCGCTCCAGTCGCGATAGTGGCCGAGCCCCAGGCCATGGGTGAGCTCCTCCATCACCTGGGCGTGGCGACTGGCCTCCTGGCGCAGGTCGAGCTTGGTCAGGGTCACCCCGAACACCGCCACGCGCCGCAGGGTGTCGAGCAGCACGCCGTTGGCGATGGTGTCGAGCCCCACGTCACACAACGAGCGATAGCAGGCCAGCAGGGGGGCATAGAGCTGGTCGCGGGTCTCGATGATGGGGCCGCCCTCGTAGCTGCGCCCGTCGAGCTCGGCCTTGGCCCAGTCGCGGGTCGCCTCGACCCTCGCCAGCAGGCGCTTGATCAGTTCGCGGTAGGGTTCGGCGACGTCCCCCACCTCGGCCTTGAGCGCGCTATTGGCCTTCCACATGGAGAGCTCGGCCTTGAGCTGCTCCAGGTCGCGCAGGTAGAGGTCCGCCGCCATCCAGCGGCCCAGCAGAAGCACCTCACGGGTCACCTTCGCGGTGACGTTGGGGTTGCCGTCGCGATCGCCGCCCATCCAGGAGGCGAAGCGGATCGGCGCGGCATCCAGCGGCAGGCGCTCGCCGGCGGTCTCCAGCAGCAGGTTGTCCAGGTCGCGGTGGAAGTCGGGGACCGCCTGCCACAGGGAGTTCTCGATCACCGCGAAGCCCCACTTGGCCTCGTCCACCGGGGTCGGCCGCTCGTGGCGGATCTCGTCGGTGTGCCAGGCCTGGCTGATCAGTTCCTCCAGGCGGCCCTGGGCCCGCGCCCCGCGCTCCGGGTAGTCCGCGGAGGACTCGATGGCCGTGAGGCAGTCGTCGATGGCGTCATACTTCTGTATCAGGGTGCGGCGAATGACCTCGGTGGGATGCGCGGTGAGCACCAGCTCGACGCGCATGCCGGAGAGGGTCTCCACCAGCTTGCGCGGCGAGTGGCCCTCGCCCCGCGCCCGCTCGAGCAGCTCGGAGAGCACCGGCTGGGAACCGGGCTTGTAGTCCTCGACCCGGCGGAAGCGCGCCCGATAGTGCTGCTCGGCGATGTTGGCCAGGTTGAGGAACTGGTTGAAGGCCCGGGTCACCGGCAGCAGGTCGCGGTCGGGCAGCTTGCGCAGGTACTCGATGAGCGCGCGCTGGCTGCCGTCCTCGCCCTGGCGACCGCGCTTGGCGAAGCTGCGGATGGTCTCGATGCGGTCGACGAAGCCCGGGCCCAGGTCATCGGCGATGGTGCGGCCCAGGCTGTCGCCCAGGATACGGACATTGTCGCGCAGCGATTCGTGCAGGTCGTGGCTCATGGCCGGGACTCTCCTTGCGGCGGTTCCTGAACGGGGGGATCGAGCTGCTTGGCGGCCTGCCAGTGCCGCTCCATGGCCGCCAGGCCGGCCTCCTCCAGCGGCAACTCGGCGCTGGCCAGGGCCGCTTCGACGTGGCGGAAGCGCCGCTCGAACTTGGCATTGGTGGCGCGCAGGCACTGCTCGGGATCGGCCTTGAGCGTGCGCGCCAGGTTGGTCACCGCGAACAGCAGGTCGCCCACCTCCTCGGCGGCATGGGCGCGGTCCCCCTCGGCCAGGGCCTGCTCCACCTCGTCGAGCTCCTCGCGGATCTTGGCCAGCACGCCGCGGGCATCCGGCCAGTCGAAGCCCACCCGGGCGGCGCGCTTGGAGAGCTTGGCGGCCCGGGAGAGCGCCGGCAGGGTCCGGGGGACGTCGTCCAGCACCGAGGCCGCGGTACTGTCGCCCGTGTCACCCGGGGGTGTGTCGCTTGCCCGCGCGGCACGCTCCTCGGCCTTCAGCGACTCCCAACGGGAGTGGACCTGTCGGGTCTCGATGTCCTCGGCGCTGACCCCGGGCGGGCGGCGCGAGGCCAGGGTGCCGTCGGGGAAGACGTGGGGATGGCGGCGCAGCATCTTGGCGGTGAGGACATGCACCACCTCGTGGAAGTCGAAGCGCCCCTCCTCGGCCCCGAACTGGCTGTAGTAGACCACCTGGAAGAGCAGGTCGCCGAGCTCGCCGGGCAGCTCGTCCCAGGCCCGCCGCTCGATGGCGTCGGCGACCTCGTAGGCCTCCTCGAGGGTATGGGGCACGATGGAGTCCCAGTCCTGCTTCACATCCCACGGGCAGCCCAGTTCGGGGTCGCGCAGCACGGCCATCAGCGTGAGCAGGTCGTCCAAGTCATGGCGGGGCTGGCTCATGTCATCCTCCTCCTGCGCTTGCCCGACTTTCCCTGGCCACCCCCGCTGCGCAGCCGTCGCACCTCGATGACGTTGGGCAGCTGCTGGATGCGCGAGAAGAGGCGCCCCAGGGTCTCCAGGCCGTCGACCTCGACGGTGATGGACATGCGCGCGATGCCGTCCTCGGTATCGGTGAGGGTGTTCACCGAGAGGACGTTGACGCGGTCGTTGCTGAGCACGCTGGTGACATCGCGCAGCAGGCCGGAGCGGTCCCAGGCCTGGATCTCGATGTCCACCGGGTACTGGGTACGGGCACGCTCGCCCCACTCCACCTCGATGATGCGCTGGGGCTCGTCCAGGCGCAGCTGGAGGATGTTGGGGCAGTCCTGGCGGTGCACGGTGACGCCGCGCCCCTGGGTGATGAAGCCGACGATGGCGTCGCCGGGGACCGGATGGCAGCAGTTGGCCATGCTGGTCTTGAGGTTGCCCACCCCGAGCACCGTGATGTCGCTGCCGCTGCCCTTGCCCGGGACCTTGCGGGGCTTGGCCAGCAGGCGGTCGAGCTGTTCCTGGTCGTCGCTCTCGCCGAACAGCTGCTGGGCCTGGTGGAGCACCTGGCCGATGCGCAGGTCCCCCGCGCCCAGGGCGGCATACATGTCGTCCGGGGTCGGGTAGTTGACCTTGTTGGCCAGGCGGGTCAGGTCCATGTCCTCGACGTCGAGACGCTTCATCTCGCGCTCGAACAGCGCCCGGCCCTCCTCGAGGTTGCGGTCGCGGGCCTGCAGCTTGAACCAGGCCTGGATCTTGGCCCGCGCCCGGGAGGTGCGCACATAGCCCAGGTTGGGGTTGAGCCAGTCGCGGCTCGGCCCGCCCTTGCTGGCGGTGAGGATCTCCACCTGCTGGCCGGTCTTGAGCCGGTAGGTGAGCGGCACGATGCGGCCGTTGACCTTGGCCCCCCGGCAGCGATGACCCACCTCGGTGTGCACCCGGTAGGCAAAGTCGATGGGCGTGGCGACCCGGGGCAGGTCGATGACGTGGCCGTCCGGGGTGAAGACGTAGATGCGGTCCGGGGCCACGTCGCTGGTCAGCCCCTCGCGCAGGTCGCCGAAGTCGCCCACCTCCTCGTGCCACTCCAGCACCTGGCGCAGCCAGGCGATCTTCTCCTCGTAGCTGGCACTGCGCGCGCTGGTGTCGTGTCCCTTGTAGCGCCAGTGGGCGCAGACCCCGAGTTCGGCCTCCTCGTGCATGGCGAAGGTGCGGATCTGGATCTCGAGGACCTTGTTCTCGGGGCCGAGCACCGCGGTGTGCAGCGACTGGTAGCCGTTCTTCTTGGGGTTGGCGATGTAGTCGTCGAACTCGTTGGGGACGTGATGCCAGCGCGAGTGGACGATGCCCAGCACCGTGTAGCAGTCGGTTACCTCGGGCACCAGGATGCGCACCGCGCGGATGTCGTGGACCTGGGAGAAGTCGATGCGCTTGCGCTTCATCTTCCGCCAGATCGAGTAGATGTGCTTGGCGCGACCGTCGACCTGGTAGCGGCTGATCCCCTGGGCCGTCATCAGCGACTTGAGGGTCTGAACCACCTCGCTGATGTAGCGGTCACGGTCCAGGCGCTTCTCCGCGAGCTGGCGGGCGATGGCCTTGTACTCCGCCTCGTGCAGGTAGCGGAAGGAGAGGTCCTCGAGCTCCCACTTGAGCTGGCCGATGCCCAGGCGATGGGCCAGGGGGGCATAGATGTCGAACACCTCGCGGGCCACCTGCAGTCGCTTCTCGCGCGGGGCATCGCGCACCTGGCGCAGGGCGCAGGTGCGCTCGGCGATCTTGATCAGGGCGACGCGGACGTCGTCGATCAGGTTGACCAGCATCTTGCGCAGGTTGTCCTGCTGGTCATGCTGGCTCAGGCCCTGGCTGGGGGCCTGGAAGGTGCTGATGGCGGCCATCTGCAGCACGCCGTCGATGAGGCCGGCGACCTCGTGGCCGAAACGCTTCTCGACCTCCTCGAGGCCGATCAGCTTCTCGCGGACGGCCCGATAGAGCACCGCGGCCTCCAGTGCCGGCTGGTCGAGCTTGAGCTCGCCCAGGATGTCGGCCATCTCCAGGCCCATGCGGAAGCTCGAGCCATCCTTCAGCCAGGCCTTGTGGGGGCGGTCGGAGGCCAGCTCCAGCTGCTGAGCCAGCTCGCAGGTACGGCGCATCTCGTCGACGTCGCGCAGCTTGACGTCATCCTGCAGGCGCGTGAGCCACTGGTCGATATCGACCCTTCCGTCCCCGGTCAGCGGCTGCTCTTCACGCACTTTAACCATCGTTTGTCGCTCCTTGGGCCTGCCGCCCCGAGCCGGGATACTCGAACAGCAGCATGGATTCCAGGTGTGAGGTGTGCACGAACATGTCCGCCACGGCCGCATGCCGGATGCGATAGCCACCATGCACAAGGTGTGCCGCATCCCGGGCCAGGGTGGCCGGGTCACAGGAGATGTAGAGCAGCCGCGGCACAGGATGTTCCACCAGTGCCCGGCTCGCCGCCTCGGCCCCTTCCCGGGGCGGGTCCAGTACCACCACCTCGGGACCGACCTCCTGGAGCAGCTCGCGCACGGCCGTCGGTTCGGAGAGGTCAGCCTGGCGTGCCTCGAGGACCAGGCTGCGTCTCGGTGAATTGGCACAGGCATTGTCGCCGAGCCGCGCGACCATCGCCGGGTTGCCCTCCACCGCCGTCACCCGGGCACCGGCGGCGGCAAGCGGCAGGCTGAAGTTGCCCACGCCGGCGAACAGGTCCAGCACCCGCTCGCCTCCGGCCAACGGGGAGAGCCAGGCGAGTGCCGTGCTCACCATCAGGCCATTGACCTCGGCATTGGCCTGCAGGAAGTCCCCGGGGGCAACGCCCAGGGTGAGCACCCCGTCGGGCCCCGGGACCCGGCAGCTGAGCGCCGGTACGGGGGTCAGCCAGTCGAGTTCTGCCGCCTCGCGGCCCAGCCAGCGGGCCAGGTGAACGCCATGAGTCCTGGCGAAGGCCTGCCAGCGTCGGGCGTCCCCGGGATGGTCACGCAGCTGGCGCACGACCACCAGGGCGCCCTGGTCGCTCTCGAGCAGTTCGAGATGCCCTACCTGGCGCGGCGCCTCGAGCTCCGCCAGCAACTGGTGCAGCGGCACCAGCAGGGCGTCTAGGGCCGGCACCAGCACGGTGCAGGCCTCGATGTCGATCAGGCGGTGGGAGTGGCGCGCACGAAAACCCAGGTGGACGCCGCCGTCGGCATCCACCTTGACGCCCAGGCGGGCGCGACGGCGGTAGCCCTCCCCCGCGCCGGCGAGCAGCGCCGGCGACGCGGCCAGGGCGATGCCCTGGCGCCCCAGCAGCTCTTCCAGTACCGCCTGCTTGTGGCGGCGCTGCGCCGGCAGGGCGAGGTGCTGCAGGTCGCAGCCGCCGCAGCGCCCGAAGTGGGGACAGGGGGGCGCGACGCGCGCCGCCGAGGCCACCAGCAGCTCCCGCACATGGGCCTCGTCGAAGCGCTTGCGAGTGCGATGGACGGCGACCCTCACCCGCTCGCCCGGGAGGGCGCCCTCGACGAACACCGTCTTGCCCCGGGCGGTGCGCGCCACCCCGCGCCCGTCATGGGCCAGTCCACGGATCTCCAGGGCGTCCTGCTCCCCGGTGGCCTCGTGCGGCTCTGCCTGGCGACCCTCAAGCCCCGAGCCCCCCGACGAGGCACGCCCGGGGCGACGCTTGCCCAGCATGGCCATGCTCAGCGCTCCGGAGCGAACAGGCCGGTGGAGAGGTAGCGGTCGCCGCGGTCGCAGACGATGAAGACGATCACCGCGTTCTCGACCTCGGCAGCGATCCGCAGTGCCCCGGCGAGCGCCCCGCCGGACGACACGCCGGAGAGAATGCCCTCTTCCCGGGCCAGGCGACGCATGTGCTCCTCAGCCTCCTGCTGGCCGATATCCAGTACCCGGTCGACGCGGCTGGCGTCGAAGATGCTCGGCAGGTACTCCGGCGGCCAGCGGCGGATGCCGGCAATGCTGGCGCCATCCTCGGGCTGCAGGCCGATGATCTGCACCTCGGGGTTGCGCTCCTTGAGGTAGCGCGACACGCCCATGATGGTGCCGGTGGTGCCCATGGAGCTGATGAAGTGGGTGATGGTGCCGCCGGTCTGCTCCCAGAGTTCCGGGCCGGTGGTACGGTAGTGCGCCAGGGGGTTGTCCGGGTTGGCGAACTGGTTCAGCGGCTTGCCGTCCCCGCGGGCGACCATCGTCTCGGCCAGGTCACGGGCCTCCTCCATGCCCCCGGCCTTGCTCACCTCGACCAGCTCGGCGCCGTAGGCGGCCATGGCCTGCTTGCGCTCGGCGGAGGCACTCTCGGGCATGATCAGCACCATGCGATAGCCCATGATGGCGGCCGCCATGGCCAGGGCGATCCCGGTGTTGCCGGAGGTCGCCTCGACCAGGGTGTCGCCGGGCGAGATCTCGCCGCGCGCCTCGGCCTCCTGGAGCATGGAGAGGGCCGGCCGGTCCTTGACCGACCCGGCGGGATTGTTGCCCTCCAGCTTGGCCAGCAGGGTATTGCCGCGCCCGGCGGTGATGCGCTTGAGACGGACCAGCGGCGTGTGGCCGACGGTCTCCTCGAGAGTGGGGAAATGCATGTAACCTTCCTGATGGAAACGCCTTTTCGGCATTATATCCCTGCGACCGCACACTGGACAGGCATCTGCCCGGCCTGTGGCATACTGGATGCCGATTCACCGCCCGACGAGCGTGCCGATGTCCCTCAAGACCCGACTGATGGTGATGATCCTCGGCCTCCCCCTGCTGCTGCTGACCCTGCTGGTCGGCGCGGCCCTGGCCCTCGAGGATCGCCAGCGCCATGCGGTGCTGCGTGACCAGCTGACCCACGGCGCCGAGCTGGTCGTGCCGGCCCTGGGCGAGGCCCTGGCGACGCAGGACGAGCGGGCCCTGACGCGCCTGACCGACGGCCTGCTGGCGCTGCCCCACGTCCAGGGGCTGAGCCTGCAGGATGGCCAGGGCGCGCCCCTGCTGGAGCGCGGCAGGATCCATGACCTGCCGGCGCCGACCGACCCCGACGGCCTGCGCCTGCTGGAACGCGAGCGCCGCTGGCTGCTGCAGGCCTCCCTGCCCGATGGCGCGCCGATGCCGGCCTGGCTGGTGCTGGACATCGACACCACTCCCCTGCTGCTGACCCACTACCGCCATCTGGCCAGCGCCGGCCTGGCGCTGATGCTCGCCGGCCTGCTGCTGTTCCTGGCAGCCTATGCCACCATTCGGCGGCTGAGCCAGCCACTGGAGGATGCCGGCCGCGCCCTGGACCGCCTGGCCCTCGGGGTGGTGCCCGAGCGGCTGGCCATCCCCCCGGCACCGGAACTGGCCGGGCTGGCCCGAGGGGTCAACGACCTGGCCGACCACCTCGAGACGGCCCGGGAGGAGATGCAGGCCCAGATCGAGCAGGCCACCGACGAGCTCCAGGAGTCCATGGAGACCATCGAGGTCCAGAACATCGAGCTTGACCTCGCCCACCGCCGGGCCCTGGAGGCCAACCGGGTCAAGTCGGAGTTCCTGGCCAACATGAGCCACGAGATCCGCACCCCCCTCAACGGCATCGTCGGCTTCTGTCGGCTGCTGGGCCGCTCGCGGCTGGAGCCGCGCCAGCGGGAATGGCTGGACCAGGTGCAGCGGGCCTGCGACAACCTGCTGATGCTGGTCAACGACGTCCTGGACTTCTCCAAGCTGGAGGCCGGCCGGGTGGAGCTCGAGAGGCTGCCGCTGGACATGGTCGGCCTGGTCGACGAGGTGCTCGGCCTGCAGGCCCCGCTGGCCCAGCAGAAGGGGTTGCAGCTGCTCGGGCTGGTCTACGACGACGTACCGGCCAACCTCGAGGGCGACCCGCTGCGGATCCGCCAGGTGCTCACCAACCTGGTCAACAACGCCCTCAAGTTCACCGACCGGGGCGAGGTGATCGTGAGGGTCATGCTGGAAGAGGCCGAGGCCAGCCGGGTGGTCCTGCGCGTCAGCATCAGCGACACCGGCATGGGCCTGACCGACGAGGCCCGTCGACGCCTGTTCCAGGCCTTCCAGCAGGCCGACATCAGCCATCCGAGGGAGTACGGTGGCACCGGCCTGGGGCTGGCCATCTGCCGCCAGCTGGTCGAGCAGATGGGCGGCGAGATCGACGCCGAGAGCGAGCCCGGCAAGGGCTCGACCTTCTCCTTCACCCTGCCGCTCTCGGGCAGCGCGGAGAGCGAGCGCGCCCCGGAGCTCAGCCTGGACGGGGAGGTCATCGTCATCGAGGAGCTCCACCCGCCCACGCGTCGCGCCCTCACGCACCTGCTGACCCGCTGGGGGGCCCGGGTCACCACCCCGGCAACCGCCGGGAGCGGAGCCGCGGCCTCGCTGGTCGTCGCGGGGCTGGGCCACGAGGACCTCGACGAGGCGCGCCTGACGGGCTGGCGGCGTCGGCTGGACGGGCTGGGCTGCCCCGCCCTGCTGCTGGTCAACGCCAGCCCCCCGACCTGCCGGCCCTCCCCCTGCCCCATGGCGGCGAGGTGCTGGGCAAGCCGGTCTCACGCTCGGCCCTGGCCGACGCGGTGCTCCGCCAGTTGGCGGGGACGCCCCGGGCCCTGCCCTTGCCCGCGCCGCGCCGGCCGACGGCGGCGCCGGTGCGGCTGCTGGTCGTCGATGACAACGCGTCCAACCGGCTGCTGCTGGGCGAGCTGCTGGCCGGCCCCGGCCTCACGGTGACCCAGGCGGCAAGCGGGGAGGAAGCCCTGGCACTGGCGCATGACCGGGACTTCGACATGGTGCTGATGGACATCCGCATGGCGGGCATGGACGGCGTGGAGACGACCCGGGCCCTGCGACGACTCGGCGGTGCCTGGCGGCGGGTGCCGATCATCGCCGTCACCGCCCATGTACAGGGCGAGCAGCACCGGGTGCTGCGCGAGGGCGGGCTCGACGACGTGCTGATCAAGCCGCTGCAGCCGCAACACCTTACGCGGCTGCTGGAGAAGCACCTGGGCATCGTCCTGCCGCCGCGGGAGGCAGAGAGCGGGCCGTCGGCACCCGACCCCACTCCGGGGCAAGAGGACCAGGAACTGGCGGTGGTGGACCTGGAGCTGGGCGCCCGTCTGGCCGGCGGACGCGAGCCCCTCGCCCGGGAACTGCTGGAGACGCTGGCCGACTCCCTGGCACACAGCGAGCGCGCCATCCGCGACGCCGTCGCCGGTGACGACGAGGTGGCCCTGCTAGACGCCCTGCACGCCCTCAACGGCGCCTGCCGCTATTGCGGCACGCCACGGCTGGGGCTGCTGGCGGAGACCCTGGAGACCCGCCTGCGCTCGCGGGGCCTGTCCGCCGTGGAGCCGCTGCTGCCCGACCTCTATGCCGCCATGGGCGAGCTGCGCGCCTGGCAGGCGGCTCACCCCTCGAGCACCACGAAGGCCATCGCCAGCGCATCCTCGTCGGAGAGCGACAGGTGAACCGACCTGACACCGGCCGCCTCGGCCAGCTCATGGGCCTTGCCGGAGAGTAGCAGTGACGGGCGCCCCAGCGGATCGTTGACCACCTGGATCTCCGTCCAGCGCATGCCCCTGCGCAGGCCGGTCCCCAGCGCCTTGACGAAGGCCTCCTTGGCGGCGAACCGCTTGGCCAGGAAGGCCGCGGGCAGCCCATGGTCACGGAACCGCTCTCGCTCCCGCTCACCGAGCAGCCGCCGCGCGAAGCGCTCGCCATGCCTTTCCATGGCTCGCTCGAAACGGGCCACCCGGGCGATGTCGGTACCGATCCCAATGATCATCGGCAGCAGCCAGCCTCCTCGTCATGATCATGATCGTGGTCGTGCTCCTCGAGGGCGGCCACGAAGCCCGCCTCCTGCCCGGCGATGGCCAGCCGCTTCATCTCGGCCACGGCCTCCTTGAGGCCGACGAAGAGCGCCCGGGCGATGATGGCATGACCGATATTGAGCTCATGGAGCCCGGGCAGCGCGGCGATCGCCTCGACGTTGTGGTAGTTGAGGCCGTGGCCGGCATTCACGGTGAGGCCCAGCTCATGGGCCATCTCGGCGGCGGCGGCGAGTCGGGCATGCTCGCGACGGGCGGCCTCGCCCGTGACCTCGGCGTAGGCACCGGTGTGCAGCTCGATCACCGGCGCGCCGGCCCTGGCGGCGGCCTCGATCTGGGCAGGCTCGGGATCGATGAACAGCGAGACCTCGCAGCCGGCCGCGGCGAGGCGCCGGCAGGCCGCGGCGATGGCCTCGAAGCTCCCCGCCACGTCGAGCCCGCCCTCGGTGGTCAGCTCCTCGCGCTTCTCGGGCACCAGGCAGACATGGGCCGGGCCCAGCGCCTCCGCCAGGGCGATCATCTCCTCGGTGACCGCCATCTCCAGGTTCATGCGAGTATTGAGCAACTCGGCCAGCAGGCGCACGTCGCGCTCCTGGATATGGCGACGGTCCTCACGCAGGTGCACGGTGATGCCATCGGCGCCGGCCTCCTCGGCGAGCAGGGCCGCCTGGACCGGGTCCGGGTAGCGGGTGCCACGGGCCTGGCGCAGGGTGGCGATATGGTCGATGTTGACGCCAAGCAGGATACGGGGGGGATGCATGGAAGATCTCCAGGGGACGAGGATCAAGGAATCAAGGAAGAAGGGTAAGCGCCAAGCGGCCAAGCGGCCAAGCGGCAAATCAAGGCTCTCAGGGCTGCTGCCTGGCTTCCTCGTGGTCTCGACGGCGCTGGGCAAGCTGGCGCATCAGCTCGCGGGAGCGCAGCGGACGGCTGCCGAGCAACGGTGCCAGCGCTGCCCGGGTGAGCGCCTTGGCAGGACCGGCGAGCCCGGGTTCGGCCCAGTCACCGCTGGCCAGCAGGCGCAGGGTGCGCCCGTCGATGCCGCCCTCGCCGGCCACGAAGGCCCGTGAGGCCGGATCCAGCACGTAGCGACGCTGGGGGTCGAGCTCGCCCCCCTCGGGGTCGGTGAAGCGCGGCCAGGCGTCCAGCACCTCGAGCGCCGCCGCCTCGAGCCGACGCAGTGAACCGGCGCGTCCCTCCGGCCTGGGCAGCACCTCGAGCATGGCGGTGTAGAAGGCGAAGACCTCGGGGACCGGCAGCTCCACCGGCAGTACCCGCGTCAGCAACTCGTTGGCATAGAGGCCACAGAGGAGCCCCTCGCCGGCGAGCAGGGCCGCACTGCCGCGCCCCTCCATCAGCCGCAGGCGCTTGAGCTCGCCCTCGCCGACCCAGGTGACATGCAGCGGGGCGAAGGGCTGCAGCCGGCCACGCGAACGCGACCCGGGGCGCTGTACGCCCTGGGCCACGGCCCTGACGCGCCCGTGGTGCAGGGTCAGCAGCTCCACCAGGGCGCTGGTCTCGCGGTAGGGGCGCTTGTGGAGCAGGAATGCCGGTTCGGGGGTCATAGGGCCTTCGGCCAGAAGCAAGGAGCAAGGAGCAAGGAGCAAGGAGCAAGGAGCAAGGAGCAAGGAGCAAGGAGCAAGGAGCAAGGAGCAAGGCAGAATGATTTGGCCTTCGCTGCGAGTCACGAGGGGTTATCCTTGAGGCTTGCCCCTCGTTCCTTGTGCCTCAATCAAGGTCGTAGCCGAGGCTCTTCAGCGCCCGCTCGTCGTCGGACCAGCCGCGCTTGACCTTGACCCAGAGGTTGAGCATCACCTTGGCGCCCAGGGCCCGCTCCATGTCGAGGCGCGCCTCGCGGCCGATGTTCTTGATGCGCTCGCCGTTCTCGCCGATCAGGATCTTCTTCTGGCCCTGGCGCTCGACCAGGATCAGGGCACTGATATGCACCACCCGCCCCTCGTCGCGGAACTCCTCGATCTCCACGGTCATCTGGTAGGGCAGCTCGTCGCCGAGCTGGCGCATCACCTTCTCGCGCACCAGTTCCGCGGCCAGGAAGCGCTGGCTCTTGTCGGTGATCTGGTCCTCGGGGAAGTAGTGCACGCTCTCCGGCAGGTGCTTGGCCACTTCCGCCTCCAGCTCCGGGACGTTGGTGCCGTGCTTGGCGGAGATCGGCACGATGGCGGCGAAGTCGCGGCGCGCGCCGACCTCTTCCAGCCAGGGCAGCAGGCTGGCCTTGTCCTGCAGGCGGTCGACCTTGTTGACGGCCAGGATCACCGGTGCCTCGACATGCTCGAGACGCTGCAGCACCACCTGGTCCTCGTCGCTCCAGCGGGTCCGGTCGATGATGAAGACCACGCAGTCCACGTCGCGCAGCGCCTGGACGGCGGCCTGGTTCATGAAGCGGTTGATCGCCTTGTTGCGATCCTTGGCCATGATATGGATGCCGGGGGTGTCGACATAGATGAACTGGGCCTCCCCCTCGGTCTTGATGCCCATCACCTGGTGGCGGGTGGTCTGGGGACGCCGCGAGGTAATCGAGACCTTCTGGCCGAGGATCCGGTTCATCAGCGTCGACTTGCCGACATTGGGACGGCCGACGATGGCCACGAAACCGCAGGTGGTGGTCATGGGCGGCCCCCCGTGCTGTTGGACTTGACCGGCTCGAGGCGCGACAGCGCCTGGGCGGCGGCCTGCTGTTCGGCATGGCGCCGGCTCGAGCCGACCCCCAGGGTGTGCTCCTCGAGCACCTCGACGTGACACTCGACGGTGAAGGTCTGGGCATGGGCCTCGCCCTCCACCGAGGTCACCTCGTAGCGCGGCAGGGGCACCTGGCGTGACTGCAGGAACTCCTGCAGGCGGGTCTTGGGATCCTTCTGGGTATCGTCGAGGCTGATCGCTTCCAGGCGCTCGGCATACCAGGAGAGCACCCGGGCCCGGGCGACCTCCATGCCGGCATCCAGGTAGATCGCGCCGAGCACCGCCTCGACGGCATCGGCGAGGATCGACTCCCGACGATGGCCACCGCTCTTCATCTCGCCGGAGCCCAGCCGCAGGCATTCGCCGAAGGCCATCTCCCGGGCCAGTTCGGCCAGCGTCTGGCCCTTGACCAGGCGCGCACGCAGCCGCGACAGCTGCCCTTCCCGGGCCTGGGGGAAGCGCTGGAAGAGCGCCTCGGCGATGATGAAGTTGACGATGGAATCACCGAGAAACTCGAGGCGTTCGTTGTTCTGGCCGCCGTAGCTGCGATGGGTCATGGCCAGCTCGAGCAGACCGGGGTCGTCGAACGTATGACCGATGCGGCGGCTGAAGGCGTTGAGGGAGTTGCTCACGGAGCTCCTGACTATTTGGGTGAGGACGTGGGGTAAGGGTGTCTCGGGCGCCGGCGCTCCGCGCAAGCCGCCGGGCTCGAGGGGGCGACAGGTGGCGCCCTACTGGATACGGCGCACGCTGGTGAAGCTCGGCAGGCCGCCGTCCCAGTGCATCCAGACGGCAAAGGCACGACCGACGACGTTCGCCTCCGGCACGAAGCCCCAGTAGCGGCTGTCGTTGGAGTGGTCACGGTTGTCGCCCATGGTGAAATAGTGCCCCTGCGGCACCACCAGCTCGCGCACCTGGGGACCGGGGTCCCGAGGATTATTGTAGATACGGTGCTCCAGCTCGCCCAGCTGCTCGGCCAGCAGCAGCTCGGTGGGCGCCGCGATGGGCCCGGCCTCGAGCAGCCGCTTGGGCACCGCCTCGCCGTTGACGAAGAGCTGCTTGTCCTCGTAGCGGATGCGGTCACCCGGCAGGCCCACCACCCGCTTGATGAAGTTCACCGCCGGCTCGTCGGGAAAACGGAACACCATGACGTCGCCCCGCTCGGGCTCGCCCAGGTCGAGGATCTCGGTATGCACCACCGGCAGGCGCAGGCCGTAGGCGAACTTGTTGACCAGGATGAAATCGCCGACCTCCAGGGTCGGGCGCATCGAGCCGGACGGGATCTGGAAGGGCTCGACCACGAAGCTGCGCAGCACCAGCACCACCAGCAGCACCGGGAAGAAGGAGCGGGCGTAGTCCACCGGCCAGGGCTCCTTGAGCGCCTTCTCGCGGGCCCGCTCGTTGAGCCCCTCGGTGGTGCCGGCCTCGGCCGTGGCCAGCCGCTGCCGACGGGCAGGGCGCCACCAGAGCAGGTCGAGCAGCCAGATCACGCCGGTGACGGCCACCGCCGCCACCAGCATCAGAGAGAAGTCCATGCGGTTATCCGTCCCTAGTCGTTGACCCTGAGCACGGCAAGGAAGGCATCCTGGGGAATCTCCACCCGGCCGACCTGCTTCATGCGTTTCTTGCCCGCCTTCTGCTTCTCGAGCAGCTTCTTCTTGCGGCTGACGTCGCCGCCGTAGCACTTGGCGGTGACGTTCTTGCGCAGTGCCTTGACGGTGGAGCGCGCCACCACCTGGCCGCCGATGGCGGCCTGGATCGCCACGTCGAACATCTGCCGCGGGATCAGCTCCTTCATCTTCTCGACCAGCAGGCGGCCGCGGCTGTGGGCATGGTCGCGATGGATGATCACCGCCAGGGCATCGACCCGGTCGCCGTTGATCAGCACGTCAAGGCGCACCAGCTTGGCCGCCTGGAAGCGCTCGAAGTTGTACTCGAGCGAGGCATAGCCCTTGGAGATGGACTTCAGGCGATCGAAGAAGTCCATCACCACCTCGCTCATCGGCAGTTCGTAGGTCAGCTGGATCTGGCTGCCGAGGAACTGCATGTCGAGCTGGGTGCCGCGGCGCTGCTCGCATTCGGTGATGACGTTGCCGACGAAGTCCTGGGGCACCAGGATGCTGGCCCGCACGATGGGCTCGCGCATCTCCTCCACGTCGGCCATGTCGGGCAGCTTGGAGGGGTTGGCGACGTAGCTGACCTCGCCATTCTTGAGCAGCAGCTCATAGACCACGGTGGGTGCCGTGGTGAGCAGGTCCAGGTCATACTCGCGCTCGAGGCGCTCCTGGACGATCTCCATGTGCAGGGTGCCGAGGAAGCCGACCCGGAAGCCGAAGCCCAGGGCGTCGGAGTTCTCCGGCTCGTAGTCCAGCGAGGCATCGTTGAGCGCCAGCTTCTCGAGGGCGTCGCGGAAGTCCTCGTAGTCGTCGGCACTGACCGGGAACATGCCGGCATAGACCTGCGGCTTGACCTTCTGGAAGCCGGGCAGGCGGGCGACGTCCGGCGTCCTGGTATGGGTGATGGTATCCCCCACCGGGGCACCCTGGATCTCCTTGATGCCGGCCACGATGAACCCCACCTCGCCGGCGCGCAGGATGCCGGTCTCGCGTCGCAGCGGGGTGAAGATCCCCACCTCGTTGACCTGCCAGTCGCGCCCGGTGGACTTGATGCGGATCTTCTCGCCCTTCTTCAGGGTGCCGTCGAAGATCCGCACCAGCGAGACCACGCCCAGGTAGTTGTCGAACCAGGAGTCGATGATCAGCGCCTGCAGCGGTGACTTGGGGTCCCCCTTGGGGGGCGGGATGTCGCGCACCAGCCGCTCGAGCAGCGCGTCGATCCCCAGCCCGCTCTTGGCCGAGACCTGGCAGGCATCGGTGGCATCCAGGCCGATGATCTCCTCGATCTCGTGGGAGACCTTGTCCGGGTCGGCCTGGGGCAGGTCCATCTTGTTGAGCACCGGCAGCACCTCGAGGCCCTGCTCGATGGCGGTATAGCAGTTGGCCACCGACTGGGCCTCGACCCCCTGGCCGGCATCGACCACCAGCAGTGCCCCTTCGCAGGCATACAGCGACCGCGATACCTCGTAGGAGAAGTCCACGTGACCGGGGGTGTCGATGAAGTTCAGCTGGTAGGTGTTGCCGTCCTTGGCATGATAATCCAGCGTCACCGACTGCGCCTTGATGGTGATGCCACGCTCGCGCTCGAGGTCCATGGAGTCGAGCACCTGCTCCTTGAGCTCGCGCTCGGTCAGCCCACCGCAGGTCTGGATCAGGCGATCGGCCAGGGTCGACTTGCCGTGGTCGATGTGCGCGATGATCGAGAAGTTGCGAATGTGCTTGAGGGGATCGGAGGTTGCGTCTTGGGACATCGAGTCGATTCTGCCTTGTGGGTGTCGGGCCACGGCCGACAGGATGGATCGCGTTGCGGTCGGCTGGCGGGCTCTGGTCGGAATGGGCGCCATTGTAGCGGGATGCGCCTGCCAGATACAGCGACCCGACGGCGGGTGCCGTCGGGTCGCGTGATCTCAGCCGGTTATCGCAGCGGCAAGATCAGCCGCGGGTGAGACGCAGCGCCACGAAGAGCGAGCGGCCGTCGCGGTAGAGGCGCACCGGAATCGCCCGATCCTCGGGCAGCCCGGTGACCAGCTCGGCCAGCTGGTCGGGGCCCTGGACCGCACGATGGTCGATGCTGACCAGGATGTCGCCGGAGCGGATGCCCGCCTGCGCGGCCGCGCCGCGCGAGTCCACCTCGCGCACGCGCACCCCGCCCTCGATGCCGAGCTCACGCCGCTCGGCGTCCTCCAGCGGGCCCACGGCGATGCCCAGCCGCGCCGGCGCCGGATCCTCGGCCCGGCCATTCGCCGCAGCGCCCTGGGTGTCGGGCCAGTCGCCCACGGTGATGGTCTGCTCGCGACGCTTGCCGTCGCGCAGCAGCGTCAGCTCCACCTCGCTGCCCGGGCTGACCCGCCCGATCAGCCGCGGCAGGGTGCTGGAACTCTCCACCGCCTCGCCGTTCACCTCGAGGATGACATCGCCGGCCTGGAGGCCGCCCTGGGCCGCCGGCCCCTCGGGGTCGAGGTCGGCGATCAGCGCCCCTTCGGGGTTGTCCATGCCGAAGGACTCGGCCAGGTCACGGGAGACCGGCTGGATCATCACCCCCAGCCAGCCGCGGCTGACGCGGCCGTCGTCGCGCAGCTGGTCGGCCACGTCCAGGGCCACGTTGATGGGGATCGCGAAGGAGAGCCCCATGAAGCCGCCGCTGCGGGTGAAGATCTGCGAGTTGATGCCGACCACCTCGCCATCCAGGTTGAACAGCGGCCCGCCGGAATTGCCCGGGTTGATCGCCACGTCGGTCTGGATGAAGGGGACGTAGGCGTCCCGGGGCAGGGTGCGGTCGATGGCGCTGACGATGCCGGCCGTCACCGAGTGGTCGAACCCGAAGGGCGAGCCGATGGCGGCGACCCACTCGCCGACCCGCAGCTCATCGGAGTCCCCCATGGCGAGGGTCGGCAGGCCGTCGGCGTCCACCTTGAGCAGGGCGACATCGGTCTTGGTATCGGCCCCGACCAGCTCGGCCGGGAGCTCGCGCCGGTCGTTGAGCCGCACCAGTATCTCGTCGGCCCCTTCCACCACATGGGCATTGGTCATGATGTAGCCGGCCTCGTCGATGATGAAGCCCGAGCCCAGCGACTGGCGTTCCTCGCTGCGCCCCGGCCCCCCGCCGGGGGGCATCGGGAAGCGGTCGCCGAAGCGGTCACCGAAGAAGTGGCGAAAGATCTCGGGAATCTCCTGGCCGCCGAACTCACCGAAAGGCGACGCCTGGCGCTCCACCATGCGCGAGGTGGAGATGTTGACCACGCCGGGCGCGGCCTGGTCGACCAGTTCGGTGAAGTCCGGCAGCTCACGGGCCATGGCCGTCTGCCACGCCAGCAGGGCCGTGGCGAGCAGCATCCAGAGGGAGAGGTGTCGCGTCATGCGCTTCATGAAAGGCTCCTGCGTCGACAAGGGTTGGGAAGAAGGGACGAGTCCCTGAATACCGCCTGTGCGTCAAGGTTCAGGGCATGCCGCCCTCATCGGCGTCCCGCCACTCCACCGAGTCGGCCACGCGCAGCAGGACACCGGGCGGCAGCTCCCCCATCACCACCACCTGGCGGGTCCGACCGCCGAGCTCGCGATGGCGGACGGCTGCATGGGAGACGCCGAGGCGATGCATCCCCGGCATCAGCTGGTCCGGTCCCTCCACGGGCTCCACGAACAGGCTGAGGGTGGCGAGCCCGTCACTGTAGACCCGGTGACCGATGTCATCGTCATGGCGGGCGCTGCGGGTCTCCACCGGCTGGGGGATGAAACCCGTGGGCAGCCAGGTGGGCTGCCAGGGATCCTCCGGGCGGGCACGGCGCCGGTCGAGGCCGATCTCCCCCTGGTGCAGCTGGGGCTGGCGCAGCTCGGTGATCTGGAAGGTCTCCACCACGCGCCCCTGCTCGTCCAGCAGGATCTGCTTGAGCGGCAGCCCCGTGGCGGCGTCGAGCCAGAAGCGGTGGCCGTAGCGCATGCCATCCAGGGGCTCGATGTCGAGGCGGATGGTGGTGCGATTGGCGAGGCGCTCCTCACCGCTCAACTGGAGGTGGTAGAGGCCGTCGAGGTGCTCGGCGATGCCCGCCGGCGAGGCCGGCGCCGGGGCATCACCCTCGGCCCAGCTCAGCCGACCGATACGCCCGCGCCGCTCGAAGACCACCGCAGGACCATCCAGAAACCGGGCCACCTCGCGCTCGACGCCCTCCACGACATCATGGGACAGTGCCAGGGAACGGACCCCGTCACCGCCGATGCGGACCGCACGCGCCTGGAACTCGTAGCAATGGCTGGCCCAGAGGCTGCGCTCCAGCCACCCCAGCGCCGTCTCGGGGGGCTCGCGCTCCGCCAGGGAGCGGCAGTCGAATCGCTCTTCCTGGTCCGGGTGGGTGCCGGGCTGGGCCACGACGCCCGACGAGAGGGTCAGCAGGGCCGCGACCAGCATCCCGCCAAGCAGGCGGGTGGGACGCCCCTGACGCATCAGTGCTGCCCCAGGGACTCGCTACCGGAGGCGCGCAACAGCGGCATCCAGGTGTCACCGCTGCGGTAGGCGGCGCCCTCGGCATGGCGGTCCAGATAGGACTGCAGCAACTGGGCCTGCTGCTGGTCATCCCGGGCGGACTGCCGGGGGGAGAGGAACAGCGGCGAATCGAAGCCCGCCCCCACCGTCATGGCCCCGCGGGCGTCGCCGGAAGGCGTCTGGAAGAGCGGCAGCCCCGGCAGCGAGGGACGGCCATCGGCACCCGATGCTGCCAGCTCAGACCCGCCGAGGGCGGCGGGGCTTGCCTGCCGCTCACCCGCCGGCTGGTCCTGGGAGGCCACCTCGCCGGGGGCCTGACCCGCGTCGAGGCTGCCGTTATAGAACTGTACGCCGCTGATGACCATCAGCGACACCGCGGCCGCGATGCCGGCGCCGCGCGCCAGCGACACGGGACGGCCGGAGGCCTTGCCGGCGTCGACCCGGGGCAGCGGCTCGTCCTGGAGGCGCGCCATGATGCCGGCCGAGAGGTCGGTAGCGACATCGACCTCCGGCTCCCGTCGCATCAGGCTGCGCATCAGGTGGTAGCGGCGCCAGGTCTCGGCCGCATCCGGGGAGTCGTCCAGTGACTTCAGCACTCGACGCAGCTCCAGCTCATCCCCTTCGTTGTCCATCAGGGCAGAAAGCGATTCCCGTGCGTTCTGACTCATTCTTTACACCCTCACACTCGACAAGGCGACCCCGTCAGGGTCCTTTGACAGCCTGTTGATCCCGACATCGGCGCGTGTCGCCCTGGCCATGTCGGCATGTTGTTGCCCGCTGGTGGCGGGCCGGTCACCGCATATGACGTCGCAGATGCCGGACAGTTCAGCAAATCGTCAAAAAGGTTGCAGATCCTGGTTGCGGGAGGTGGTGACGAGCGGGCGGATGTGCTGGTCCACCGCCTCCCGGGCCCGGAAGATCCGCGAGCGTACGGTCCCCACGGGACACTGCATGATGGCGGCGATGTCCTCGTAGGAGAGGCCGTCGAGCTCACGCAGGGTGATCGCCGTCCGCAGGTCGTCGGGCAGGCCCTCGATCGCCTCGAAGATGGCCGCCTCCAGCTGGTCGCGGGCCATGGCAGCCTCGGGGGTCTCGGTATCGGCAAGCCGTCCACTGTGGTCGACGATCTCGGCATCGACGATGTCCAGGTCGCTGCCCGGCGGACGACGTCCCTTCGAGACCAGGTAGTTCTTCGCGGTGTTGATGGCGATGCGGTACATCCAGGTGTAGAACGCGCTCTCGGCGCGGAACTTGCCCAGTGCCCGGTAGGCCTTGATGAAGGCCTCCTGCGCCACATCCTGCACCTCGGCGTGATCGTGCACGTAGCGGCCGATCAGGCCGATGATCTTGTGCTGGTACTTCTTCACCAGCAGGTCGAAGGCGCGGGTGTCCCCCTTCTGGGCGCGCTCGACCAGCTGCTGGTCGGTTTCCCGGGTGCCCATTCAGGCCCTCCCCGAGCAGAGCGGCGCGAGTGGCGACCCGGCGGGTCGCGAACGGTCTGGCGTTGCTAGCATAGTGTCAACCTGGGCCTTGGAGCCGCTGAATGGTCAGGGTCATGAATCGCGAGAGCTACAAGTGTTCCTGTTTCTTGAACGTCCATCAAGCCGCTTGCCTTGCCCCGGTGCCGGCGATGGGACCGGCCGCGGCCCGACGGGTTCCCGCGGCAATTGAATTTGCCGGCCGCGCGCGCGATAGTAGATGCCACTGGACATCGCCATCAGCGCAGACACGACACAGGAAGCACAATGTCAGAGCAGCAGGTCAACAACCTCAACGTTCTCGCCCAGGACGTCCTGATCACCCCCGAGGCCCTGAAGCGGGAGATTCCCCTCACCGAGGCCGCCGAGCGCACGGTGATCGAGGGTCGCGAGACGATCCAGGCGATCCTCGACGGCCGCGACCCTCGCCTGCTGATGGTGGTGGGCCCCTGCTCCATCCATGACGTGGATGCCGCCCTGGACTACGCCCGACGCCTGCGCCGCCTGGCCGACGAGGTCAAGGACAGCCTCTACATCGTGATGCGCGTCTACTTCGAGAAGCCCCGCACCACGGTAGGCTGGAAGGGACTGATCAACGACCCCCACCTCAACGGCTCCTTCGAGATCGAGGAGGGCCTGCACATCGCCCGCAAGCTGCTGGTCGAGCTCGCCGAGATGGGCCTGCCGCTGGCCACCGAGGCGCTGGACCCGATCTCCCCGCAGTACATCCAGGACTGCATCAGCTGGTCGGCGATCGGCGCGCGTACCACCGAGTCCCAGACCCACCGCGAGATGTCCTCAGGCCTCTCCTGCCCGGTGGGCTTCAAGAACGGCACCGATGGCAGCCTGGACGTCGCGGTCAATGCCCTGCAGTCGGTCTCTCATCCCCACAACTTCCTGGGCATCGACCAGGCCGGCCAGGTGGCAATCATCCGCACCCGCGGCAACGCCTACGGCCATGTGGTGCTGCGCGGCGGCAACGGCAAGCCCAACTACGACAGCGTCAGCGTGGCGCTGGCCGAGCAGGAGCTTAAGAAGGCCGGGATCAAGCCCAACATCATGATCGACTGCTCCCACGCCAACTCCAACAAGGATGCGGCCCTTCAGCCGCTGGTGCTGGAGAACGTCACCAACCAGATCCTCGAGGGCAACCGCTCGATCATCGGCCTGATGGTCGAGTCCAACATCGGCTGGGGCAACCAGAAGCTGACCGAGGATCTCAGCCAGCTCAAGTACGGCGTCTCCATCACCGACGCCTGCATCGACTGGGACACCACCGTCGAATCCTTCAGGCGCATGAACGAGAAGCTCGCACCGGTGCTGGCCGAGCGACGCCAGGCCGCCTGAGCCTGACACATATCCCCACACTCACGGGCCCGCCTGACGGCGGGCCCGTTCGTTGCGGGCGACATCGCCGCTGACCGGGGATCTCCCCTCTCCTGCCCTCTGCCCCTCAGACCTCGCGCACGCCGTCGATCTCGCGCACGAAGGGAGGCAGGGCATCGAGCAGTGCCCGACCGTAGCGGCGGGTCAGCACCCGGCGATCGAGCAGGGTGATGCGCCCGCTGTCGGCCTCCTTGCGGATCAGCCGGCCACAGGCCTGCACCAGCTTGATCGAGGCGTCCGGCACGCTGATGCGCATGAAGGCATTGCCGCCACGGCTCTCGATCCACTCGGCCAGGGTCGCCCCCACCGGGTCGTCCGGTACCGAGAAGGGCAGCCGGGTGATCACCACATGGGTGAGGTAGTCACCAGGCAGGTCGATCCCCTCGGCAAAGCTCGCCAGGCCGAAGATGATGCTGCCCTCCCCCGCATCCACCCGCGCCCGGTGGCGGGTAATCAGCTCGCGCTTGGGCAGGCGGTCCTGGGCCAGCACCCGCTCGCGCCGGCCCCGGGAGAGCGCCTTCTCGACGCCGCGCAGCTGGGCCCGTGACGAGAAGAGCATCAGCACCGCCTCCGTGTCACCGAGCCCTTCCACGAAGTCGACGATGGCCCGCTCGTGCCCCTCGCGGTCGGCGGGATCGACCGCCTCCCGGGGCACGCTGAGCACCGCCCGGGAGTAGTCGAAGGGACTGGGCAGGCGCTGGTAGCGATAGCGGTTGGCCAGCCCGGCGCGCTCCTGCAGCCGCTCGAAGCGCCCCAGGGCGGTGAGCGTCGCCGAGGTCACCACGGCCCCGAAGGTGCTGCCCCACAGGCTCTTCGCCAGGGTATGGGCCGCCGAGACCGGGCTTGCGGAGAAGGTCAACTCGGGCTCGCCATGGAAGCGCTCCAGGGTCAGCCAGCGCGCGCGCGGGGGCTCGCCCTCGGGGTCCGTCTCGGCAAATGCCAGCCACAGGGCATGGGCCTCCAGGGCTCGCCCGTGGAGCAGCGCCACCAGCGGCAGCCAGGCCTCGGCCTGCTCCCGCGGCAGCCCGGTGTGCTTGTCCGGGTCGAGGCTCTCGCGCAGGATGTCGGCCATCTCCTCCAGGGTGCGGGAGAGCTCGGCGAAGACCACCACCAGCCCCCCGGCCTGCTCGCGCAGCACCTCGGGGGCCCGCCCCATCTCCAGGCGGTGGTGCCGGCTCTCCTCGCCGTCGGCCAGCCCCTGGGGGCGCCCGGCCAGCTGGTGGCCCAGGGCGAAGGCCTCGCCGAGCCGGGGCTCCAGGGCATTGATCGCCTCCGGGAGGCCCGCCAGCAGCCGCGCCAGGGTCGGCTGCACGGCCAGCGCCTGGTTGAGCTCGGTGAGCGAGCTCTTCAGGGTCTTCAGCCAGCGCAGCGCCCCACCCACGGCGAAGCGGTACGTGAAGTGCTGGAGGGCCTTGTCGGGCAGGTGATGCCCCTCGTCGAAGATATGGATGCAGTCGCCCGGGGCCGGCAGCACCACCCCGCCTCCCAGCGCCAGGTCGGCCAGCACCAGGTCGTGGTTGGCGACGATCACGTCGGCGCTCTCGAGATGGCGGCGGGCACGGAAGAAGGCGCAGGCCCCGAAGTGGCCGCAGCGGCGATTGGTGCACTGGTGGTGGTCCACGGTAAGGCGGCGCCAGTGGCTGTCCTCGATCGCCTCGGGCCAGCTGTCGCGGTCACCCTCCCAGCGGCCGTTGCCGTAGGCCTCGCCCAGTTCCTTGGCCAGTGCCTGGAAGTCGTCGCCGCCACTGGCCAGGGACTGCTCGAAGAGCGACAGGGTCGCGTTCTCCTCCCCGCCGTCCAGCGCCTGGTCGAGGCGCGCCACGCAGACATAGCGCCCGCGCCCCTTGGCCAGGGCGTAGTCGAAGTCGAGCCCGCTGTGGGCCTTGAGCGCCGGCAGGTCCTGGTGCAGCACCTGCTCCTGCAGGGCCACCGTGGCGGTGGCGATGACCAGCCGCTTGCCGCGGGCCTTCGCCACCGGCAGCGCGGCCAGCAGGTAGGCCAGGGTCTTGCCTGTTCCGGTGCCGGCCTCGAGCACGCAGACGTGCTCGTCGCTAATGCGCTTGCCGGCCTCGTCGGCCTCGATGCCCGCCAGGGTGCGGGCGATCTCGGCGATCATCAGCCGCTGGCCGTAGCGCGGCGTCAGCTCGAGGCCCTCCAGCACCCGACGGTAGGCGTCCTGGATCTCGGCCTTCAGCGCTTCTTCAAGCATGGGCCGTCAGAGCAGGCCTTCCGGCGGGTGCTCGCAGGGCAGCTTGTCGTTGATGTAGCGCTCGATCTCGGGCAGCGAGAAGGCATCCTCCTCGCCCACGAAGCTGATCGACACCCCCTTGGCGCCGGCACGACCAGTGCGCCCGATGCGGTGCACGTAGTCCTCGGGGTCTTCCGGCAGGGTGTAGTTGATCACGTGGCTGACATCCTCGATGTGGATGCCGCGCCCCGCCACGTCGGTGGCGACCAGCACCTGGATCTGCCCCTCACGGAATTTCTCGAGGGTCTCGATGCGCTGGTTCTGGGGCACGTCGCCGGAGAGCATGGCGGCATTGATGCCGGCCTTCTCGAGCAGGTCGTCGAGCTTGCGCACCAGGTCGCGACGGTTGCCGAACACCATGACGCGGTCGAAGCTCTCCTGCTTGAGCAGGTTGACCAGCAGGCGCTGCTTGTCCTCGTCGCCGACCAGGTAGACGCGCTGGTCGATGTCGGCGGCGTTGTCGACGGTGACCTCGATCTCCACGTGGGCCGGCTCATGGGTCCACTGGCTGGCCAGGTTGAGGATGTCCTGGCTGAAGGTGGCAGAGAACAGGAAGGTCTGGCGCTGCTCCTTGTTCGGCGTGTGGCGGATGATGCGCTTGACGTCGGGAATGAACCCCATGGAGAGCATGCGGTCCGCCTCGTCCAGCACCAGCACTTCCACCTGGGTGAGGTCGACGTCGCGCTTCTCGTGGAAGTCCAGCAGCCGGCCGGGAGTGGCGACCAGGATGTCGAGCTTGCCGCCCAGCGCCTCGCGCTGCTTCTGGTAGTCCATGCCGCCCACTACGCTTGCGACCTTGAGGTCGGTGAAGCGCGCCAGGGCCTTGGCATCCTTCTCGATCTGCAGTGCCAGCTCGCGGGTCGGGGCCACGATCAGCGCCCGCGGTGCGCCCGGTTTCTGGCCGTTGGGCGCCTCTTCCTCGAGGAAGTAGGCGAGGATCGAGATCAGGAAGGCGGCGGTCTTGCCGGTGCCGGTCTGGGCCTTGCCCACCACGTCACCGCCCAGCAGGGTCTGGGCCAGGGCCTCGGCCTGGATGGGCGTGCAGTACTCGAAGCCCAGGGCATGGATGGCCCGCATCAACGGCAGCGGCAAGTCGAAGTCATGGAAGCGCCACTTGCCCGCCACGACGGGGACCTGGAACTGGCGCAGGTCCCAGTTCGACTGGCGACGGCGCGGCTTGCGCCGGCGACGCTTGGGCTTGCGGTTCTGGGCCGGTGCTGTGGTCTGTTCCGACTCGCTCATAGGCTGTGCTGTCTTGTCCGTATCGGTGGATGGGGTGCATGACGCAAACCGGCATTGTACCAGTCTCCGGCGCCGAGGGCCCGCCCCGCACGCCTGCCGCCGGCTCGCCGCTGTCGGCCGGGCCGCCGCGGCTGGTAGAATGGCGCCCATTCATGCAAGGAGTTGCATCATGACACGCCGAAAGAAGACCCGTTCGCTGGCCGACAAGGTGCAGATCCGCACCGGCAAGCGCAAGGATTTCAAGAAGTGGCGCCACGAGAACCCCGACCAGGTCACCTCGACGACCCGCTTCACCCAGAAGAAGCGCCAGCAGCGCAAGCTGCAGGCGGCCCGTCGGCTGGCCCGCCAGGAGTCGGGGCAGCCGATCGCCATCCACCCCGAGACATCGGGCCATGACACGCCCGACGGGAAGGATGACTGAGGATGCGTCTGGTCTCCTTCAACATCAACGGCATCCGTGCCCGCCTGCATCAGCTCGCCGCCCTGATCGAGACGCATCGCCCGGCGGTGATCGGCCTGCAGGAAACCAAGGTCCAGGACAGCGAGTTCCCCGTGGCGGCGGTGGAGGCGCTGGGCTATCGCGTCTTCTACCACGGCCAGAAGGGCCACTACGGCGTGGCGCTGCTGGTCGACCCCGCCCAGTGTGGCGAACCGGAGGCGGTTTTCCACGGCTTCCCCGATGACGGCGAGCAGGCCCAGCGGCGCATGATCGGGGTGCGCCTGCGCCCGGGCGGCGGCGACCCGGTGACGGTGTGGAACGGCTACTTTCCCCAGGGCGAGAACGTCGAGCACCCGGTGAAGTTTCCCCACAAGCGCACCTTCTACGCCCAGCTCCAACACCTGCTGGAGACCCGGCACCGCCCCGACGAGCGCCTGGCGGTGATGGGCGACTTCAACATCTCCCCCGAGGAGAGTGACATCGGCATCGGCGAGGCCAACCGCAAGCGCTGGCTACGCGAGGGCAAGACCAGCTTCCAGCCGGTGGAGCGCGAATGGCTCGCCGGCATCAAGGCGTGGGGGCTCAGCGACAGCTACCGGCTTCGCTTCCCGACGGAAGACGACCGCTTCAGCTGGTTCGACTACCGCTCCCGCGGCTTCGAGCGCGAGCCCCGGCGCGGCCTGCGCATCGACCATATCCTGGTCAGCGCGCCGCTGGCCGAGAAGGTCACGGATGCCGGCATCGACTACGATCTGCGCGGCATGGAGAAGCCCTCCGACCATGCGCCGGTCTGGACGGAGCTGGCGCTGTAGGCAGGCGCCCTACCGGCTGGGCGTCGCCGCCATGGCCTCGAGCCAGCGCTCGGCGTCGCCCTCGCCAAGTTCGCGGGCCCGGCCCAGGGCGCGTTTGGCCAGGTCCCGGCGACCCCAGGCGTGGGCGAGCTGGCCGAGCCTCAGCCAGTCCCTGCCGGCGTCGCTGCGCTCGGCCAGGGCTTCCCAGGCCGCCAGGGCGCGGTCGCGGTCGCGCGCCGCCTCCCAGGCCTGGGCCAGCAGGCGGCGGTTCGCCTCGCTGTCCTGAAGCTCGCCCTCCGCCAGCGCCTCGGCAAGGGACTCGGCGGCCCGCGCTGGGGTACCCCCGGCCAGGTGCAGCTCGATCAGGCGGCGCAGGTCGTCCTGGCCTTCCAGCACCCCGCGCCGCCACCCTGCCTCCCAGATCGCCACGGCCCGGCCGGTATCGCCCAGCCGCCTAGCCAGGGCCGAGGCCTGACGCCAGCGCTCGGCATC
>NZ_JAWSUJ010000033.1:0-5119 GCF_033549285.1 Halomonas sp.
CACCTCCTCTACTGGACATAACATCAGTATAGGAAAGACTGACGCGGTGGTGGCTGATCAACATGAGTAATCAGGTTGAGTTTTGTGCAGTGCAGGCATACCATCTTGGCGGTTCGAATTCCGGCCAGGGCAGGCGGCATGCCGGCCCGGCTCATCCTCACGGCGACAACCCGCGCGTTGAAAACCCAAGGAGCCACCATGAAAGATCCCGTCCGTATTGCCATCACCGGTGCCGCCGGCCAGATCAGCTATTCGCTCGCCTTCCGTATCGCCTCCGGCGACATGCTGGGCAAGGACCAGCCGGTCATCCTGCAACTGCTGGAGATCCCGCCGGCCATGGACGCCCTCAACGGCGTGGTGATGGAGCTCAACGACTGCGCCTTCCCGCTGCTCCAGGAGATCGTCGCCACCGACGATGCCAATGTCGCCTTCAAGGATGCCGACTTCGCCCTGCTGGTCGGCGCCCGTCCCCGCGGTCCGGGCATGGAGCGCAAGGACCTGCTGGAAGCCAATGCGGCGATCTTCTCCGTGCAGGGCAAGGCGCTCAACGACAACGCCAGCCGCGACGTGCGCGTGCTGGTGGTGGGCAACCCGGCCAACACCAATGCCCTGATCGCTTCCTGCAACGCGCCGGACCTGGACGCCGGCCAGTTCACCGCGATGATGCGTCTCGACCACAACCGCGCCAAGACCCAGCTGGCCCAGAAGACCGGCAAGCACGTCACCGACGTCGAGCAGATGATCGTCTGGGGCAACCACAGTGCGACCCAGTACCCCGATCTGGCCCACTGCAAGGTGGACGGCACCCCGGCCTTCGACCTGGTCGAGCGTGACTGGTACGAGAACGACTTCATCCCCACCGTGCAGCAGCGTGGTGCCGCCATCATCAAGGCGCGCGGTGCCTCCTCCGCGGCCTCCGCGGCCTCCGCGGCCATCGACCACATGCGCGACTGGGCGCTGGGCACCGACGAGGTGGTGAGCATGGGCATTCCCGCCGACGGCAGCTACGGCGTCGAGCCCGGCATCATGTATTCCTACCCGGTCGTCTGCAAGAACGGCAAGTACGAGATCGTCCAGGGCCTCGAGGTCGACGAGTTCAGCCGTGGCCGCATGAAGGCCACCGAGGACGAGCTGCGCGAGGAGCGCGCCGCCGTCGAGCACCTGCTGGGCTGATCGCCAGCGCCAAGCGCCGAGCTACAAGCGAACCCCGAGGCCATTGCCTCGGGGTTCGTTTTTGTTCGGGAGCAACACACACTGATGGCCGCCTGGCCGCCTGGCCGCCTGGCCGCCTGGCCGCCTGGCCGCCTGGCCGCCTGGCCGCTTGGCCGCTTGGCCGCTTGCAGCTAGTCCCTCAGACTGATGATCTTCCAGCCGCGGGCCTCGGCGACCTCGCGCAGGCTGGGGTCGGGGTCCACCGCCACCGGATGGTCGACCTGCTCCAGCAATGCCAGGTCGTTGTGGGAATCGCTGTAGAACCAGCTGTCGTCCAGGGTGAGGTCGCGGTCGGCGAGCCACGCCTCCAGACGCTTGACCTTGCCCTCCCGGTAGCTGGGAATACCGGTGGCACGCCCGGTATAGCGGCCGTCGACCACCTCGGGCTCCACGGCGATCAGCTCGTCGATGCCCAGGCGCTCGGCGATGGGACCGGTGATGAAGCAGTTGGTGGCAGTCACGATCAGCAGGGTGTCGCCGCGGGCGCGGTGGCGGGCCACCAGCTCCTCGCCCCGGGGCAGGATATGCGGCTCGATCTTGCTGGCCATGAACTGCTGGTGCCAGGCGGCGAGCTGCTCGGGGCTGTGCTCGGCGAGCGGGCGCAGCGCCACCGCCAGGAAGGCCTGGATGTCCAGGGTGCCGGCCTCGTAGTCGGCCAGGAAGCGGTCGTTGGCCTCGCGGTAGGCCACCGGGTCCACGGCGCCCTGCTCCAGCAGGAACTCGCCCCAGGCATGGTCGCTGTCGGTCGACAGCAGGGTGTTGTCCAGGTCGAAGATGGCCAGGCTCACTGCATTCCCCTCTGGTGTTCTCGAGCGTTTCAAGGTCGTGACAAGGTCGGCGATTATGGCAGAAGCGCCGTCGCGCTTCGAGCGCCGGGCCGGCGCGGATGAGGACGCATTCACGGCTTACAGCTTGGTCGTATTGATGCCCTTTGCGGCCTTGTGGAAGAATGGCGTCAATACTGGATTCATAAGGTGAAGTCCGTGATCGACGCTGACGGCTTTCGCCCCAATGTTGGCATCATCATCGCCAACGAGCAGGGGCAGCTGCTTTGGGCGCGTCGGGTAGGACAGAATGCGTGGCAGTTTCCCCAGGGAGGCATCAAGGCTAACGAGACTCCGCAACAGGCACTTTTTCGTGAGCTGCACGAAGAGATCGGCCTGACCGCCGACGACGTCGAGATCCTTGCCTGCACCCGGGGCTGGCTGCGCTACCGCCTGCCGCGACGCATGGTTCGTACCCACTCGAGGCCGGTGTGTATCGGCCAGAAACAGAAGTGGTTCCTGCTGAGGATTCACTGCCAGGAGAGCCGGATCTGCATGGACATGTCCGGCAAGCCGGAATTCGACGGCTGGCGATGGGTCAGTTACTGGTATCCTCTGGGGCAGGTCGTGCCCTTCAAGCGGGAGGTCTACCGCCGCGCCCTGCGCGAGCTCTCCCCCCGGGCCCAGCGGCTCGCCCTCGGCCATGGATAAGCCGAGGGCCTGACGGCCCCGCCATTCCTCAGCGAGGCGAGAGACAACCACAATGGAAAAGAAGACGCCGATGCTCGAGGTGTTGCGACGCATCATCCAGGAGGTCAACGGGGCTCGCAACCTGGAAGCGGCCCTGGCCACCATGGTGCGGCGCATCCGCAAGGCGATGCGCACCGACGTGTGCTCCTTCTACCTCTTCGACGGGGCCATCGACCGGCTGGTGCTGATGGAGACCATCGGCCTGCGCGCCCAGGCCGTAGGTCGGGTCAGCCTGCAGGTGGGCGAGGGCCTGGTGGGCCTGGTGGCCAAGCGCGAGGAACCGCTGAACCTGGAGGACGCCCAGGTCCACCCCCAGTTCCTCTACTTCGAGGCCACCGGCGAGGAGCGCTACTCGAGCTTTCTCGGCGTGCCGATCATCCACCAGCGCCGCATGCTGGGGGTGCTGGTGGTGCAGCAGTCCGAAAAGCGTCGCTTCGACGAGGAGGACGAGGCCTTCCTGGTCACCATGGCCGCCCAGCTGGCGGGCGTGCTGGCCCATGCCCTGGCGACGGGCGGGCTCAACCGGCCGAGCATCCCGGGAGGACAGGCGCGCTTCACCGGGGTGGCGGCCTCGCCGGGCATGGCCATCGGTGAGGCGGTAGTGATCGCCGCCCCGGCGGACCTCAACAGCGTGCCGGATCTGATTCCCACCGACGTGGAGTACGAGATCGCTCGGCTCAAGGAGGCCATCGGCCGGGTGCGCGACGAGATCCGCGCCGCCGGCGAACGCCTGGCCAGCCGCATCTCCGCCCAGGAGCTGGCGCTGTTCGATGTCTACCAGCAGATGCTCAGCGAGGCGGCCCTCTCCCAGGAGGTCGAGAAGCGTATCCGCGAAGGCCAATGGGCGCCCGGTGCCCTGGCCGACGTCGTGCGTCGCCACGTCCAGTACCTGGAGCGGGTCGACGACAACTACCTGCGCGAGCGTGCCGCCGACGTCCGCGACCTGGGGCGGCGAGTCCTGGCCCACCTTCAGGAGGAGACCCCCCAGACACCGGCGGTCTATCCCGACAGCACCATCCTGGTGGGCGACGAGATCAGCGTGGCGATGCTCGGCGAGGTACCCCGTGACAAGCTGGCCGGGCTGGTCTCGGTGCGCGGCTCCAGCACGTCCCACGTGGCCATCGTCGCCCGGGCCATGGGGATTCCCACGGTCTCGGGGATGGTCGACCTGCCGCTGCCGCGCCTCGGCGGCAACCGGGTGGTGCTGGACGGCCACCGCGGGCGCCTCTTCGTGCGACCCACCCCGGAGCTCGAGAGCCACTATCAGAGCCTGATCGACGAGGAGCGGGCGCTGATGGAGGTGCTGGAGCACGAGCAGGACCTGCCCAGCCGCACTCCGGACGGCCACGACATGCCGCTGATGGTCAACACCGGCCTGGCGGTGGACGCCGTGGCCTCGCTCAAGTCGCGGATCGGCGGGGTGGGGCTCTATCGCACCGAAGTCCCCTTCATGATCACCGAGCGCTTCCCCGGCGAGCAGGAGCAGACCCGCCTCTATCGTGAGCAGCTCGAGAGCTTCGCGCCCCTGCCGGTGGTGATGCGCACCCTGGACATCGGCGGCGACAAGGACCTTCCCTACTTTCCCATCGAGGAGGCCAACCCCTTCCTGGGCTGGCGCGGCATCCGGGTCACCCTCGACCATCCCGAGGTGCTGATGGTGCAGCTGCGCGCCATGCTGCGTGCCTCCCAGGGGCTCGACAACCTTCAGGTGCTGCTGCCGATGGTCACCAACGTCGACGAGGTCGACGATGCGCTGCGCCTGCTCGACCGCGCCATCCTCGAGCTCGGCGAGGAGGGGGTGGCGGTGAGCCGGCCTCCGGTGGGGGTGATGCTGGAGGTGCCGGCGACCCTCTACCAGCTCGATGCCCTGGCCAGTCGGGTCGACTTCTTCTCGGTGGGCAGCAACGACCTGACCCAGTACCTGCTGGCGGTGGATCGCAACAACCCTCGGGTCGCCGACCTCTACGACGCCTGCCACCCCGCCGTGCTCTCGGCCATGGCCCGGCTCGCCGAGGATGCTTTGCGGCTGGACATGCCCACCTCGGTGTGCGGCGAGATGGCCGGCGACCCCGCCGGGGCCCTGCTGCTCATGGGCATGGGCTTCGATGCGCTGTCGATGAATGCCCCCAGCCTGCCGCGGGTGAGGGCGGCGATCCGCCGGGTGCCTCTCGACAGCGCCCGCGAACTGGTCGACGAGACCCTCAGGCTCGAATCACCCGGCGAGGTGCGCCGCCACCTCGCCGAGCGCCTCGGCGGCTGGGACCTCGCCCACCTGCTGCCGCCTCGCGACTGACCCGGCTTCGCCGGGAGCGGAAAGATCGGCGCTTCGCGCCTGGAAGCCTGAAGCTGGAAGAAAGGGCTTTATACCTTCGGCGGCAAGGTCAGGCTGCTTT
>NZ_JAWSUJ010000033.1:5218-39477 GCF_033549285.1 Halomonas sp.
TCAGCTTTCAGCTTTCAGCTTTCAGCTTTCAGCTTTCAGCTTTCAGCTTTCAGCTTTCAGCTTTCAGCTTTCAGCTTTCAGCTTCAAGCTCCAAGCGAAGCTGGGTCTCTCCCAGCCTGACTCCTTCCGGCCCGAAGCGCCGCTCGCCAATCTCGACTCGCCCGTCGTCGTGCCAGGCCAGCCAGGTGGAGGCGCGGGTGCCGTAGTCTCGCCCGATGATGAAGGGGGGCGAGAGCCGGCGCTCCATCTCGAGCCCCACGCCGGTTTCCGGCAGCTGGTCGTCATCGGCGGGGTGGGGGTCGCCGAGCACGGCCAGGGCATCCTCGGGCCAGCGACCATGGCGCAGGCTGGCGGCCAGCCCCTGGCGGGCGGCGATCAGCTTGGGCCAGGGGGTGTCCAGGCTGGCGTTGGAAAGCCCGTGCAGGCCCGGCGGGACGCGCCTCAGCAGGATGCCGTCGAGGCCGCGGTGGAGGTGCCAGAGCGTCTCGCCGTCACCCACCAGCAGGTTGAAGCCCGCATAGTGGCGAGCGGCCCCGCCGGACAACCGGTCCAGCCAGGCCGGCAGGTCGTCGTGCTCCAGGGCCTCGCGCACCAGGGCGCCGCGGCTGGGGGCTCCCGGCGGTACCTTGAGGCGCGGGTCGCGCACATTGGTGACGGCGGCGAAGCGGCCGCGGCGGTGCACCGCCAGCCAGGTGCCGCCGGCCTCCAGGTCGCGACCGCCGAGGATCTCGGGGGCATCCTCCCAGGCGCCCAGCGGGGCGGCCGGGCGGGCATGGAACTCGTCACGGTTGGCCACCAGGCGCAGCGGGCAGGCGCTGCCGGGGCGATGGTCGAAGGCGATCAGGCACATGGCGCCAGCATATCCGGCCTGCCGACCGGGGGGAAGGCGCCGTCATGACAGTCTCGCCCCGGCCGCGTACACTCTTTCCACCATCGTGCTTGCACAGGGATGACAATGCAGGACGACATTCGCCTGGACCGCCTCTGGTCGCGCCTGGTATGGCCGATCCTCTGGCCGGTGCTGTTCGCCCAGGCCATTCTGGTGGTGCTCTGCCTGGTGGTCGGGGTCATGCTGTGGTCGATGATGCCCACCCACGCCTCCTGGGGCGCCACCTTCTGGTTGCTGCTGGCACTGCTGCTGGGCAGCAGCCTCAACGTGGCGGTCTTCCTGACGCTGCTGCGACAACGCCTGCGTGGCATCCAGCGCGAGGTCAACGACGCCCTGGCCGGCATCGAGGCCTGGCTGGCCCGCCACCAGCGCCCTATCTCCGCCGACGAGCTGCCACTCCCCAAACGCCTGGCGGCCCTCTCGGAGGCCTGCCAGGCGCTGGTCGAGGGGTGGCAGCGCGACCTCGAGGAGAGCCGGGCCGCCGAGCGGCGCCTGGCCGGTGATCTCCAGGCCCGCAGCGGCCAGCTCGAGCGGCTGGAGGCGGGCCGGGTGCGGGCCCGCGAGGAGTCGCGCCTCAAGTCCGGCTATCTCTCCCACCTGCAGCAGTCCTTGGCCCCGTTGATGGGCTCGCTGTCGGAGGTGCTCGAGAGCGACGCCCTGCGCCAGTGCGGCGGCGACCGTGACCATGCGGCCCTGCTGGCGCTGCGCGAGCGGCTGGCCGATGCCGTGGTGCTGCTGGAGAACCTCGGCGAGCCCGCCGGCACGCCGGCGGCGTCTTCCCAGGCGCCCCCCTGCGGCAAGGGGCGGGTGCTGATCGTCGATGATGGCCCGGTGAACCTGACCCTGGCACGTCAGGTGCTGGAGCGTCAGGGGCTCGACGTCGAGACGGCCACCAGCGGCGAGGAGGCCCTGTCCCGGCTGGAGGGGGGGGCCTTCGACCTGGTGCTGATGGACATCTTCATGCCCGGCATGGATGGCGTGGAGACCAGCCGGCACTGGCGCGATCGCGAGGCCGACGGGGCGGCCCGCCAGTGCAGCATCCTGGTGGCGCTGACCGCCAACGCCAGCGACGAGGATCGCCGCCGCTTTCGCCAGGCCGGCATGGACGACTTCCTGGCCAAGCCCTATCGCCCTCAGGCGCTGGTCGACCTGGTGCGTCGCTGGCTGCCCGACGCTCTGGCGCCAGGCCCGGCATGAGCCTGTTGGCAAGCCTGGCAGGCTACCTGGTCCTGGGCATGCTGGCCGGCACCATGGCCGGCCTCTATGGCGTGGGCGGTGGCCTGATCATCGTGCCGGCCCTGACGCTGGCCTTCGGGCTCCAGGGCGTGGCCCCGGAAGTGACCATGCACCTGGCGGTGGGCACCTCGCTCGCCACCATCGTGGTCACCGGGGCCTCCTCGGCCTGGGGACACTTCCGTCGCGGCAGCATCCGCCGCGACGCCTTCCTGGCCCTGCTGCCGGGGCTGATGCTCGGCGCGATCGCTGGGGTCTTCGTCGCCGGCAGCCTCTCCGGCGGGCGGCTGGGGACCCTGTTCGGCCTGTTCGTGATCCTGGTCGCCCTGAAGATGGCGCTGGGACGCGGCCCCCGGCCCGGTAGCGTGGCGCCCGGGCGGGCCGTGATGGGCGTGGCGGGTGCGGTGATCGGTGGCGTCTCGGCCCTCTTCGGCATCGGCGGCGGCACCCTCAGCGTGCCCTGGCTGACGCGCTGCGGGGCCACCATGACCCAGGCCGTGGGCACCTCCTCGGCCTGCGGGTTGCCCATCGCGCTGTTCGGCGCGGCCACCTTCGTGGTGGTGGGGTGGGGCAACCCGCAGCTGCCCGCCGGGGCCGCCGGCTTCGTGATGCTGCCCGCCTTCCTGGGCATCGTGCTGGCCAGCGTGCCCTTCGCACGTCTCGGCGTCCTGCTGGCCCATCGCCTTTCGGCCCGGACGCTGCGTCTTTCCTTCGCCGCCCTGTTGACGGCGGTGGGCCTCAAGTTCCTCCTATGATCCTCACGTTACGCAAGGGCCTTGCATGCTGAACTATCCCGATATCGACCCCGTGGCTATCTCCCTCGGTCCCTTCCAGGTCCACTGGTATGGCCTGATGTACGTCGTCGGCTTCGTCGCCGCCTGGTTCCTGGGGCGCCGGCGGGCCGCACGCATCGGCCTGACCCACGACGACGTGGGCGACCTGCTGTTCTATGCCGCCATCGGCGTGGTGGTCGGCGGCCGGCTGGGCTATGCGCTCTTCTATGGCCTCTCCCAGTGGCTCGCCGACCCGCTGTGGATCTTCCGCGTCTGGGACGGCGGCATGAGCTTCCACGGCGGCCTGGTCGGTGTGCTGCTTGCCGCCCTGTGGTTCGCCAGGAAGAAGCGGCTCGCCTTCTTCACCCTGACCGACTTCGTCGCCCCGCTGGTGCCCATCGGCCTGGGGGCGGGGCGCATCGGCAACTTCATCAACCACGAGTTGCCTGGCCGCGTCACCGGGCTGCCCTGGGGCATGCCCTTTCCCGGGATGGGGCCGGAACCGCGCCACCCCTCGTCCCTCTACGAGGCGCTGCTGGAGGGGGCCGTGCTCTTCGTGGTGCTGTGGTGGGTCTCGGCCCGGCCGCAGCGCCGCGGGCTGGTCTCCGGGCTCTTCCTCGTGCTCTACGGCGCCTTCCGCTTTCTGGTGGAGTTCGTGCGCCTGCCGGATGCCCATATCGGCTACCTGGCCTTCGGCTGGGTGACCATGGGCATGCTGCTGACCCTGCCGATGATCGCCGCTGGCGTCGCGCTGATTGCCTGGTCGCGCCGCCAGCCGGTGGATGTCAAAGGGTGAGGCAAAGTGGCAAGGAGCAAGGAGCAAGGAGCAGATGAGCCCCTGCGCACGTGTTCTACGGTTCGGTTGGCGTATGGGGGCATCTGATGTGTAGACTTTCCTGCCCCATTTATATCAGCCAGGCACCGCCGTGACCGACGATACCTTGCCCGCACTGGAACAACCCTATCTCGACCTGATGCGCCAGGTGCTCGACCGCGGCGTGGAGCGCGACGACCGCACCGGCGTCGGCACCCGCTCGCTGTTCGGCCACCAGATGCGCTTCGACCTCTCCCGCGGCTTCCCGCTGGTCACCACCAAGAAGCTGCACCTGCGCTCGATCATCCACGAGCTGCTGTGGTTCCTGGCCGGCGACACCAACATCGCCTACCTCAAGGCGAACGGGGTGCGCATCTGGGACGAGTGGGCCGACGAGAATGGCGACCTCGGCCCGGTCTACGGCTACCAGTGGCGCAGCTGGCCCGACCCCCGCGGCGGCCACGTCGACCAGATCGCCCGGCTCCTCGAGCAGATCCGCGAGAATCCGCGCTCGCGGCGGCTGATCGTCTCGGCCTGGAACCCGGCGCTGGTGGACGAGATGGCCCTGCCGCCGTGCCACTGCCTGTTCCAGTTCTACGTGGCCGAGGGGCGGCTCTCCTGCCAGCTCTACCAGCGCAGCGCCGACATCTTCCTGGGCGTGCCCTTCAATATCGCCAGCTACGCGCTGCTCACCCAGATGATCGCCCAAGTCTCGGGGCTTGCGCCCGGCGACTTCGTGCATACCCTGGGCGATGCCCACCTCTACCTGAACCACCTCGAGCAGGCCGAGGAGCAGCTCTCGCGCACGCCGCACGCGGCCCCGCGCCTGGTGCTCGACCCAGGCGTTACCGACCTCTTCGACTTCCGCTTCGAGCATATCGCCATCGAGGGCTACGACCCGCATCCCCATATCAAGGCCGAGGTGGCCGTATGAGCGAGACCCCTGGCATGATCGACGAGACCCTCGTCCCCGTGGCGATGATCGCCGCGTTGTCCCGCAACCGCGTGATCGGGGTGGACAACCAGCTGCCCTGGTACCTGCCGGAGGACCTCAGGTTCTTCAAGCGCATGACCCAGGCCAAGCCGCTGGTGATGGGCCGCAAGACGTATGAGTCCATCGGCCGGCCGCTGCCCGGGCGGCTCAATATCGTGGTGACCCGCGACCCCGACTTCCGGCCCGAGGGCGTGCGGGTCTGCCATGACCTCGCCTCTGCACTGCGGCTTGCCGACCAGCAGGCCACCATCGACGGCGTCGAGGAGATCATGGTGATGGGCGGCGCGCAGATCTATGCCCAGTCGCTGCCCTTCGCCAGCCGGCTCTATCTCACCGAGGTTGATATCGAGGTGGAAGGCGATGCCCGTTTCCCCGAGCTCGACATGGCCGAGTGGGAGGAAGTGCAGCGCGTGCCCGGCGAACCCGCCGAGGGCCAGCCGGGCTACCAGTTCGTGCAGTACCGTCGATGTTAGGGGCAGTGACGTTGAGCCCGTCGCCGGCCGGCGACATTTGTCACCGCGCCACGCCTGGCACAGACTGAGCAGCAGGTGCCGTGGCCGGCCGCTATCGGCCGCGGCCCGAGTCATTACCGGGAAGGCGCACTGGAGGACCAGGACTTGATCGAGGAACGCTCAACCCGCCTGCTGGAACAGCTGGAGAGCCGCGCCGCGGCCTTGATGGGCGTATTGCGGGAATCCCGCGTCCAGCAGGATGCCCTGCAGTCGCGGCTGGCCGAGCTGGAACGCCGTCGCGTCGAGCTGGAGGCGAGCAATGCCGAACTGGCCGCCGAGGTCCGCGAGGAGCGGGCCGGCCGGGAGGCCCTGGCGACACGCTGCGACGAGCTGGAGGCGCGTCTCGACGAGCTCGAGGCCACCCGCCTGGAGCTCGCCGAGGAGAACCGCGAGCTCGACGAGCAGAACCGCGAACTCGAGGCGCACAACCGCCGGCTGCTGGAACGCGAACCCGCCGAGGCCCCGGCGTCGCTCTTCCATCGCCAGGCCCGCCGCGCCCAGGGGCTCTCCGCGCTGATCGGCCATCGCCCCCGGCAACCTGACGCCGGCGAGGCGGCTGGCGAACCGCCCGCTCCCCCCGAGAAGAGCGTCCCGTCGGTGCCGGAACCGGCACCTGCCTCCACCGAGCCCGCGGCGGAACCGAATATTCCGAGTGATACGCCTTCCGAAGAGGCGCCTTCCCCCCAGGCGCTGCTCGACCAGTGGTACCAGCGCTACGCCTCGACCTTCTTCAAGGGCCACACCCGGCCGCTCAAGGTCGGCATCCACGAGGAGCTGACCGCGCGCGAGCCCTGGCCCGAGAAGCTGGTGCGCCGGGCCCTGGCCTGCTACGTCAACCTGCCGCGTTACCTCAAGTCCGTGCGCGAGGGCGCCGAACGCCTCGACCTGGCCGGCGAGCCGGCGGGGCGGGTGGATGCCGCGGCCGCCGAGCATGCCCACAAGAAGCTCGAGCGGCTGCAGGCCGACCGCCGGCAGAAGGGCCGCCCGGGCCTGCAGCGCGGCAGGAAGGGGGATGCCGCCAAGGGCGGCAAGCCCTCCACCGAGGCACCCTGGCCTGACGCTGCCAGTACCGCCGCTCCCTCCTCGAACCGGGCTCCCGCCGCGCCCGAGGGTGCCGGACATGGCACCGCGCCAGGCCAGGAGCCCGCCACCCTGGAAGAGAAGCTCTCCGCGCTGCTCGCCAAGCACAACCAGCGTTGATGCGCTGACTTGTCTTCGTCATATTCGCGGGGCATGATAAACCCGCTCATCGCGCCAGGTGCCTGATTCGCTTGCCGGATCGTCAGGGCCGGCGGAACGGGTACCGGGCTCGCCGGGATGGCGCCCGAATCGCAAGGGCAGGAGGACAGGTAGGAGAACGGTGTTCGCAGGGAAGGAAAACAGTGTTTTTTTCTTGTTGCGTTCCCGTATATCCCGGTATAGAGTTCCTCTTGCGAGCATTGGACTATAACAAGGCTTCGCCGAGGTCTGGCTCGCGACCTGCCACCTCCCGGGAGGGAGCCCGCAGGCACGAGAACCGGCACCAAGACCGGCCAAGCCGCTGACCCGCTCACCAAGATCGGGCAGCCACGATCGAAACAGCAAGCTAGTCAATAAGGAACTATCGCAATGAAAAAGACACTGTTAGCGACTGCTATCGCCGGTGCCCTGGCCGCTTCCGGCGCCCAGGCCGCCACCGTCTACAACCAGGACGGCACCAAGCTGGACCTCTACGGCAACCTGCAGTTTGCCTACGCGTCCGTCGAAACCGCCCAGTTTAATGATGATGATGAGTTCGTCGGTTCCGACACCGAGGACGAGTTCGCTGATAACGGCTCCACCCTGGGCGTGGCCGGTGAGCACATCATCTCCGAGGGCCTGGCCGGCTACTTCAAGTACGAGTTCGAGGGCGATGCCGACGAGATCAAGGGTCCCGGCGGCCTGGACACCGGTGACCAGGCCTACTTCGGCCTGAAGGGCAACTTCGGTGATGCCCGCCTGGGCTCCTGGGATCCGCTGATCGACGACTGGATCCAGGATCCGATCACCAACAACGAGTACTTCGACGTCTCCGATTCCAACCAGAACATTCTGGGTATCGAGAGCCGCGAAGGTAACAAGCTGCAGTACATGTCCCCGTCGCTGGGTGGCTTCCAGTTCGCCGTCGGTACCCAGTATGAAGGTGATGCCGAGGCCGAGAACTTCTCCGGTTCCAGCAACGCCTCCGCCTTCGGTGGCGTGAAGTACACTGCAGGCGCCTTCTCCATCGCCGCTGTCTACGACAACCTGGACAACAACGATGGTACTTTCGAATATGACGGTGAGGGTAGCCCCGCTGACCGTGCCGGTTTCACCGAGACCACTGACTACGAAGCTGGCGAGCAGTACGGTATCACCGCCCAGTACACCGTCGATACCCTGCGTGTCGCCCTGAAGCTCGAGCGCTTCCAGGATGACAACGACGAGATCGAGGACGTCAACTACTACGGCCTGGGTGCTCGCTACGGCTATGGCATGGGTGACATCTACGGCGCCTACCAGTATGTTGACGTCGGCGGTGACACCTTCCTGGGTACGGCCGATAGCGCCATCCAGGACGGCGACTTCCCGAACGACGGTGGCGAGAGCTTCAATGAGGTCGTCATCGGTGCGACCTATAACGTCTCCGATGCCATGTATACCTTTATCGAGGGTGCCTGGTACGATCGTGATGAAGACGTGGGCGATGGTGTTGCCGTCGGTGCCGTCTACCTCTTCTAAACCCCTTGGTCGCAGGGCCTGACCCTGCCCCCTGGGTTTCGATACCGAAAGCCGATCCTCCGGGGTCGGCTTTTTTCTTTCTGATGCGAGGTCTCATGAAACAGCCGATTATCACCGCCAGCTTTTTGATACTAGGCCTGGCGCTGTCGAGTACTGCGGCGCTGGCCAGCGAGCGGGAGGAGCGTTTCCGCGAGGAGGGCAAGCAGCTCGACCTGACGGGCTTCCTGCAGGCCGACAACGATGCCCGCAGCCGAAGCTTCCTCTACGGCAGCCCCCATGAGCATGACTTCACGGTGAAAGAGGCAGGCAACTACCTGTTCGAGAGTAACGTCCAGGGCGGCGAGTCACAGGACTACCGCGTGGCCGCCGTGCTGCTGGATGCCCAGGGGCAAGAGATCGCCCGTGGCGAGGCGCTGGGCCAGAACGGTGGGCTGGCCATGCGCCAGCGCCTGCAGCCCGGCGACTACACGCTACGCGTGGAGGGCCGCAAGTTCGGCACCCGCAGCAGGACGGGCAACAGCTTCTACGTCACCGTCTCGGGACTGGATAGCCAGGGCCGTCGACTGGAGGATGGCGTCAGCGAGGGCCAGGGGCTGGTCTTCACCGGCAACGGCCGTGAGGGCAGTCGCAGCGTCTTCGTGCGCAACCGGGATGACGTGGCGACCATTGCCGCGCCGGCAGCTACTGGCGCGGCGGCTGGGACAGCGGCCGCTATCGCTGATGCACCCGAGGACGCGGAAAGCGTTGCCCAGGCAGCGCAAGAGCCAACGAGGCAAGAAGCCGATGCGTCGCCCCGTAGCGCCGAGACTATCGTCGCCGACGTCAAGATCCGGGCGCGTGGCGAGGTGCTCACCTTCGAGGTGGCCGAGCGTGGCACTGTTGCCATTACCACCTCGACCTATCCTGGTGGCTACGAGGACACCTACCGCATCGAGCTCGAGGTGCTCGACGAGAACGGTCGCGTGGTGGCCGAGGGTGCCGGCGAGGGCTTCGATGGCGACGTCGACATGACCACCGAGCTGGCCCCCGGCCGCTATCGCATTCGCGTGCAGGGCCAGAAGTTCGGGTCAGCCATGACAGGTGTGAACAACTACGAGCTCAAGGTCCAGCAGTTGGATCGTCGGTAACCCTTTCCTGCACCATGAGGGGACAAGGCCCCCGACGCGTTCGCGCCGGGGGCCCTGCCGTCAGCTCTCAAGTATCTGGTGGAGGTCAGGCGTCCTGGTCATCGATGATCATCTGGATCATCTCCTCGAGCTCCTCGACCTTCTCCTCGAGTGCCTTGACCTTGCCCTCTTCCTCGACGGCCTTGGCGTAATTGTCGTTGATCTTGGCCATATGCTTCTCGATGGCTTCGGAATCCATGGCCAGGGCGGAACCGGCCATCATCAGGCTGGCGAGCAGGCCGGCAGTCAGCAGCTTCATCTTCATGGTGACACCTCATGGTCTTGTGGGACGGTAGAGACCTGCCGTCAGGTCCTGCTGCTTCGTGTCGCTAACCTGGCCAGGCTTACAGCTTGATGTTCTTTTTCGCTGAACTGCTGTCATGAAAAAACCCCGGCCATGTGGCCGGGGCGCAAGGATCGAATATGCAGTTGCTTGTGCCGTAAAGCGCTATCGCAATGATGGCGGGGTAGCCCCCGCCATCGGGTCGGCTTAGAAGCTGTACATCACCATGCCCTGGATGCGGACGGCGTCGCCGTCGTCGCCACCCTTGGTCTCACGGCTGGCCCAGCTGGTCTCGATACCGTAGGTGATACGGTCGGCCGGTGACCAGATGTAGTTCAGGTAGGCGGTTTCAAAGGTATCGTTGGCGCCATCAGTAAAGTTGCCAACAACCGTTTCTTCCCCATCATCTCCTACTACAACTGCAGTGTTGTTGGCGTCGTCGAGGTCGACGGTAGAAACGTTATAAGAAACGTTAATGGTGCCTGGGCCGGCCTTGAGGCTGGCGCCGAGGGTGCCGCCGGTGCTCTCGAGGGCTTCGAGGTCGCCGTTGGCATCCAGATAGGCTGGTGATTTCTGCGGGCTGACGTTCATGTAGCCGCCCAGGCCGTTGCCATGGGTCACGCCGGCACGCAGGGTCAGCGCCTCGGAGACGTCCATGGCCGCTTCCAGGGCGATACCCCAGCCAAAGGTGGAGTCGTCATCGATAGCAGCACCTTCAATACCTTCAGCATCGTATTCGAGCTGACGCAGCACGGTTGACGCGGAGTATTTGAAGGGACCGGAGGTGTTCGTATAGCGAGCAACTACGTCGGGCAGTTGGCTCTTCGCAACATCGTCATCTGATTGAATGTCGTCGATGGTGTCTTCGGAGCCGCCAAGGCTATCCGGGTCTTCAATAGATGCCGAGAAATTGCCGGCGGTATAGCGCAGCTGCGGCTGGCGGGCCTGGTTGCCCACCCCGGGAGGGCCCGTGAAGTCGATGGTCGGGGTGCCGGCCACGAAGCCGTAGAAATTGGTCCAGGTCTGGCCGGCCAGGATGTCGTTCCAGGAGCCATAGGCGTGGCGCAGGCGGAAGGAGCCGCCGCCGCTGCCATAGAAGTCACCCTCGATGCGTGTCACCAGATCGCTGCCCGAGACCGGGGTGCTGGTCTGGAAGCCGATGCGGCTCTGGTAGGCATGCATATTGAAGTGGCCATCCTGGCTCGCTTCGTTATCCAGGGCGATATTGCTGTGGCCAATGGAGTTACCCAGGTCGGCATCCACGTCGTAGATGATATCCAGCTTGGCATAGCCATAGACGCTGGCCTTGGTGTCGCCCACCTCGAAATCGACGGCATGGGAGGCGCTGGCCACGGCGAGGGCCAGGGCGCTGGCGGAGAAGATGGCAGTCTGCTTGACGCGTTTTTGAATTGTCACTTGCGGTTCCTTTCGATGCGTGGCTGCCCCTCAAGGAGGCAGATCGTTTATTTTATTGACCTTGACGTCAACGTAACTTGTGCGCATAGCGAAGATACGTTCGGCGTCAGAACTCAACATAACGACCTCCCATAGGGCTGACAATCGGACATGTCATTTTTACGACAAAAGGATGAGGAACCATTTTGTAAGGTCCGCTGTGGGCCATGTTTCCCGGCGCCCTTGCGACGCCCCTCCTGCCATCGCGCTCCTGAAGAGTGGCAGTCAAGGGACACTGTCATTTTGTATCGCCGCTTCCTGAACTACGCTTGGCGAGTATCAAGGCAACTTCGGCACCGCGGAGACCGCGCCGGGCCTTGAACGATCCGGACGTCAAGGAACAGGGAGTTCACCATGACCCAACTCTCCTCCGGCCAGGCGGCGATGCCGTCGGGCCAGGTGTCGCGCTGTCAGGGCTGTAGCCTCTGTGCATACTGCCTGCCGCTGGGGCTGGCCGCTGAGGACCTGGAGCAGTTCGATGCCATTATCCGGCGCCCCCGGCCGCTGAAGCGTGGGGCGCCGCTGGTGCGCCAGGGGGAACCTTTCACCAGCCTCTATGTGGTTCGGTCAGGCAGCTTCAAGCAGGTGGTAGCCGATGCGGGGCATCGCGAGTACGTGACGCACTTCCTGCTGCCCAGCGAGGTGGCGGGGCTCGACGCGGTCGGCGAGGCGATCCACCCGACCAGTGTGGTGGCGCTGGAGAGCAGCTTCGTCTGTGAGCTGCCGTTCGCCTCGCTGGAGACGCTGGGTGACCGGCTGCCAGCCCTGCGTGGGGCGCTCTACCGCTGCATGAGCCAGGAGCTCCATCGCGACCAGCGCCTGCACTGCCTGCTCTCCTTCGCCACCGCGGAGCGGCGCATGGCAAGCTTCCTGCTCGGCATGTCAGAGCGGCATGCCGCGCGGGGCTACTCCCCCTATGGCTTCCAGCTGGCCATGTCCCGGGCCGATATCGGCAGTTTCCTGGGGCTGGCACTGGAGACCGTCAGCCGCCTGATGAGCCGCTTCCAGCGGCATGGCCTGCTCGAGATAAGCGGGCGCGAGGTGACCCTGCTGGACCTGCCGGCCCTGGAAGCCCTGGGCGAGCAGGGCGAGACCCGCCGCTGAGCGAGGGGGAGTTCGCCTGTTGGTGGCCTTCATCGCTGCCGGTTGGGCCGGTTCTGCCCAGGCAGAGACAGAGGCCCTCGCCACCATGATCATCGAGGGGAGCGCCGGCGTGCCCGGTGAACTGTCGCTCAGCCTGCAGCAGTCGTCCGCGCCGGCGGCGGATGCCGGCGACTGGCTGCGCCGGATCAACGGCATCGAGGCGGTGCGCATGGGCGGGCACGGCCTCGAACTGGTGATCCGCGGTCAGCAGGGCAATGCGGTGAATATCCTGGTGAATGGGGGCTTTGTCTTCGGCGGCTGTCCCAACCGCATGGACACGCCCACCGCCTATGCGCCACTGCACAGCTTCGACCATGTGATGGACAACACCTCGCTGCGGGACGCGCCGATGATGAAGATGCGCTCGCCCACCGAGTCCGACACCCTCACCTGGAAGAGCATGGTCGTGCAGCAGCTGGCCGACAGCGACCTTCGCTTCGGGGTCAACGTGCTGCAGAACGAGCGCGACGCGCGGATCATCAACGACACCGCGGACAAGGTGGCCTTCCTCTCCTGGCCCGACGTGACCACCCGCCAGTTCGGCGTGTTCGCCGAACTTGACCACTACCTGGGCGAGCGCACCACCCTGAGCGGCGGCCTGCGCCTGGACTACTCGGAGGCCAGCGCCGATGCCGCCGACCAGGCCAGCGACACCGGCGTGGTGGCGGCCGATCTCTACCGCCGCGAGTATGGCGTGGCGGGCGAGCTGGACCATAAGGCCTGGCTGGCGGGCGGCTTCCTGCGTGGCGAGCAGCGCCTCAATGACACCGACACCCTCTACGCCAGCCTGAGCCGTGCCGAGCGCGACGCCGATGCCACCGAGCGCTACTTCGCCAAGGGCGACTGGGTGGGCAATCCCGGCCTCGACCCCGAGGTGCACCACCAGCTGGAGGTGGGCATCGAGCGGCGCCTGGCCAATGGCGGCGTCGAGGTGGTGGCCTTCGCCGACCGCGTCGACGACTATATCTTCCGCGACACCGTGGATGGCGTCAGCGTCTGCCGCAATATCGACGCCACCCTCAACGGCGTGGAGCTCTCCGGCGACCTGCGCTGGGCCCACCATCGGGAGACCCGCGGCCAGCTGAGCTGGGTGCGCGGCGACAACCTGGATGATGGCGGGGCCCTGGCGGATATCGCCCCGCTGCGCGGCCAGCTCTCGCAGTTCCATGTTCGCGAGGTCTGGGAAGCCGGCCTCACGGCCCGTTTCTCCGACGCCCAGGACCGCCTGGGGCCGGACGAGGTGGCCCTCGGGCTATGTGGTGCTGGATGCTGAGGCGGCCTGGCGCTGGAAGGCGTTCTTCAGGGTATAGCGGTCTGGCAGGAGATTGCCGTCTCCCAGCTCGTCCGCGCGGATCGGCATCGCGACCGGGGCGCCTGCCCTGGCGCGCACCGAATAGGGCAGGACCGCCGTCTGCCCGTAGTCGTTGTGCAGCACGTCGATGTAGACCTTGTCGCCACGCTTGTCCTTGCGCTGCTCCAGCGTGGTTTCCTCCGGCATCTCGTCGTGCAGCTTGCGGGCGAGCGCCTTCGCCCAGCCCTTGACCGTGCTGAAGTCCCGTTCGGGGCGAATCGGAATATGGGCGTGAAACCCCCTCGAGCCCGTCGTCTTCCAGAAGGCGTTGAGTGCCAAGGAATCAAGCAACTCGCAGAACCCCAGGGCCACCCTCCGCACCTTGTCGAAATCGTCGTCGGAGGGGTCGAAGTCGACAATTCGTGAGAGACGTCGTGCGATGTGCCAAAGGGGCAAGGCGGCGTGTGAGGTCTACTGATCGGGAATCTTGTGGGGGCGGGGCAGGGGGCGGAGGCGAATTCGAGCCTTTTGTCGAGGCGGTGCCTCGGTACAAGCCATTGATATCACTGGCGCCCCCATCAGGATTCGAACCTGAGACCTTCCCCTTAGGAGGGGGACGCGACATGCATAATGAGCAACATCTAGAAGCATTGGAGATGAAGAATATTGCATAAAATCAATGATATAAGAAAATTATGTGATTCTGGTTGTTGATCATTGCGACCCGAAATAGACTGCTCTAGGAACCCAGCAGGAACCTCGAATTTCGGGGGTTGCTGCTTCAGGGCCTTCGTAGCAAGCCTAGGCTCTTATCTAAATTAGCTCTTTAACAAGTTGCTCTTGCCTAGCAGGGCTAGGACCGGTAGTGACACCGGCGCAGTCATCAGGCTATTCGGCTTGATCTATCCACTGCAACTAGAAACAGCGTTCCGGCGCCGGGTGACTACAGGAGACCCCTGGGCTATCGCCTCAAGTTGTGACCGTGGACGGCAATTCGATCCGACGCTCCGTCATGGCCGGTAAGCACCTCTTAACTTGTTAGCGCCTTGCAGCTGATCCCGACGTTATCCTCGGGCAAACATGCCTCCGCATCCTGGACGAATAAGAAGAGCGCCATCCCCAAGTCAATGGCAACGTTGGCGTCGGAGGACTTTGTCGTGGCCCTCCATTGCACAAGGCTCTGGCTGACGTTGGTCGGATTTGAACCAATGCCATCTTGCTGAAGGAATCAGTGGAAGATTTTTATTTCGAGGCCCGTCCGGAAACACTTCTCGCCAAGTCAGTAAAGCGGTCACTAAGACCATAGCTGCCTAGGCACCGGTCGATACTATACCTCGATACACTAGGGATCCTGAATACTCTCAGGCGCCGTCGCTCGTGCTGGCTGGATACTAAGTGAATGGCGAAGACATTTTACTGGTTATGGGGTTTGAAAAACCACGGGCATTGGATTCCGGATATGATTCACGCTGATCAAGTGCAGAGCCATGCAGCCAACATGGTCAATAAGCCAATCATTAGCTAAAGAGCTATTCGCTCAGGAAGTTTTTAAACTTGGAGAGTCTATGGACAAGCAAAAGAAAAAAGAGATAAAAAAGTCAGAAAAAGGAAAAGGAAAAAAACAAAGTTCGATGATAGCAGAAATTACAAACGGCATGGTAAACAAAAACTTAAAGAGTAAAGAGTATGAAGTTATTTGGGATAGCAAGATTAGTGGTTTTCATATAAGATTCAACGTGAGATCAGCGACTTACAGGTTTGTTAAATCAGTGCCTGGAACATCAGGGAAAAAGAAGTTTTTTCGTGACATAGGTAGGCATGGAGCCTATACAACTGAAGAGGCACGAGTTATTGCAAAAGAATTTGATGCTAATTTGGCAAAGCATGGAGTCCCAGATAAAAGGAGAGATGGCAGTATTTCATTCAGAAAATATATTGAGGAGTGCTATGAGCCGTATCAATTGAGAAAAGCAACTGGGAAGCAGACTTTGCAAATGCTTTACAATGGCTTCCCTGACTTGATGGATAAATCCATATGCAAAATTGGCCCAGAAGATTTATGGATGTGGTTTGATAAGCAGCAAAGCATGTCTCAGTTACCGAGAAGCAAAAATCAGAAAAATAAGACAACTGAACCAAGATCGTTTGCAACGATACTTCGCTATTTCGGTGCTGCGAAGGGATTGCTTTCTCATGCTGCTAAAAATGGAGTGTTAGAAAAGAATCCGTGGACAGGCCTGAAGCTTGACAAGCCAGCTATAAAAGATAATGGAGAGAAAGATACGCTTTTGCGAGCGCAAAGAAGAGCATTAAATGAAGAAGAAATCAGAGGTTTTTTTGAGGGCCTAAAAAGGTATCAGGAATTTAGGAGAGTTCAAAGGGATAATAGTATAGAGCATGGGAAAAAGGATTTATTGGACCTGAGGTTATTGCCTTTTGTGGATTATGTCTGCCCTTGGCTTTTGACCGCTTATTACATGGGGTTTAGGCCTGGAGATATATACTCTTTAAGATGGGAGCAAGTTGATTTTAAAAAAGGGTTTGTCACTAAAGTGATAGAAAAAACTAGGCATGTATATCCGCTAGCGCAAAGCTTCTATATGAAGAAGGCTTATTCTTGTGAATTGTTGAAGTGGCATAAACAGAATGGTTCTCCTGAAGGCGGTTGGGTGTTTCCTTCGAAAGTCACAGGAAACGTTATGTCTAGCAATGCAATAGATGCCCAATGGGCTAAAGTTAAAGAATTTGGAGGGTTGGACCCATCATTGCACATTTATGCTTTTAGACACAATTTTGCAACTCAACAAATATTGGCAGGTGTGAATTTATTCTCTGTCAGTAAATCATTAGGCCACCTAAGCATACAGACCACGGTTGAGCACTATGGGCATGTTGACCCATATGTTCAAAAAGATGCGCTTGACTCAATTAAGGCATTTGAAATTACCTAGGAATTTATTGTTCAGGGTGAAGATTTTCAATCAGCAAGGCAGCTAAGTTTTATGTGTGGAGCCCCGTCGGTAGTGATGAGAGGTTTATAGCTTGGGCTGTGGGCGGCGAATTTCTACAGCCTCATTGTAGCAAGTTTATTCTTGCCAAATACTGCGCACAAATTAGAAACTTTGGTATTGTTCAATCTAGGAGGTGATCTGTTCGAGGTGGTGGTCTTGCCTGCTGTGAAAGTTATGGTTACTTAAAAAAATAGCCACACTCTGAATCGGTTGTCTCCCAACGATTCATGTCGAGAGGTCTAGTATGAGACCCATTACAACGTGTGCAACGTCATGCCGTGCGGTACCCTGAAGAAGGAACTCATCACCTGCCTATGGCAGGGGAAAACGGCGAGCCTGGACCTGGCATCGTGGCAAGGATGCAAGTCAGCAGGTTCCTGAGCTGGTCAGTGTCCTTTTACCTATCAGGTGATCGAATATCGCCTGTTGCCTGGCACATGATGATGGATCTCATTAGTGGCGGCAACAACCACTCTACCGTCGCTACGCAGGCGGAGCACACCACGCGGATTCTGATCCCACAGCCACGGTGGCGGCCGTCGACTTCAGCGACAAGCTCAATCAAGTGCCGCGTACCCTCTGCCTGTCGATGATTTACAATCATAGCAATGTGAGGCTGAAGCAGGCCGAGATCACTTAGAAAACCGCTACCGTGATTCTGACCTTCTTCCCAGAAACCGGTCCGCTGTCAATGTGAGATTTCCGCTACGTTTACCTTGATAGCCGGAGATCTCGCAATGAAGCGTAATCGACACACCGAAGAGCAGGTCATCACCATCCTCAAGGCCCATGGCCGAGTTGGCTCAGAAGAATGGCGTCACCGAGCAGACCATCTATCGCTGGAAGGCCAAGTAAGGCGGTATGGAGGTATCAGCGGTCAACGTCTGCGGGAGTTTGAGGCAGAGAATGCCCGCCTGAAGAAGCTCCTGACGGAAAGTGCTCTCGACAATGCCGCTCTCAAGGAGATCGTCTCGGGAAAGTGGTGACGCCCGAAGCGAAGCGGCGGGCGGTAACGCATCCGGTGACAGGCGGCTGGGTCAGCCAGCGATATGCCCGTCGATTGCTGAGCCTGCCACGATCGGTGGCCCGCTACCAAGCGATGCCGAGTGACGATGAACCACTTTGGGCGCGACTGAACGCCTTGGCGATATGCTACCCCCGCTACGGCTACCTGTTGCTGCACGCTCTTTTGCGGCAGGAGGGCCTGGTGGTGAATCGCAAGCGAACTTACCGGCTGGACCGTGAGGCTGGGCTTCAGGTTCGCACCCGGCGGCGCAAGCGACTGGTGCGGCCAAGAGCGCCGATGCCGTGTCCAGACAGGCCCAACCAGCGCTGGTCGATGGACTTCGTCTCGAATCAGCTCGCCTCGGGGCGCCGATTCCGCGTGCTGAACATCGTGGACGACTTCAGCAGAGAGTGTGTTGGTCAGCTGGTGGACACGTCCATTTCCGGGCGTCGCTTGGCCAGGTTCCTGGACGAGGTCGCGCAACAGCTCTCGCTGCCTGCCTCGATTGTCTGCGATAACGGCCCTGAGCTGACCAGCAAGGCGATGTTCTTTGGGGCGCGTGAGCGGAAGGTCACGCTGGCCTTCATCCAACCGGGCAAGCCGACACAGAATGCCTTCATCGAGAGTTTCAACGGCAAGTTCCGGGATGGTTGTCTCAATCAGCACTGGTTTCTGAGCCTGACCGCTGCCCGACATGAAATCGACCAATGGAGAGCCCGCTACAACCATGTCAGACCGCACAGCTCGCTGGGCTATATGCCGCCCGTCGCCTATGCGCAGCGGTGTGCATGAAGGGGAAGCTAGATCAGGGGGAAGGCCAATTCGCTTCGCAGGCTCGCATAGCCGATGGCAGCGAGGCTCCAACCAGACGACCCTCGGGCTGTAGTGGCAGTACCTGCTGAGGGGTACCGACCTATCAGTCTACAACCAGGAAAAATCAACGAGATCGCCGACTCACCAATTTCTCTCATTGGGGAATCGAAAAATATGTGTGACTGACGTTGACAGGGGGGCGATGGCTATGTAATTATTTTGGCACAAACGTAGTATCCAAATGACCCAACTTGAAAATCTTCAATATTTACAATCGTCAATTACTGAATTCGGTTCATTAAGTCCAGATGTGCTTTTGCAGATTGAATCTGGAAAACCTCTTCACACGATTTACCTGAAGGAAAAGCAGGTCTTTCTTCATATAATTCCTGCGCAACCAGCGACCGGCAGAAAAAGCCGTTCAACTGGCATTCTATTCGGGAGAGCGTCTCCAGAATATGTTAAAATGAATCATAGCGTATTCTATCGGCTGTCTGATGTATTGAATTGGCTGAGTGAAGTAAATGTTTACAGAAACACAGCTCATCATGCGGCTAGCAACATATAATAGTTGTTAAAAATGACGCCAGGTTACAGCCTGGCGTTTTGGGTTCTAAAATATTGTTAATTTGTAAGCTAGATACCCAGAGCTAGTTTTGTACCTTTTTTTATGAATTCCCTATTGCGAATAGCAGAGCCAATGTCGAAGTTTTGGCCTTCGTTGCCAAATCTCTCGCCTACATTATCCCTTACCTGCTTAATAGTCGCATCATCTACTTGTGGGATTTCAGCACCCACTGAGCCCGATCGGTAGTGACCATAGCTTGAGATGGAAGTGGTGTTCTTATGTCCCATGATAGCTGCTGTGATGACCCTTCCACCTTCATCCTTATAGAGCTGACGCTTAAGATTCGAGCCGAATGTGTATCTAAGACTGTATAAACAGAAGTGTTTATCCGTTTTCTGATATAGCTTACGAGAAGCTCTATGTATTCGCATCTGAGCCGACTTGATACGTAGCTCATCAAGATTCTTAGATCGCAGTAGAGCTTGGTGTAGTGACTCATTGTATGACACAGTAAGAATCCTGTCTAACCCCCTGGCCTTCGCTTTCTGCTTCACACCAAGCAGGGTTTTTTTGCTCCCCATGATTTTTACAGTTATCCCATTGTCTTCGTCAGCACTAATAATTTCTAGGTGTTCAGCTTCACTCGGCCGAATGCCCAAGAGCTGACCGAGAACAATTAAATATAAAGAGATTTGATCTCCATTATCTTCTCGATCCTTTACGATGGTCCTAAGCACCTCGTCAGTGACCTTGACCAAGCGCCGGCTTTTCTTGGTGTTGTGAGAGCGCTCCGAAACCGGGGCAGGGTTACTTATCGCACGGATCTCATCACCGTATGCACTCATTCCCGCAGCTTTGTACATTATCGTCAGAGCCCGGCGAAGCTTTCTCCAAGAGTCGCTGGTCTTGCTGTATGCTGTGGACCTTAGTGACAACATGACAAGTTTGTGATTCTCGTCAAGCATTATCTTGAGTTCTTTTTTGGTCTTGATGCTTGCCATGTTTGTGACGATAACTTTGTTTAAAAAAGCTGACGCGTCACCTAAGTATGAGTGATAGGTGGTCTCTTTAAGAATATCTTTTTTGTGATCCTTGCTGAATTTGTTATATGTTTTGAAGAGCTTGTCATTGAATCTGGTGTGAGTCATGGAGGGGTTGTTTTTGTATATTTATTATAACACATAAATATTTTCAAGATAACATATCGTCTTTAGATGAATAACTCAGTGGCCGGTTGCGTTAAACACAAACCTCAAAGTAAGTGGTCAAGATACGGCCCTGGGTGGTCCAGACCTGACCCAGCGTGGGCCAAATATGACCCGGCAAATTCAGTTCTTGGTATATACCTTCTCAACCCCGCATGAGCACTGGTTTTTTCGCTCTCAGGTAGTGCGCTATCTACCTATGTCCGCTCTCGGTGGGTGCGAATCCTGAGACATGTCGCAGTCCCATAATGCGACTCCCTGCTACCTTCGCTCTCGTGGTCTGCGGTGTCCTTGGCAGAGCGCTCGCGGCGGGGCGACCTCTCGGCACCTTCGCTTCCTTATGTAGCGCAAAACCCCGCGCTACAAGCGGTTCTCAGGTCCCTCCAGGTCGCGGGTCGGGGCTGCGATTAGTTAGACTCGCTTCGGCTCGCTAACGAATCTTGCGGCTTGTCGACTCTTTTGTGTGACACGATCTCGACTCGCTGCGCTCGCTCAATCTTTGTCAACAAAAGACTCTAAAGCCAGTACCCCTCCCCATACTCCCACGTTATTCTTTCATTTTGGCCGCTCCGCGCCCGACATTCAGAATATCGTGGGGAGTATGGTGCCCGCCAACCTCGGCGCCTCTCGTCACCCTCTCGGACTCGCTGTGGCTCGCCGAGGGGTTCCTCATTGCGCGGCTTGCGCTCTACTCTCGCTCACGCTCGGTAGATCTTTCAGCCAGCCCCTGTTTGTTTTTTATTATGATGATGCCAGGTGACATGTCTATGCATGTATGAAATAATAAATAAAAGAATTATTTAAATGGATGAGAAGAACTTTAATTTCACTGATGAGTTTATCATCGCAACTATGAAGCTTCGCAACTTACATGATGCACTTCTTAAGCTTGAAGAGGTGCGTATAAAGTGTGAGTGCAATATTAAGGTGTGCTATGAGTTAATGCATCAGGCAGCGACTGGTGATCCTGTGCACGTGCGTGTATTCGAGTATGAAATAGCATTGGTTGCGAGACAGGCTCGTTTAAGTATTTCAACAAGACCTAGATGGAATAAGATCATGGATGATATCAAGTACGAGACCCATCGGGTAAAAAATATGAAGGTGAAAACCTATCAGGCGCTGCGACCTTTTGCCATGAGAGAGTTTGAGTGAATTAAATAGTGTTGATCATTTACCATGGGCCAATTTCAATGGCCCATGGTTTGGTCTGCGCCGGGAAGCGATATTTATTACGAACTTTGGTTAGTTGCTGAACACTGATTGTAGACCGCCTCTACTTGTTGGCTCAGTGCCTGCCTGGCGAGCATTGATACTGTTTGAGCTGCTGCTTCTTTTGCATCTCGGAAGGCGATTTGATCTGCTCGACCGAGAGTCAGAGTATGGCGCTTGTGAGTAATTGGATGACGGTAGGATAAACGATACGAAGCAGATTTTGACGTTTTCCGCACATGAAATCCTGACACCTCCGTATCCCATACCTCCGACCATCCTTCAGTGTCTATCAACCTTCTTACGTTAAATTGGTTAAGGGGGCGGCGTTCGTTGTTTGCTGACATGTGGGCTCCTATTGTTGTCTAGCTGCGTACTAATATATGGAATCTATCCAGTTGTAGTCAAGCACTTCATACATTTTTCATTTGATCTTATTGACGCTCTTACTTTATTGATTAGGTTCATGGTTTCCTCAATCAACCATCCTTGTCCCGGCTTAAAATCACTTTCCCAGGGCATGGTAGAGCACCACCACCAGTAGGGTGGTTCCCAGAATCTTATTCATTACCGATTAGGCCAAGCCTCTCAGATGACAAGCAGGAAGCTTGTGTCTCAAAAAGTGATTTTGATCAGATATGATCAACGCTCCTGGCGTGGGATAGTGTGGTGGGTAGCACCGATAATTGTGCTATCGTCACTCGTTCTTCTCGACACAGCTTTCTCCTGATGCAGACCATGATGAAAATCACTTTTCGGGCGTGGGAAAGCCAAGCGACGCTTGGCCTTCATCAATTCCTGCAAGAGCATTATTAATTAATACTCGTTGGGTGGGGCATCCATGCCTCTGGCGCTTCATCCTTGCCTTCAAGGTTAGCTCGCTGCGTAGGTGAGCTTCAGGGCTTCCTTGATCGTTTCATCGGCCGTGAGCCTGATCATATTGGCAGCATAGTCAGAATTGGCTATCAGACCAGCCATCACCAGAAACTCAATGGACTCTCTGAGCTGTACATCATCGAGAAGATAAGCAGGTATCCGATCTTCCATAATCGCAGATTGGATACCGAACCGACTGCAATAGCCCGTTGGATGCTGCACTTCTATGTCAATGTAGGTTTTCAGAGAAGGGTGCTGTCTTGTTCCTCCGTCATTCTTGACCCCCACGACTATGACAACATGCTCACTTAGCCGAATGGACTGATAAACTACACCAGGATCGAGGAACCGCCTTTTGATATGGGTGTTCATAGTTGAGTCTCCAGTTGGGTTGTGGAGTTACTATAGTGTGATTCAAGAGGTCGGCAAGTTTGATTTGAAAAAAATTCTGGACCGAGATTTTGTGATCTCCTTGAGGTGTCCGAAACCTCTTTAGCCTGGACACTCCTTGCCCCCTCTTGAATGATCAGGCAGCTACTATCACACATTACCCACTCGGCTATACCAGCACTGGAGGTGCGTCGATAGATACCCCTGATCTAGTAAGCTACACCAAGGGCTCAATGCTATGTACGCAATGACGGACTAGGCTTCGGAGCATTTTCCAGGAAAGGGAATAATCACCGATCGAGGACTTGGCTCAAAACCAGGATTCGACATGAGGTCTAGATACTTTGAGAATACCTGTATGGCAGGATGGGTTGCTTCCAGGAAAGCTTTGATAGCCGAGGGATCGACATCAAATATTTTAGCTGCCTCTGCCACCGATGGTATTGAACAAGAATTGGTTGGATCTTCCGATGGAAGGGTTAAAGCAGTCTCCGCACTCATCTCGAGCAGGTTTTGGATTGGCTCTCCACGACGAAGGGCCTCCTCGACACTCTGCATCGCAACAAGATCTCGTTCTTGTACGATCCAACATCCGGCAATGCGAACGCGCTGCGCTTCGGAAAGCTTATGCGGCAGCATGATCCGGTCCCTTCCCACGGCATATTTAAATGCAGCGGGTGTCAGATGAGGCCAGTTTGCTGCTCGAATTCTTTCAAATGCCGCATTAAACTGTTTCTCAGTATAGGGGGACAACCCAGAGTGGTCATCATGCCGCATAAGCTCATACAAAACTTCAGCGCCTTGAGATAGGACCATGCGGATATCAATTTGTGCGCCATTGAGGTCGTCATCTTTGGTGATGTACGAGATAATCCGCAGGTCGAGCAGTGAGATGAGCTGTGCCATGATGTCGCTCCTGAGCGTGAGGATATGGGCTGCCCGAAGAGGGCAGCCTGGCCGATGTCGTTGGAGTGGCGTTTACGCAGTGTGGTTCGGACGAGAACCAACCAGATAGCTTGCGAGATCGCCAACAATGAACTCGATGGCGGTGACCAACACAACGGCACGGCTGTACAGTCGTTGTTGTTTATCGGCTACAGCTTCAGGGAGTGGACCTCGAAGGTCCTCTGGCTTGGCCACGTTTTTACGCTTCATCAAGCAGCGAATAGCGCTGGCATGTGCCTGATCCTGACGACCAGAGGCAATGCGCTCAATAACGTGGTGGATGCGACGATACTCCATGTCGAGAGCAATCAGTTGAGATTCCTCGTCTTGCGTCAGGAGTAGTCCGGGATTGGCGTACAGCAGAAATAGAACACGATCCCGCGAATATTGCAGTTCGCTGTATATCCCGAATAGGGCATCGTTTGAGGCGTCCCCAGTGAAAAATGCACGGGGAATTGTCGCGAGGGTGTGCTGCTCCGCTTGCTGTGACGGATGCATGAGCGATCTCCTTTGCTCGTTGGTCTGTGTAGCCTTGCCAGGACTGTGTAGCTGTACATGCCAATTGAGGCGGTTAATGCAGGCTCCTATTTCGTTGGCATGTGGCAGTTGGTTTCATTTCTCGATGCCGGATTGCGATGGCATCAATTCAACGAGCATCCCGGTGGAGATCATCCGGGTGGGCATAGTGGGTACAGCAGACCCGGCCCTTTGCTTCTTAAAAAATATTAATAATAGGTTGCTAAGCCGAGGATTATGCTCTCGTGCTAAACCAACGACGAGAACCATACCCTACATTAGTAATAGTTGCAAGACTTTTCGTTGACGCAGCGAAATTTCTCTGATGGATGGTTGTGACATCAATCGGTGATGGCCTTCGTGAAGCTACTACTCCAGTCAAAGGGCAGGGTAGTGGCAGGTGGTCTGGATGAGTGCGATGGCACCGAAGCTGTGCGTCATTGCCGATGATGCAGTTCCAGCTTGCGCTATTGCGCTGACTTGGCTAGAGTCTCTGCATCATAGGCGATGACGTATACATTGGAGCCAGATGACTACCTCCAAGTCCCATCAAGCTCCCTTGAGAGCCCTGGCGGATATCAAGCCAGGCTATCCCTTCCGAGGGGCAATCAGGCACGACCCCAAGGGTGAGGTCAGCGTGGTTCAGGTACGCCATCTTGACCCGGAATACGGCTTCGGTGAGGGCTGTCAGGCCGGCGCGCTTGATCGTGTGACCTTAGAAGGCAGGCGTAAGCCAGATTATCTGCAATCCGGTGACATCCTGTTCGTTTCTCGTGGTGCGCGTTTTTTTGCCGTTGTGGTACCTCACATCATCCCCGATCACACAGTCTGTACCCCCCATTTTTTTCTGATTCGGCTCAACGAGTCTGCGAAAGCTGTCATCACGCCGGAATTCCTCGCGTGGCAGATCAACCATCATGAAGCACAGTCGTACCTGACCAGGCTCGGGCAGGGAACACTGCAACATAGCATCAGCAAGTCCCAGCTCAAGGATCTGCCTGTGACTATTCCATCCCTTCATCGACAGTCCCTGGTCACCTCACTCCACCGTGCCGCGCTGGATGAGGCTGAGCAGTTAAGGGCCCTGATCGCCAATCGTGAACAGGAAATGCGCGCCCTGGGCATGGCCGTGCTCTCGGAAGCGCGGGCATCCGGACAGGCTCCCGTCCCCGCCCAGAACGACCAGGCCGCCGCTGGCCACCCCTGATCAAGGAGAACACCCATGAGCAACGACGCTACTCACAACGTGGCCATCAAGCAGGAGCGGATCAACAAGGCCGTCTGGAATGCCTGCGACACTTTCCGGGGCACCGTCGATCCGAGCATCTACAAGGACTACGTGCTGACCATGCTGTTCGTGAAGTACCTGTCGGACGTCTGGCAGGATCACTACGACCAGTACAAGGCCGAGCACGGCGACTTCCCCGCGCTGATACATGAGTTGATGCAGAACGAACGCTTCGTGCTGCCCCCAGACGCCAATTTCTACTCGATGTATGAAGCCCGTCATGAGCCGGGCAATGGCGAGCGCATCGACAAGGCCCTTCACGCTATCGAAGAGGCCAACACCGGCAAGCTGGCCGATGTCTTCCAGGACATCAGCTTCAATTCCACCAAGCTGGGCGACGAGAGACAGAAGAACGAGATCCTCAAAGCGCTGCTGGAAGACTTCGCCAAGGATGATCTGAACCTGCGGCCGAGCCGCGTAGGGAAGCTCGACATCATTGGCAACGCCTACGAGTACCTGATCAAGCAGTTTGCCGCGTCCTCGGGCAAGAAGGCGGGCGAGTTCTACACCCCGCCCGAGGTGTCCGAGTTGATCGCCGAACTGGTCGCCCCCCATGAGGACGATGAAATCAGTGACCCGGCCTGCGGCTCCGCTTCTCTGCTGCTGAAGTGCGCCAATCAGATCCGCACTGCGTATGACGGCTCCAAACGCTTCGCCCTGTATGGGCAGGAGGCCATTGGCAGCACCTGGGCGTTGGCCAAAATGAACATGTTTCTACATGGCATCGACAACCACAAGATCGAGTGGGGCGATACCCTGCGCAACCCCAAGCTGCTCGATGGCGAAGGTAAGCTGAAGCACTTTGACGTGGTGGTGGCCAATCCGCCGTTCTCATTGGAGAAATGGGGGCATGAGGCGGCAAGTCACGATCCCTATGGCCGATTCCGGCGCGGCGTACCTCCCAAGACTAAGGGGGACTACGCCTTCATCCTGCACATGATCGAGACGCTCAAGCCGCGTACCGGGCGCATGGGCGTAGTGGTGCCCCACGGCGTGCTGTTCCGGGGTTCCAGCGAGGGCAAGATCCGCAAGGAGCTGATCGACGAGGGGCTTCTGGATGCGGTGATCGGCTTGCCGGAGAAGCTCTTCTATGGTACCGGCATCCCGGCGGCGATCCTGGTGTTCCGCAAGGACAAGACGGACAGCAAGGTGCTGTTCATTGACGCCAGCAGGGACTTCGTGGCGGGTAAGAACCAGAACCAGCTCAGCGACGAGAACGTGGCCAAGGTCGTCAGCACTTACCAAAAGCGTGAGACTGTCGACAAGTACAGCTACCTGGCCTCCCTGGAGGACATCCAGGAGAACGACTACAACCTCAACATCCCGCGTTACGTCGACACCTTCGAGGAAGAGGAAGAAATCGACTTGATGGCGGTTCGTGCAGAGCGACAGAAGCTCAAGGCGCGGCTCGATGAGCTGGACCGCGAAATGGAGGGATACCTCAAGGAACTGGGCTATGTCTCGTAAGCCGGGCGGAAGCGCTCCGCGCGGGCAGGTGAGCGCTCAGCTGGTGGCGGATATCCGCCAGCTGGTCGAGACGGCGCGCCGTGAGGTGGTGCAGGCCGTCAACAGCAAGATGGTGCAGACCTACTGGCACATCGGCTGCCTGATCGTTGAGGATGAGCAGCGCGGAGAGGCACGCGCGGCTTACGGCAAGCGGCAGCTTCAGCAGCTTTCGGAGACGCTCACCGAGGAGTTCGGTAGGGGCTTCGACGTCACCAACCTGCGTACCATGCGGCGTTTCTACCAGGCGTTTCCCATTCGAGACGCACTGCGTCTCGAATTGAGCTGGACGCACTACCGTGTCCTGTTGCGGGTGGAGAGCGAGGAGGCGCGTCACTGGTATCAACAGGAAGCCATCGAGCAAGGGTGGAGCGCACGGGCCCTGGAGCGGCAGATCAGCAAGCTCTACTATGAGCGGCTACTGAGCAGCCATGACCGGGTAGCGGTACAGCAGGAGGCGCAAGAGCGCACTCACGAGCTGACTGGGCATGCCCCCAAGCACTACTTGCGCGACCCGTATTTGCTCGACTTTTTGAACCTGCCCAGTGACCGCTACCTGGAAGCCGACCTCGAGCGCGGGCTGATCGACAACCTTCAGGCCTTTCTGCTGGAGTTGGGCAAGGGTTTTGCCTTTGTCGCGCGGCAGCAGCGCATCAGCACCGAGGACCAGGACTTCTACATTGACCTTGTCTTCTACAACTTCAAGCTCAAGTGCTTCCTGCTGGTCGACCTCAAGCTGGGTAAGCTCACCCACCAGGATGTGGGCCAGATGGACAGCTACATCCGCATCTACGACCAGCACCGCAAGGAGAGCAACGACAACCCCACTATCGGCCTGATCCTTTGCAGTCAGAAGAGCGAGGCGGTGGTGAAGTACTCGGTACTCACCGACAGTGAGCAGATGTTCGCCGCCAAGTATCTGCCGTATCTACCCTCCGAGGAGGAGTTGCGGCGTGAACTGGAGCGGGAGAGGGCGTTGGTGCAGCAGCATATTGAACAGAAATCGGACAAGGAGGTGGGTAATGATTCCTGAGGGGTGGCATGTTAAAAATTTGTCAGAGATTACAAAAGAAAAGATTTCTTACGGAATTGTTCAAGCAGGACCACATGTTGAAGAAGGTGTGCCTTACATAAAAAGCTCTGATCTTTCCAGTTCTCTTGACATTAATTCATTGCAGAGGACCAGCAAAGAAATTCATTGCAAGTATCGCCGATCTGCGGTGCATCCTAATGATATTGTATTTTCTTTAAGGGGTAATATTGGGGAGTCAAGGATTGTCCCTAGCCAAATAGAAGAAGCTAATTTGACACAAGGGACTGCCAGAATATCCATAAAGAGGTGCTTTAGCACGGAGTTTTTTTATTATCAAATAAAAAGTTCGCCTATCATAAATAAGATCAACTCTCTTAGCAAGGGGAGTACATTTAAAGAAATATCACTGGAAGAGCTTAGAAAGGTTAAGGTGGTTGTTCCTCCCCCCTTGGTGCAAAACAAAATCGCCCGCATCCTCTCCACATGGGATGAGGCCATAACCACCACCGAGCGCCTGATTGGAGCAAGCCAGCAGCGAAAGCGTGCCCTGATGCAGCAGCTGCTGACCGGAAAGCGGCGGCTGCCAGGATATACCTCGCCTTGGGAGACATTATTCCTGAGTGACGTTTGTTATAGGGTCACAGAAAAGAACAATGGTCAGAGCACAAATGTTGTCACAATCTCAGGAAAAAGAGGGCTAGTGCTGCAAACTGATTTTTTCAGTAAATCGGTTGCTTCAGAAACTTTAGATGGGTACACCATCTTGAGAAAGGGGCAGTTCGCCTACAATAAGAGCTACTCAGATGGCTATCCTATGGGAGCCATAAAGCGACTAAATCTGTATGATGATGCTGTTGTTACCAGTCTATACATATGCTTTGAAGTCAATGAGGCCGTTGCTTGCAATTCCTTTATGGAGCATTACTTCGAATCAGGAGCTTTGAACCGTGCTCTAAAAAAGATAGCCGCTGAAGGAGGAAGAGCACATGGCCTGCTTAATGTTAAGCCTTCCGACTTTTTTAGCTTGAGCTTGATTCTTCCCGGAAAAGAAGAGCAAAAAGCCATCGCCTCCGTGCTTTCCGCATCGGACAGGGAGCTAGAAATCCTTCAGCATAAGCTCGACTGTCTGCGTCAGGAGAAGAGGGCCCTGATGCAGCAGCTGCTGACCGGTAAGCGACGGGTCAAGGTGGCAGAAGAGGCGGTCGCGTAGTCGATCCAGCCTAGCGGCAGAACGGGGTGGGGTTGCCCCGTTGGACACCACAATGCCAACAGGAGCAGGCGATGACGTCACATACGCGACTCACCCCCAACACCACGGAGCTATACGCTTCCCATATCCCAGCACTGGCCACTCTGATCAACGCCGGCTGGGGATACCTGCCACCGTCGCAGGTCACGGAGCTGCGACGCTCCAATCGGGAGGTGGTGATTAAGCCGTTGTTACACCAATGGCTCCAGAAGCACCGCTTCGAGTATCGGGGTGAGTGGTACCCACTGTCGGCAGACGGTATCCAGCAGGTAATCAACGCGGTGACGTCGCTGGGCCTTGGTGAAGGCCTGATGGTGGCCAACCAGCGCCTGCACGAGCGCCTGACGCTGGGGGTAACGGTCACCGAGTTCATGCCCAACGGTCAGAAATATGCCGTGACCGTGCCGTTGGTCGATTGGCATGACGTCCAGGAGAACGACTTCCGGGTGACCGAGGAGTTCGAGGTGTTGTCGGTGCACGGCACCCACACGCGCCGCCCTGATGTGGTGGGCTTTCTGAATGGAATCCCGGTGGTGATCATCGAAGCCAAGCAGGCCGCCTCGGGAAATCCCAACAAGTCGATGATCGAGGAGGGTGTCAGCCAGACCCTGCGCAACCAGAAGGTCGACGAGATCCCGCTGCTGTTTGCTTATAGCCAGCTGGTGATGGCCATCAGCCTCACGGACGGCCGCTATGCCACGACCGGTACCCCGGCCAAGTTCTGGATGCGCTGGATTGAAGAGCAGCTCCCTGAGGCTGAATTCGAGCGGTTCAAGAATCGCCCGCTTCCGGTGAAGACCAAGGACGCGCTGTTTGCCGACAAGAAGCCCGGCGTGCGCGAGCACTTTGAAGCCCTGTGGTCGCATTCGGTGCTGCCCACCGAGCAGGATCGAATGTTGATCAGCCTCCTGCGCCCGGATCGGCTGTTGAAGATGATCCGGTTCTACATCCTGTTCAGCAAGGGCACCAAGATCGTCGCGCGCTACCCTCAGTTCTTTGCCATAGAGGCACTGATCGAGCAGATCACCCAGTTCGAGTCCGACGGCACGCGCAAAGGTGGCGTGGTATGGCACACCACGGGGTCGGGGAAGTCGTTCACCATGGTGTTTCTGAGCCAGGCGCTGATCCTGCACGATGCCCTCAAGGCCTGTCGGATACTGGTCGTCACCGACCGGGTCGACCTGGAGAAGCAGCTTTCCAACACCTTCGCAGAGGGTGGTGCCCTGGGCCTACAAGGTGTTGGTGGTGGCCAAATCGCCAACCGTGCGCGTGCCAGCAGCGGCAAGGAGCTGGCCCGGGAGATCGGCCAAGGCAACCAGCGTGTGCTGTTCACGCTGATCGACAAGTTCCGCTCGGCGGTGAAAGACCCTGCCTGCTACAACCCCAGCGAGAACTTTCTGGTCCTGGTCGACGAGGGGCATCGCGGTCACGGTGGGGAGAACCATGTGCGAATGCGCAATGCGTTGCCACGTGCCTCGTTCATCGCCTTCACTGGTACACCGTTGATCAAGCGCGACAAGACCACCACGGCAGAGCGCTTCGGCCCGATCGTTCATGCCTACACCATGCGCAAGGCGGTCGAGGACGGCACCGTAACGCCCCTGCTTTACGAAGAGCGGCGCCCCGAGCTGGATGTCAACGAGACCTCCATCGACGCGTGGTTCGAGAAGATCACCCAGGGGCTCTCAGATGATCAGAAGGCTGACCTCAAGAAGAAGTATGCCAAACGCGGCGCCGTCTACGGGGCGAAGCGGCGGATCCAGCTCATCGCGTGGGACATCTCGCTGCACTTCGAGCAGCACATCAAGCAATACGACAATGGACTCAAGGCGCAGCTGGCCTGCGACAGCAAGCTCTCGGCAATCCGTTATAAGCGCGAGCTGGATGAGATCGGCAAGGTGACCTCTCGTGTTGTCATCTCATCTCCGGACACACGAGAAGGTCATGAAGACATCGACGAGTCGACGCTGCCGGAGGTGCAAAAGTGGTGGAAAGACAACGTCCCCGGAGACCCGCAGGCCTACGAGCGAAAGGCTATCGAGGATTTTGGTACCGATGGGGAGCCTGACCTACTGATCGTCGTCGACAAGCTGCTGACCGGCTTCGATGAGCCGCGCAATGCGGTGTTGTATATCGACAAGCCGCTCAAGGGGCACAACCTGATACAGGCTATTGCCCGCGTGAACCGCCTGCACGAGGAGAAGCCGTTCGGCTTGTTGGTCGACTATCGAGGTATCCTCAAGGAGCTGGACGCCGCGATTCAGGACTATCAGGACCTGGAAGACCAGACGCAGGGTGGCTATGACATAGAGGACATCGACGGCCTCTACGCCAACGTCGACACCGAGTATAAGCGCCTGCCGGCATTGCACGAGCGCCTATGGAGCTTTTTCTCATCGGTACAGAACACTGGGGACCAGGAAGCTTTCCGGCGCGTGCTGATGCCTCACTACGAGCAGGATGGGGATGGACACGACTTCGATACCAACCAAGCGCTGCGTGAGGATTTCTACGCGGCACTGACCGAGTTTGGCATGTGCCTCAAGCTCGCCCTGTCATCCCGGAGCTTCTTCGAGGACAGGTCATTCTCCGAGGCGACCATCAACAGCTACAAGCGAGACCTTCGCTGGTTTGTGAAATTGCGGCAGATCGCCAAGCAGGATGCGCAGGAGACCGTCGACTACTCCACCTACGAAAAACAGATCCGCAAGCTCGTCGATGATGATGTTACTGCGATCGATATCCAGGGAGGGGAGGGCCTCTACGCCGTGGAGCAGCTGGGCCAGCAACCTGAGGAGGAGTGGAGCGATGAGAAAGCGCGCAACGAGGCCGACCGTATCCGCACTCGCACCAAGAAAACTATCGAGCAGGACCTGGGAGACGACCCCTATGCCCAAAAGGTATTTTCTGAACTGCTGAGGCAAGCCATCGCCGAGGCCGACGCACTGTTCGACTTCCCTGGCAAACAATATGCCTTGCTCAAGGAGGTTGAAGAGCAGGTGCGAAAGCGTGATGTACCGCGCATCCCACCAGTGCTCCAGGACAATCCGCATGCGCGGGCCTACTACGGCGTGTTTCGACTCCAGTTGGGTGAAGAGGCTGTTGAGAGCATGTCAGAGGAAGAGCATCAGGCGCTTGTCGACGAGGCGGTGGCCATCGACGCAGTGGTCGATCAGCAGGTCGCACAGAATACGTTGAACCCGCAAGGCATAGAGTCGGGGATCCGTAGGGAGCTTCTCCCGACCCTGTTCAAGCGTTTTGGCCTTGAGCAGGCTAAGGCGATCATCGACGACGTGATCCATATCGTCCGTGTGGGACGTCAGCGCGCATGAGCGATATCCAGCATCAGCAGGAGGCACCGCGCTACTCGGTACGCTATGGGCAGAGGACGCTGTCTTTTTACTGGACGCAAGCCGATAGCAAGACGAGTTGCAAGGCGGTGATTCACGTCCATCCCAATGGTGAAGTTGAAGTGCAGACCCCTGTCGGGACACCGCTGATCGAGGCCAAGCAGGCGCTGCTGAAGCGCGCTCGTTGGGTCACCGAGCATTTGGACGAAATCCATGAGCGTCGGCGCCACGTGCTGACACGTGACTATGTGAGTGGCGAGACGCTGTTCTATCTGGGGCGTCGTTATGTGCTCAAGAGAGTGCCCAGTGATGACCAACGGCACGTGAAGCTGTTGCGTGGCCAGCTTCAAGTAACAGGCCCCGATCTCACCCGTGAACGGGTGAAGGGCGACCTGCGGGCGTGGTATCGTCAGCGGGCGAAGGAAGTGTTCCAGCGGCGCTTGGCTCACTTGGTGGGTCAACTGCACTGGCTAGAGAGCCGTCCCGATTGGCGGCTACTAGATATGAAGACACAGTGGGGCAGCTGCTCCCCCAAAGGCGTCATCTTGCTGAACCCCCACCTGGTGAAAGCGCCGACGGAGTGCATCGACTATGTCATCCTCCATGAACTGTGCCACTTGGAGGAGCACAATCACAGTCAGCGCTTCTATGATCTACTTCGCTACGCTATGCCGCGCTGGGAGGTCGTCAAGCACCGCCTGGATGGGATGTCTGAAATACTGCTAAACGAATGAGACCACCAAGATTGAACACTAGAGTATTAGTGGCGAACTCCCGAGTGGACCATTAATTCAACCAGCCGCAGGACGTGCGTCACACCCACCCTGCCGACTCGGCATAATGACTCACCCCCTGGTTCTCGGAACGGTGGACAGGGGACTGGCGATGGATGTGGTGTATGCAATGCACTATGGGTAAAAGATACTAATCAAACATATGCTTTTTTCGGAACGATATCTCTTCGCCCTGTCTCGCCCTAATCAGATCGATCAAAGCTTTGTAGAGACATGAGGATTCTCTAGCATCGATATACTCAAGCTCTCTGAATTCTGCAAAAGCTAACCGGAAAATAAGTTTTTTGGCATCGGGTTCATCAAGGTCTGGGAGCGGCTCTTCATGGCCAATGGTATCAAGGTGCTCTTCGATTCTTTCCTGGATAATGTCTTCAAGCTTCATGGTTCATCGCAAAGTTGTATTTATATGATATGGCAAAGGCATATTCATAGTCAACAATTCATGTTCATAAAGCTTGTGATATTAATGACGGTTATCTGAGTATCAATTGTACAGGTTTGGAATGGTGAGTAAGCGAAGAAGTGATTGCTAGCATTCATTCGCCCTAGAAATCATTCTAGAGAGATACAGTCACTTTCTTAGATAAAAGAACGGTAATTGATCAACTTGTCTCTCAAGCGCTTTCAAAAAGTGATTTTGTATTCAAAAGAAAAAACCGCCATTAGGCGGTGAATAGTGGTTCATTTATGAATCACGGCATCCTTGCCGTGTCCTGCATCATCCGCCTAATGGCGGTCAACGTGGCTCCAAGGACCCGGAACTGTCATGGATCTCTAAACCGCAGTGTGGCGGGGACAGTTCTCTCGAAGGAGTGGTGACAGTCAATGCTGCCTGGACGTGGCTACTGACTCAATAAGTTGCCAGCGTGGCTGACATCTCGAGCGTCATGAGCATCACAGTCTTTCTCTAAGCCGCCCGTTGGGCGGGGAACAGCTCTCCCGGAGGAGCGGTGACAGCCAATGCTACCTGGACGTGGCTACTGACTCAATAAATTGCCAGCGTGGCTGACATCTCGAGCGTCATGAGCATCACAGTCTTTCTCTAAGCCGCCCATAGGGCGGGGAACAACTCTCCCGGAGGAGAGACAGCATCCGTGCTCCCAGTACGTGGCTACTGATTCAGTAAACCGCCAATGTGGCGCAGTATGTGAGCATCATTACCACACAACATGAGCGACGAAGGGGAAAAAGCGTATGGCACTGCTTCA
>NZ_JAWSUJ010000034.1:0-38485 GCF_033549285.1 Halomonas sp.
CGGGCTACCAGCTGGCCGGCGGCTGCTGTGCCGTGGACTGCGGCAGTGCCATCACCGTCGACTTCGTGCTGCCCGGCGGGCGCCACCTGGGCGGCTACATCCTGCCCGGGCTGCGGCTGATGAAGGAGAGCCTCAAGCTCGGCACCCGCAACGTGGCCATCGACCCGGACAGCGAGGCCGAGGAACTGCTGGAGCCCGGCAGGCGCACCGTCGAGGCGGTCAACCACGGCATCTACATGGCGGCGGTGAGCGCGGTCAATCGCATCTACAGCGAGGTGTGTGACCAGCAGGGCGTGGCGTTGCCGATGATGCTGACCGGCGGTGACGCCCGGGTGGTGTCGCGGGGCATCCAGGTGCCCCATGCGGTGTGGCCGGACATGGTCTACGGGGGGCTGGAGGCCTGCTTCCCGCTGACCGCGGCCGAGCGGGCGGGACGCATGTCCGGGGCGCCCCGCGTGCCCTCGCCGGTGGCACTGGAAAAGATACGCGCCGCGCTTGCATTCTCCATGCTGCTTTGACACAATACGCCGCGTTCCGGAGAGATGCGGCCGACGGGCTCGGCGCGGCTGGTCAAGAGGCAGAGAAAACAGGCACTTGACACCGGAAGCAGAGGCGGTAGAATGCATCGCCAGCTGGAGGGGTTCCCGAGTGGCCAAAGGGAGCAGACTGTAAATCTGCCGCGAAAGCTTCGAAGGTTCGAATCCTTCCCCCTCCACCAGGATCAGCCACACCCGATGCGTCGAGTGATGGCAAGCAAGAGTGGGTCGGCGGGCATAGTTCAATGGTAGAACCTCAGCCTTCCAAGCTGATGATGCGGGTTCGATCCCCGCTGCCCGCTCCAGGTATCGAGTTGTGGTACCACAAGGTTGCGCTCATGTAGCTCAGGGGTAGAGCACACCCTTGGTAAGGGTGAGGTCGACGGTTCAAATCCGTCCATGAGCTCCATATCGAGAAGGCGAGCCTCGGCTCGCCTTTTCTTTTTCTTCCCGGTGCGGGTCTCGCGCAGGGAAGGGGTTGCCAGGAGAAGCGGCTTTCGCTATCATGGCGCCCGCTGTCGTACAGGCCGCCTGCAAAGGGTGGTCGCGGAAGCAGATACAGGCCAGTAGCTCAATTGGCAGAGCAGCGGTCTCCAAAACCGCAGGTTGGGGGTTCGATTCCCTCCTGGCCTGCCAGTCTTCCCCAGGCTGGCGAGATCTCATATACTTTCATGTTTCGATTGCCGCACCCTGAGGAGTCTCGTTTTCATGAAGCATAACGCCGAGGTGCAGGAGTCGCGCCACGACGGGCTCAAGTGGGCGGTTGTCGTCACTCTGCTGGTCCTTGCCGTGGTCGGCAATACCTATTTCGCCGACCAGGCGCTTCTCTATCGTGTGCTCGGTGTCGTCGTGCTCAGCGTGGCAGCGGCACTGGTGGCGCTGACCACGACCAAGGGTCGTGATCTGGTCGAGCTCGCCAGGAGTGCGAAGAAGGAGATCCAGCGTGTCGTCTGGCCGACCCGGCCCGAGACCGTTCAGACCACCGCCATCGTGCTGGTGGCCGTGCTGGTGGTCGGACTGATGCTCTGGCTGATCGACACCCTTCTTGGCTGGGCGATGTCCGGCGTCATCGGTTAGGAGTTTTCATGTCCAAGCGTTGGTATGTCGTCCACGCCTACTCCGGCTTCGAGAAGCATGTCATGCGCTCGCTCATCGAGCGCGTGAAGATGCACGGGATGGAGGATCGCTTCGGCGAGATCCTGGTGCCGACCGAAGAGGTCGTCGAGGTGCGCGACGGCAAGCGTCGCAAGAGCGAGCGCAAGTTCTATCCCGGCTATGTGCTGGTCGAGATGGAGATGGATGACGAGACCTGGCACCTGGTCAACGAGACCCCGCGCGTCATGGGGTTCATCGGCGGCACCAAGGAGAAGCCGGCCCCGATCACCCGCAAGGAGGCCGATGCCATCCTCAGTCGGGTCAAGGACGGCACCGACAAGCCGAAGCCCAAGACGCTCTTCGAGCCGGGCCAGTCGGTGCGCGTCATCGACGGACCCTTCGCCGACTTCAACGGGGTCGTCGAGGAGGTCAACTACGACAAGAGCCGAGTGCAGGTCAGCGTGCTGATCTTCGGCCGCTCCACGCCCGTCGAGCTGGAGTTTGCCCAGGTCGAGAAGGAATAGCCTTCCAGGCCTGCCTGTTTCGAGGCGGCCACCTGCGGGTGGCTGCGTAACCCGGGGAGCCGCAAGGCGCTACTACCCAACTGGAGTCCATCATGGCCAAGAAAGTACAGGCTTACATCAAGCTGCAGGTCGCAGCTGGCAAGGCCAACCCGAGTCCCCCCGTGGGCCCTGCGCTGGGCCAGCACGGCGTCAACATCATGGAGTTCTGCAAGGCGTTCAACGCCGCGACCCAGGACATCGAGCCGGGCCTGCCGACCCCCGTGGTCATCACCGTCTACTCCGACCGCAGCTTCACCTTCATCACCAAGACCCCGCCCGCCGCGGTCCTGCTGAAGAAGGCGGCCGGCATCAAGTCCGGCTCCGGCGAGCCGAACAAGACCAAGGTCGGCACCGTGACCCGCGAGCAGCTCGAGGAGATCGCCAAGACCAAGGAGCCCGACCTGACGGCTGCCGATCTCGACGCCGCGGTGCGTACCATTGCCGGTAGTGCCCGCAGCATGGGCCTGAACGTGGAGGGTCTCTGATCATGGCCAAGCTTACCAAGCGTGCACAGCAGATTCGCGAGAAGGTCGACGCCAACCGGACCTACTCCCTCGACGAGGCCGTGGCCCTGCTCTCCGAGCTGTCCACCGTCAAGTTCAAGGAATCCCTGGACGTCGCCATCAACCTGGGCGTCGACCCGCGCAAGTCCGACCAGGTCGTGCGTGGCGCCACCGTCATGCCCAACGGTACGGGCAAGGACGTGCGTGTCGCGGTCTTTACCCAGGGTGCCAACGTCGATGCCGCCAAGGAAGCCGGTGCCGACATCGTCGGCATGGACGACCTGGCCGAGCAGGTCAAGAAGGGCCAGCTGGACTTCGACGTGGTCATTGCCTCGCCGGACGCCATGCGCGTCGTCGGCCAGCTGGGCCAGATCCTCGGTCCGCGCGGCCTGATGCCGAACCCCAAGGTCGGTACCGTCACCCCGGACGTCGCCACCGCCGTCAAGAACGCCAAGGCCGGCCAGGTGCGCTTCCGGACCGACAAGAACGGCATCATCCATACCACCCTTGGCAAGGTCGACTTCGATGCGTCCGCCATCCAGGGCAACCTGGAGGCGCTGGTCGCCGACCTGAAGAAGCTCAAGCCGAGCACCTCCAAGGGCATCTATCTCAAGAAGGTCACCCTGTCTACCACCATGGGCCCGGGGCTGACCATCGATCATTCCGCCCTGGCCTGATCGGGCGGCGATCGAGACGATTGCAGGAACTTTGCGGTCCCCGTGCCGGGCTATCCTCGCCGGCGGGGCATCGTCAAAGACCGCAGGTGCCGCGCTTCCAGCGAGCGCGGCTTAATCTTCCCCCGGGAAGGCCTGCGCAGATGGTGTGGCCGCCAGATCTCTGGTGAGCACCATCACCCAGGACTCCCGACCTCCGGTCGGGAGAGATGGTAACCACCGGAATCCTCTCGCGAGGTTCCGGCACGAAGGAGTGATCACTGTGCCACTAGCACTCGAAGGCAAGAAGGCAATCGTTGCCGAGGTCAGTGAAGCGGCCAAGGATGCGCTCTCCGTCGTAGTTGCCGACTCTCGTGGCGTCGCGGTCAGCGCGATGACCGACCTGCGCAAGCAGGCCCGCGAGAATGGCGTGCAGATCCGTGTTGTCCGCAACACCCTGGCACGCCGCGCCCTGTCCGGAACTCCCTGGGAGATTCTGGACGAGACCTTCTCCGGTCCGACCATGCTGGCCTTCTCCTACGAGCACCCGGGCGCCGCCGCCCGTCTGTTCAAGGAGTTCGCCAAGGGTCAGAAGGAGTTCGAGGTCAAGGCGCTGGCCTACGAAGGTGAGCTGATCCCGGCAAGCGACATCGACCGTCTGGCAACCCTGCCGACCTACGATGAGGCGATCGCCAAGCTGATGTCCGTCATGAAGGAAGCTTCTGCCGGCAAGCTGGTCCGTACCCTCGCGGCACTGCGCGACCAGAAGCAGGGAGAGGCCGCCTGAACGGCGAACTCTCGCGCTCAGCCCGAATCGAACATTGAATCCCCGAGCCATCGCGATGCCGAGGCTCCCGCAAAGTTAGGAATCTAGACAATGGCACTGACCAAAGAAGACATCATCAACGCCGTCGCAGACATGTCCGTCATGGAAGTGGCCGAGCTGATCGAGGCCATGGAAGAGAAGTTCGGTGTCTCTGCTGCCGCTGCCGTCGTGGCCGGCCCGGGTGGCGGTGAAGCCGCTGCCGAGGAAGAGCAGACCGAGTTCGACGTCGTGCTGACCTCTGCCGGCGACAAGAAGGTCAACGTGATCAAGGCGGTCCGCGAGATCACCGGCCTGGGCCTCAAGGAAGCCAAGGGTGCCGTCGACGGCGCGCCGGCGACCATCAAGGAAGGCCTGTCCAAGGACGACGCCGAAGAGGCAAAGAAGAAGCTGGAAGACGCCGGCGCGAGCGTGGAGCTCAAGTAACCCTTGTGCCCATGGCTTCACGCGCTGCGTAAGCTTCCACGGCTGGTGGCGGGACACCCGCTGCCGGCCTTTTTCTGTTGTCACTAGCCGGTCGCCTTCGGGCCACCGCTAGCCGAATTCCGACGGCGAGCCTCCTGGTGGAGGCTTGCCGTCAGCGCCTGACGGAGCCGTACCCGTCGGGTGACGCCGACACGCATCGGTCACCCATGGTGAACAAGCTGGGGAATACAGATGGCTTACTCATACACTGAGAAAAAACGCATCCGCAAGGATTTCGGCAAACTGCCCCAAGTGATGGATGTGCCCTACCTGCTGGCCATCCAGCTTGATTCCTACTACGAGTTTCTCCAGCAGGATCGCTCACCCGAAGAACGCCTGGAAATCGGCCTGCACGCCGCCTTCAAGTCGGTCTTCCCGATCGCGAGCTTCTCCGGCAACGCTGCCCTGGAGTATGTCAGCTACCGTTTCGGCACTCCGGCCTTCGACGTCAAGGAGTGCCAACTGCGTGGCGTCACCTATTCGGCCCCCCTGCGCGTCAAGGTCCGCCTGATCATCTACGACAAGGATTCGTCCAACAAGGCGATCAAGGACATCAAGGAGCAGGAAGTCTACATGGGGGAGATCCCCCTGATGACCGAGAACGGTACCTTCGTCATCAATGGTACCGAGCGCGTCATCGTCTCCCAGCTGCACCGCTCGCCCGGCGTGTTCTTCGACCACGACAAGGGCAAGAGCCACTCCTCCGGCAAGCTGCTCTATTCTGCCCGGGTGATCCCCTACCGCGGCTCCTGGCTCGACTTCGAGTTCGATCCCAAGGACAGTGTCTTCGTGCGCATCGACCGTCGCCGCAAGCTGCCGGCCACGGTGCTGCTGCGCGCCCTGGGCATGAGCGCCGAGGAGATCCTCGATAACTTCTTCGAGCTCAGCACCTTCCATATCGAGAAGTCCGGCTTCTCCGTGGAGCTGGTGCCGTCGCGCCTGCGCGGCGAGACCGCCACCTTCGACATCAAGGATGGCGACGGCAACGTCATCGTCGAGGAAGGTCGCCGGATCACCCAGAAGCACATCCGCCAGCTGGAAAAGGCTGGTCTCGAGCGCCTCGACGTGCCGATGGACTACCTGTTCGGCAAGACCCTGGCCAAGGATCAGGTCGATCCCAACACCGGCGAGCTGATCTGCCCCTGCAATACCGAGATCACGCCCGAGCTGCTGGAGAAGATCGGCCAGGCGGGCATCACCACCCTCGAGACGCTCTATACCAACGACCTCGACTGTGGCCCCTTCATCTCCGACACCCTCAAGCTGGACACCACCGGGTCCCGCCTCGAGGCGCTGGTCGAGATCTACCGCATGATGCGCCCCGGCGAGCCCCCCACCAAGGAGGCCGCCGAGACGCTGTTCAACAACCTGTTCTTCAGCGAGGACCGCTACGACCTGTCGGGCGTGGGTCGCATGAAGTTCAACCGCCGCCTGCGTCGCGACAGCGACACCGGCTCCGGTGTCCTCGACCAGCAGGACATCCTCGACGTGCTGCGCGAGATGATCGCGATCCGCAACGGCTTCGGTGACGTCGACGACATCGACCACCTGGGCAACCGTCGCATCCGCTGCGTCGGCGAGATGGCCGAGAACCAGTTCCGTGTGGGCCTGGTGCGCGTCGAGCGTGCGGTCAAGGAGCGCCTCTCCATGGCCGAGAGCGAAGGCCTGATGCCCCAGGACCTGATCAATGCCAAGCCGGTGGCGGCGGCGGTCAAGGAGTTCTTCGGTTCCAGCCAGCTCTCGCAGTTCATGGACCAGAACAACCCGCTCTCCGAGGTCACCCACAAGCGCCGCGTCTCCGCGCTCGGCCCGGGCGGCCTGACCCGCGAGCGGGCCGGCTTCGAGGTGCGTGACGTCCACGCCACCCACTACGGCCGCCTGTGTCCGATCGAGACCCCGGAAGGCCCGAACATCGGCCTGATCAACTCCCTGGCCACCTACAGCCACACCAACAGCTACGGCTTCCTCGAGACGCCGTACCGCAAGGTCGTGGATGCCCAGGTGACCGACGACGTGGTGCACCTCTCGGCCATCGAGGAGGGTGACTTCGTCATCGCCCAGGCCTCCGCCACCGTGGACGAGTCCGGCAAGCTGGTCGACGACCTGGTGCAGGTCCGCCACCGTGGCGAGACTACCTTCATGCGTCCCGAGCAGGTCACGCTGATGGATGTGTCGCCACGCCAGGTGGTCTCCGTGGCCGCGGCGCTGATCCCCTTCCTCGAGCACGACGATGCCAACCGCGCCCTGATGGGGGCGAACATGCAGCGCCAGGCCGTGCCGACCCTGCGTGCCGACAAGCCGCTGGTGGGCACCGGCATGGAGCGCTTCGTGGCGCGCGACTCCGGCGTCTGCGAGGTGGCCCGTCGCGGCGGGGTAATCGACTCGGTCGACGCCAAGCGCATCGTGGTGCGGGTCAGCGAGGACGAGATCATCGGCGGCGAGGCCGGCGTCGATATCTACAACCTGACCAAGTACCTGCGCTCCAACCAGAACACCTGCATGAACCAGTGCCCCATCGTGCGCCCCGGTGACCAGGTGAGCCGCGGTGACATCCTGGCCGACGGTCCCTCCGTGGACATGGGCGACCTGGCCCTGGGCCAGAACATGCGCATCGCCTTCATGCCGTGGAACGGCTACAACTTCGAGGACTCCATCCTGCTCTCCGAGCGGACGGTCCAGGAAGATCGCTTCACCACCATCCACATCCAGGAGCTGACCTGCGTCTCCCGTGACACCAAGCTGGGGCCGGAGGAGATCACCTCCGACATCCCCAACGTCGGCGAGTCGGCGCTGGGCAAGCTGGACGAGGCCGGGGTGGTCTATATCGGCGCCGAGGTCAGCGCGGGCGACATCCTGGTGGGCAAGGTGACGCCCAAGGGCGAGACCCAGCTGACCCCGGAAGAGAAGCTGCTGCGGGCGATCTTCGGCGAGAAGGCGTCCGACGTGAAGGACACCTCGCTGCGCGCCCCCACCGGCATCACCGGGACCGTCATCGACGTCCAGGTGTTCACCCGCGATGGCGTGGAGAAGGATTCCCGGGCGCTCTCCATCGAGCAGATGCAGCTCGACGAGGTGCGCAAGGACCTCCAGGAGACCTACCGCATCGCCGAGGATGCCACCTTCGAGCGCCTCAAGCGCACCCTCTCCGGCCAGGTCGTCAACGGTGGTCCCAAGCTGAAGAAGGGCGACGTGCTCTCCGACAGCTACCTCGAGGAGCTGCCTCGCCAGCAGTGGTTCAAGCTGCGCCTGCAGGACGAGACCTTCAACGAGCTGCTCGCCCAGGCCGACGAGCAGCTGGAGAACCGTCGCAAGGAGATGGACGAGCGCTTCGAGGACAAGAAGCGCAAGCTCACCCAGGGTGACGACCTGGCGCCGGGCGTGCTGAAGATCGTCAAGGTCTACCTGGCAATCAAGCGCCGCCTGCAGCCGGGCGACAAGATGGCCGGCCGTCACGGCAACAAGGGTGTCATCTCGGCGATCATGCCCATCGAGGACATGCCCTTCGACGACCAGGGCGAGCCCATCGACGTGGTGCTCAACCCGCTGGGCGTGCCCTCGCGGATGAACGTGGGGCAGATCCTCGAGACCCACCTGGGCATGGCGGCCCGCGGCCTCGGGGTCAAGATCGAGGGGATGCTGCGCGACGCCCGCGAGCAGCAGGTGGCCGAGATCCGCGACTTCCTGGGGCAGGTCTACAACACCACCCAGGGGACCCGTGTCGAGGACCTCGACTCGCTCTCCGACGAGGAGGTGATCGCCCTGGCGAAGAACCTCAAGGGCGGCGTGCCGATGTCCACGCCGGTGTTCGACGGTGCCCAGGAGCACGAGATCAAGCACCTGCTGCGCCTCGCCGACCTGCCGGACTCGGGTCAGATGACGCTCTACGACGGCCGTACCGGCGATGCCTTCGACCGCCCGGTGACCGTGGGCTACATGTACATGCTCAAGCTCAACCACCTGGTGGATGACAAGATGCATGCGCGCTCCACCGGCTCCTACTCCCTGGTCACCCAGCAGCCGTTGGGTGGCAAGGCGCAGTTCGGTGGCCAGCGCTTCGGCGAGATGGAGGTCTGGGCCCTGGAGGCCTACGGCGCGGCCTACACGCTCCAGGAGATGCTCACCGTCAAGTCCGACGACGTGGAGGGTCGCACCAAGATGTACAAGAGCATCGTGGACGGCGACCACACCATGCAGGCGGGCATGCCGGAATCCTTCAACGTGCTGGTGAAGGAAATCCGCTCGCTGGGCATCGATATCGAGCTGGAAAGCTGAGGCTGCACCGCCTGCGCTTCACAGAATGACGGTCCGCGGGGGTGGCAACGCCCCCGCCCATGACAACTCCGCAACGGAGCCGACCCCATGAAAGATTTGGTGAAAGTCCTCAAATCGCAGTCTCAGTCCGACGAGTTCGACGCGATCAAGATCACGCTGGCGTCGCCGGACATGATTCGCTCCTGGTCCTACGGCGAGGTCAAGAAGCCGGAGACCATCAACTACCGCACCTTCAAGCCGGAGCGCGACGGCCTGTTCTGTGCCAAGATCTTCGGCCCGGTGAAGGACTACGAGTGCCTGTGCGGCAAGTACAAGCGCATGAAGCACCGCGGCATCATCTGCGAGAAGTGCGGCGTCGAGGTCACCAAGGCGGCGGTGCGCCGCGAGCGCATGGGCCACATCGAGCTGGCAAGCCCCGTCGCCCACATCTGGTTCCTCAAGTCGCTGCCGTCGCGCATCGGCATGTTCCTGGACATGACCCTGCGCGACATCGAGCGCGTGCTCTACTTCGAGAGCTTCATGGTCATCGATCCGGGCATGACCACCCTCGAGCGCGGCCAGCTGCTCAATGACGAGCAGTACTTCGAGGCCCTCGAGGAGTTCGGTGACGACTTCGATGCCCGCATGGGGGCCGAGGCCGTCCAGGCGCTGCTCAAGGACATCGATCTGGGCGAGGAGATCGACCGCCTGCGCGAGGAGATCCCGCAGACCAACTCCGAAACCAAGATCAAGAAGCTCTCCAAGCGCCTCAAGCTGCTGGAGGCCTTCCAGGGCTCGGGCAACGACCCGGCGTGGATGGTCATGGAGGTGCTGCCGGTGCTGCCGCCAGACCTGCGCCCGCTGGTGCCGCTGGACGGTGGCCGCTTCGCGACCTCGGACCTCAACGACCTCTACCGTCGCGTCATCAACCGCAACAACCGCTTGAAGCGGCTGCTCGACCTCAATGCGCCCGATATCATCGTGCGCAACGAGAAGCGCATGCTGCAGGAGTCGGTGGACGCGCTGCTGGACAACGGCCGCCGCGGCCGGGCCATCACCGGCTCCAACAAGCGACCGCTGAAGTCCCTGGCCGACATGATCAAGGGCAAGCAGGGCCGCTTCCGCCAGAACCTGCTGGGCAAGCGCGTCGACTACTCCGGCCGCTCGGTGATCACCGTGGGCCCGACCCTGCGCCTGCACCAGTGCGGCCTGCCGAAGAAGATGGCGCTGGAGCTGTTCAAGCCGTTCATCTACTCCAAGCTGCAGTCGCTGGGCTACGCCTCCACCATCAAGGCGGCCAAGAAGATGGTCGAGCGCGAGCTGCCCGAGGTATGGGACATCCTCGCGGACGTCATCCGCGAGCATCCCGTGCTGCTCAACCGCGCTCCGACCCTGCACCGCCTCGGCATCCAGGCCTTCGAGCCGCTGCTGATCGAGGGCAAGGCGATCCAGCTGCACCCGCTGGTGTGTGCCGCCTACAACGCCGACTTCGACGGTGACCAGATGGCGGTGCACGTGCCGCTGACCCTGGAAGCCCAGCTCGAGGCCCGCGCGCTGATGATGGCCACCAACAACGTGCTGTCACCCGCCAACGGCGAGCCGATCATCGTGCCCTCCCAGGACGTGGTGCTGGGGCTGTACTACATGACCCGCGAGCGCATCAACGACAAGGGCGAGGGCATGGTGTTCTCCGGCCTCGACGAGGTGGAGCGCGCCTTCGGCACCCAGAGCGTGTCGATGCATGCCCGCGTCAAGGTGCGCCTCGACGAGGTGGACATCGACGAGGAGAGCGGCGAGAAGACCCACCATCGGCGCATTTACGACACCACCGTGGGCCGGGCGCTGCTGTTCCGCATCCTGCCCGAGGGCGTGCCCTTCGAGCTGGTCGACCAGCCGATGAAGAAGAAGGCGATCTCGAAGCTGATCAACGAGGTCTATCGCCGCGCCGGCCTCAAGCCGACGGTGATCTTCGCCGACCAGCTGATGTACACCGGCTTCCGCCTGGCCACCTGGTCCGGCGCCTCCATCGGCGTCAACGACTTCGTCATCCCGGACGCCAAGGCCGAGATCGTCGAGGCCGCCGAGGACGAGGTGAAGGAGATCGAGGACCAGTTCTCCTCTGGTCTCGTCACCGCCGGCGAGAAGTACAACAAGGTCATCGACATCTGGGCCCGGGCCAACGACCAGGTCGCCAAGGCGATGATGGCCGGGATCTCCAAGGAGACCGTGGTGGATCGCGACGGCAAGGAGGTCGAGCAGGACTCCTTCAACAGCGTCTTCATCATGGCCGACTCGGGTGCCCGGGGTAGCGCCGCCCAGATCCGCCAGCTGGCGGGCATGCGCGGCCTGATGGCCAAGCCGGACGGCTCGATCATCGAGACCCCGATCGTCGCCAACTTCCGCGAGGGCCTCAACGTCCTCCAGTACTTCATCTCGACCCACGGTGCGCGGAAGGGCCTGGCGGACACCGCCCTCAAGACCGCCAACTCCGGTTACCTGACCCGCCGCCTGGTCGACGTGGCCCAGGACATGGTGATCACCGAGCCCGACTGCGGCACCGAGCGCGGCCTGACGCTGCACCCGGTCATCGAGGGCGGCGACATCATCGTCTCCCTGGCCCAGCGCGTGCTGGGGCGCGTGGTCGCCCAGGACGTCATCGACCCCGCCAGCGACGAGGTGCTGATCCCGCGCGGCACCCTGCTCGACGAGAAGTGGTGCGCCGAGCTCGACACCATGGGCGTCGACGAGATCGTGGTGCGCTCGACCATCACCTGCGAGACCCCACACGGCGTCTGCTCGGCCTGTTACGGCCGTGACCTGGCGCGTGGCCACCAGGTGAACATCGGCGAGTCCGTGGGCGTCATCGCCGCCCAGTCCATCGGCGAGCCGGGCACCCAGCTGACCATGCGGACCTTCCACATCGGCGGCGCGGCCTCTCGGGCCTCCGCGGTGGACAGCGTCCAGGTCAAGCACGGCGGCAAGGTGCGCCTGCACAACATCAAGCACGTCGAGCGCGCCGACGGCAAGCTGGTGGTGGTGTCCCGCTCCAGCGCCCTGGCCGTGGCCGACGATCATGGCCGCGAGCGCGAGTACTACAAGCTGCCCTACGGGGCCGAGCTGGACGTGCGCGACGGCGACAGCGTCGAGGCCGGCCAGGCCGTGGCCAAGTGGGACCCGCACACCCACCCGATCATCGCCGAGGCCGAGGGTACCGTGCAGTACGCCGACCTCGACGAGGGCGTCACCATGCACCGCAGCGTGGACGAGATGACCGGCCTCTCCTCCATCGAGGTGATCGAGTCGGCGGCGCGGCCCATGGCCGGCCGCGACAAGCGCCCGATGATCATGCTGACCGACGCCGCCGGCAAGCCGGTCACCGTCTCCGGCTCCGACACCCCGGTGCAGTACCCGCTGCCCGGCAAGGCGATCATCACCGTCGACAACGGCTCGACGATCGGCGTCGGCGAGGTGGTGGCCCGTATCCCCGTGGAAGCCACCGGCAACAAGGACATCACTGGGGGTCTGCCGCGCGTCGCCGACCTGTTCGAGGCGCGCAAGCCGAAGGAACCGGCGATACTGGCCGAGATCAGCGGCGTGATCAGCTTCGGCAAGGAGACCAAGGGCAAGCGGCGCCTGACCATCACCCCGGAAGACGGCGACCCCTTCGAGATGCTGATCCCGAAGTGGCGCCAGATCGCGGTCTTCGAGGGGGAGTCGGTCGAGAAGGGCGAGGTGATCTCGGACGGCCCGAGCAACCCGCACGACATCCTGCGTCTGCTGGGCATCGCCGAGCTGGCCAAGTACATCACCACCGAGGTGCAGGACGTCTATCGCCTGCAGGGCGTGGGCATCAACGACAAGCACATCGAGGTGATCGTGCGTCAGATGCTGCGCAAGGTGGAGATCACCGATGCCGGCGACAGCGACTTCATCCCCGGCGACCAGGCCGAGCTGGTCCGCGTGCTCGAGCAGAACGCGCGCCTGGAGAAGGAAGAGAAGTTCCCGGCCAAGTACCAGCGACTGCTGCTGGGGATCACCAAGGCCAGCCTGGCCACCGAGTCGTTCATCTCCGCGGCCTCCTTCCAGGAGACCACGCGGGTGCTGACCGAGGCGGCGGTGACCGGCAAGCGCGACTACCTGCGTGGCCTGAAGGAGAACGTGGTGGTGGGACGTCTGATCCCGGCCGGTACCGGCCTGACCCATCACGCGGAGCGTCGCCGCAAGCGTGAAGACGCCGAGCGGCTGCTCCACCCGTCGGCCTACGACGTCGAGCAGGAGCTGGGCGCCCAGCTCACCGCGCTGGACTCGGACGACGACGAGATCTGACGCCCGCGTTGCGGCACCGCGCCTCCCCGGAGGCGCGGTGCTTGACGACGCGCCGCGTCAGCCATTAGAATGCGCAGCCTTTAACAGTGGGGTGGGTGCGCCCGCACCCGCTGGAAGGCAAGGCAACCCATTGGAGTCAGCTACACACCATGGCAACGATCAATCAGCTCGTGCGCAAGCCGCGCAAGCGCCAGGCCGCCAAGAGCGACGTGCCTGCGCTGCAGGCCTGCCCGCAGAAGCGCGGCGTCTGCACCCGCGTCTACACCACCACCCCGAAGAAGCCGAACTCCGCACTGCGCAAGGTGTGCCGTGTTCGCCTGACCAACGGCTACGAGGTCTCCTCGTACATCGGCGGTGAAGGGCACAACCTCCAGGAGCACTCCGTGGTCCTGATCCGCGGCGGTCGCGTCAAGGACCTTCCCGGTGTGCGCTATCACACCGTGCGTGGCGCCCTGGACACCTCCGGCGTGCAGAACCGCAAGCAGGGCCGTTCCAAGTACGGCACCAAGCGTCCCAAGGTCTGACCGGCCGCGGCACGCAGCAGTCACCCCATTTTGACCACGGTCTGATAAGAGTAAGGTCGAGCGCTGCCGCCGGCAGGAGTCTCGGGTTTACCTGAAGGATCCTTTGATGAGGGCTTATCATGCCTAGAAGAAGAGTTGCGGCCAAGCGCGAGATCCTCCCGGATCCCAAGTTCGGAAGCGAGCGCCTGGCGAAGTTCATGAACCACCTGATGATCGGCGGCAAGAAGTCCGTAGCTGAGCGTATCGTCTATGGTGCGCTGGACAGGGTTGCCGAGCGTAGCAAGGAAGAGCCGCTGGAGATCTTCGACAAGGCGCTGGAAGCCATCCAGCCCATGGTCGAGGTCAAGTCCCGCCGCGTCGGCGGTGCGACCTATCAGGTGCCCGTGGAAGTTCGCCCCTCGCGCCGCCATGCGCTGGCCATGCGCTGGCTGGTCGATGCGGCCCGTCGCCGTGGCGAGAAGACCATGGTGCTGCGCCTCGCCGGCGAGATGCTCGATGCCGCCGAAGGCAAGGGCTCGGCCGTCAAGAAGCGGGAAGACGTGCATCGCATGGCAGAGGCCAACAAGGCCTTCTCTCACTACCGCTTCTAAACGCATCGCCAACCACAGGGGAGTTCCATCGTGGCTCGCAAGACTCCACTAAAGCGCTATCGCAACATCGGCATCGTGGCGCACGTCGATGCCGGCAAGACCACCACCACCGAGCGCGTCCTGTTCTACACCGGCCTCTCCCACAAGGTCGGCGAGGTCCATGATGGCGCAGCCACCATGGACTGGATGGAGCAGGAGCAGGAGCGTGGTATCACCATCACCTCCGCGGCGACCACCTGCTTCTGGCAGGGCATGGACAAGCAGTTCGACGAGCACCGCATCAACATCATCGACACCCCGGGGCACGTCGACTTCACCATCGAGGTGGAGCGCTCCCTGCGCGTGCTCGACGGAGCCGTGGTCGTGCTGTGCGGCTCGTCCGGCGTGCAGCCCCAGACCGAGACCGTCTGGCGCCAGGCCAACAAGTACGAAGTCCCGCGCATGGTGTTCGTCAACAAGATGGACCGTACCGGCGCCGACTTCTTCATGGTCGTCGACCAGCTGAAGCAGAAGCTGGGTGCCAACGCCGTGCCGATCCAGATCAACTGGGGCACCGAGGAAGAGTTCAAGGGTGTCGTCGACCTGATCAGGATGAAGGCGATCCTGTGGGACGAGGACAGCCTCGGCATGAACTACGAGCTGGTGGACGTCCCCGCCGAACTCCAGGAGACCGCCGAGAAGTACCGCGAGGAGATGGTCGAGGCGGCCGCCGAGGCCTCCGAGGAGCTGATGGACAAGTACCTCGAGGAGGGCGAGCTCTCCATCGAGGAGATCAAGGCCGGCCTGCGTCGTCGTACCCTCGACAACGAGATCGTGCTGGTCACCTGTGGCTCGGCGTTCAAGAACAAGGGCGTCCAGGCGGTGCTGGACGGCGTCATCGAGTACATGCCGTCACCCACCGAGGTGAAGGCCATCGAGGGCGAGCTGGACGACAAGGACGGCACCATCGCCACCCGCGAGGCGGACGATAGCGCCCCCTTCTCCGCGCTGGCCTTCAAGATCGCCACCGACCCCTTCGTCGGCACCCTGACCTTCATCCGCGTCTACTCGGGCGTGCTGAAGTCGGGCGACAGCGTCTACAACTCCGTCAAGGAGAAGAAGGAGCGCGTCGGCCGTATCGTCCAGATGCACGCCAACTCCCGCGAGGAGATCAAGGAAGTGCTGGCCGGCGACATCGCCGCCTGCATCGGCCTGAAGGACGTCACCACCGGTGATACCCTGTGCGACCTGAACGACAAGATCGTGCTCGAGCGCATGGAGTTCCCGGATCCGGTGATCTCCGTGGCCGTGGAGCCGAAGTCCAAGGCCGACCAGGAGAAGATGGGCGTGGCGCTGGGCAAGCTGGCCCAGGAAGACCCCTCTTTCCAGGTGCGCACCGACGAGGAGACCGGCCAGACCATCATCTCCGGCATGGGCGAGCTGCACCTCGACATCCTCGTCGACCGCATGCGTCGCGAGTTCAAGGTCGATGCCAACATCGGCAAGCCGCAGGTGGCCTACCGCGAGACCATCCGCGCCAAGGTCGAGCAGGAAGGCAAGTTCGTTCGCCAGTCAGGCGGTCGCGGCCAGTACGGTCATGTGCACCTGCGCATCGAGCCGCTCACGGCTGAGGACAAGGGCGAAGACGAGGACATGCACTTCAAGTTCGCCTCGGAGATCGTTGGCGGCGTGGTTCCCAAGGAATACGTGCCGGCCGTCGAGAAAGGGGCCTACGAGCAGCTGCAGAACGGTGTCATCGCGGGCTACCCGATGATTGACGTCAAGGTCACGCTGTTCGACGGTTCCTACCATGACGTGGACTCTAACGAGACCGCGTTCAAGGTTGCCTCTTCCATGGCGGTCAAGGAAGGTGCCAAGAAGGCCAAGGCCGTGCTCCTCGAGCCGGTGATGAAGGTCGAGGTCGTGACCCCCGAGGAGTTCATGGGTGACGTCATGGGCGACCTGAACCGCCGTCGGGGTCTCGTCCAGGGCATGGATGACTCCTCCATGGGCAAGATCATCCGCGCCACGGTACCTCTGGCTGAGATGTTCGGTTACGCGACCGACCTGCGCTCTCAGACCCAGGGCCGCGCAAGCTACGTCATGGAGTTTGCGAACTACGAAGAGGCGCCGTCCAGCGTCGTTGAAGCCGTCATCAACCAGAACGGTTAACCGTTAGCTAACGTAAAGAGGTTATAGCAGTGGCTAAGGAAAAATTTGAACGTTCCAAACCGCACGTCAACGTCGGTACCATCGGTCACGTCGACCACGGCAAGACCACGCTGACTGCGGCCCTGACTCGCGTTTCCGCCGAGGTGTTCGGTGGCGACTGGAGCGAGTTCGACGCCATCGACAATGCGCCGGAAGAGCGTGAGCGCGGCATCACCATCGCCACCTCTCACGTCGAGTACCAGTCCGAGTCGCGTCACTACGCGCACGTGGACTGCCCGGGGCACGCCGACTACGTCAAGAACATGATCACCGGTGCCGCCCAGATGGACGGCGCCATCCTGGTCGTGTCCGCCGCCGACGGCCCCATGCCGCAGACCCGCGAGCACATCCTGCTGTCTCGCCAGGTCGGCGTGCCGTACATCGTCGTGTTCCTGAACAAGGCCGACATGGTCGACGACGAGGAGCTGCTCGAGCTGGTCGAGATGGAAGTCCGTGAACTCCTCGACGAGTACGACTTCCCGGGTGACGACACCCCGATCATCACCGGGTCCGCCCTGATGGCCCTGGAAGGCAAGGACGACAACGGCATGGGTACCACCGCCGTTGCCAACCTGATCAAGGCCCTGGACGAGTACATCCCGGAGCCGGAGCGTGCCATCGACCAGCCGTTCCTGATGCCGATCGAGGACGTGTTCTCCATCTCCGGCCGTGGCACCGTGGTCACCGGCCGCGTCGAGCGCGGCGTGGTCAAGGCCGGCGAGGAAGTCGAGATCGTCGGTATCAAGGACACCGTCAAGACCGTCGTGACCGGCGTCGAGATGTTCCGCAAGCTGCTCGACGAAGGTCGTGCCGGTGAGAACGTCGGCGCCCTGCTGCGCGGCACCAAGCGTGACGACGTCGAGCGTGGTCAGGTCCTGGCCAAGCCGGGTACCATCACCCCGCACACCAAGTTCGAGGCCGAGGTGTACGTGCTGTCCAAGGACGAGGGTGGTCGTCACACCCCGTTCTTCAAGGGCTACCGTCCGCAGTTCTACTTCCGTACCACCGACATCACCGGTACCTGTGAGCTGCCGGAAGGCGTCGAGATGGTCATGCCGGGCGACAACGTCAAGATGGTTGTCACCCTGATCGCCCCGATCGCCATGGATGACGGCCTGCGCTTCGCCATCCGTGAAGGTGGCCGTACCGTCGGCGCCGGCGTCGTGGCCAAGATCATCGAGTAAGCGCTTCGCTGCTTGACCGATCGAAGGGGGCTCCGCCAGGAGCCCCCTTTCTGCGCACCGGAAGCGAGTGTTTGACTCTCGTCGCCGGCGTGCCTATAATGCGCATCCTTTGAATGCGTGGGTTGACGGCTCGCGCCGTCAGAATCCATTGGAGTTAGGGCAAATGCAGAACCAGAAGATTCGCATTCGGTTGAAGGCCTTCGACCATCGCCTGATCGACCAGTCCGCCGCGGAGATCGTAGAAACCGCCAAGCGTACCGGCGCCCAGGTCCGTGGTCCGATTCCTCTGCCGACCAATCGCGAGCGTTATACCGTGCTGATCTCTCCGCACGTCAACAAGGACGCGCGCGACCAGTACGAGATTCGTACCCACAAGCGGGTGCTCGATATCGTCGAGCCCACCGAAAAGACCGTTGATGCCCTGATGAAGCTCGACCTCGCCGCCGGCGTGGACGTGCAGATCAAGCTCGACTGACACCACACTAGACACTCGCGGCCCAGCGCCTGGTCTGCCCACTGAAAGGCAGCGCCTCGCAGCAGCCGCCACGCCGGGATGGCGTCATACAACGTGCTAGTGGAATGCTCTGGAAAGGGCAGCCATAGCGGGTGACAGCCCCGTACACTAAAGGAGACTGAGAATGACTATCGGTTTAGTCGGTAGGAAGGCCGGTATGACCCGCGTCTTCACCGAGGATGGCGCATCCGTGCCCGTGACCGTGATCGAGGTTGAGCCCAACCGCGTGACGCGCGTGAAGTCCGTCGAGACCGACGGCTACGCCGCGGTTCAGGTGACAACCGGCTCCCGCAAGGCCAAGCATCTGTCGAAAGCCCAGGCCGGGCAATTCGCCAAGGCAGGTGTCGAGGCCGGTCGTTCGCTGATGGAGTTCCGCCTTCCCGAAGGCTTTGATGCTCCGGAAGTGGGCGGCGAACTCACCGTATCCCTCTTCGAAGCTGGTCAGATGATCGACGTGACCGGCACCTCCAAAGGCAAGGGTTTCCAGGGCGCCGTCAAGCGCTGGAACTTCCGCACCCAGGACAACACCCACGGTAACTCCCTGTCGCATCGCGCGCCGGGTTCCATCGGTATGTGCCAGACGCCGGGCCGCGTGTTCAAGGGCAAGAAGATGGCCGGCCAGATGGGCAATGTTCGCTGCACCGTGCAGAGCCTGGAAGTCGTCCGTGTCGACGCCGAACGCAACCTGCTGCTGATCAAGGGTGCCGTACCCGGTGCTACCGGCAGTGATGTCATCGTGCGCAGCGCCGTCAAAGCAGGCTGAAGGGGAACTTACCGATGAATCTGAATCTTGCAGGTGCAGGCGCCGGTACTGTCGAAGTATCCGATGCCACCTTTGGCAAAGAATTCAACGAGGCCCTCGTGCACCAGGTCGTCACCGCCTATCTGGCCGGTGGTCGCCAGGGTACGCGTGCCCAGAAGAACCGTTCCGACGTGCGCGGCGGCGGCAAGAAGCCGTGGCGCCAGAAGGGCACCGGTCGTGCCCGCGCCGGTACCATCCGCTCGCCGATCTGGCGCAGCGGCGGCGTGACCTTCGCGGCTCGTCCGCAGGACCATTCCCAGAAGGTCAACCGCAAGATGTACCGTGCGGCCATGCGCTCGATCCTCTCCGAGCTGGTTCGCCAGGAGCGCCTGGTGGCCGTCGATGGCTTCGCCGTCGAGGCCCCCAAGACCAAGCAGCTGGTTGCCAAGCTCGAGGAGCTGGGCCTGGAGAAGGTACTGATCGTCACCGAGGAAGTCGACGAGAACCTGTACCTCGCCGCCCGCAACATTCCCAACGTGGATGTGGTGGACGTCGCCGCCGCTGACCCGGTGAGCCTGGTCGCCTTCGACAAGGTGCTGGTCACCGTCTCCGCCCTGCGTAAATTCGAGGAGAAGCTGGCATGAACCAGGAGCGTGTATTCAAGGTTCTGCTTGGTCCGCACGTGACCGAGAAGGCCGCCATGGCCGCCGAGCGCAACCAGTACGTGTTCAAGGTGGCAAGCGACGCGACCAAGCCCGAGATCAAGGCTGCCGTACAGGAGCTGTTCGGCAAGAAGGTCGACCGTGTTCAGGTGCTGAACATGAAGGGCAAGACCAAGCGCACCGCGCAGGGTCTGGGTCACCGCAAGGGTTATCGCAAGGCGTACGTGACACTGGCCGCCGGCGAGACGCTTGAAGACTTCTCTGGCGCCGAATAAGGGCAGGAGTACGGATCATGGCAATCGTCAAGACTAAACCCACATCCGCCGGTCGTCGCCACGTCGTCAAGATCGTTGGTGAGGAGCTGTACAAGGGCCGCGCCTACGCGCCGCTGCTCGAGAAACAGTCCAAGTCCGGTGGCCGTAACAACTACGGTCGCATCACCACCCGCCACGTGGGCGGTGGTCACCGTCATCACTACCGGATCATCGACTTCAAGCGCACCAAGGATGGCATCCCGGCCGTCGTCGAGCGCCTGGAGCATGACCCGAACCGCAGCGCACACATTGCCCTGCTCAAGTACCTCGACGGCGAGCGTCGCTACATCATCGCGCCCAAGGGCGTGAGCGCCGGCGACCGTCTCGAGTCCGGTGTCAACGCGCCCATCAAGAAGGGCAACGCGTTGCCGCTGCGCAATATCCCGCTGGGTTCCACCGTGCACTGCATCGAGCTCAAGCCTGGCAAGGGCGCCCAGCTTGCACGCAGCGCCGGTACCAGTGCCCAGCTGGTCGCCCGTGAAGGCAACTATGCCACCCTGCGTCTGCGCTCCGGCGAGATGCGCAAGGTGCTGGCCGAGTGCCGCGCGACCCTGGGGGAAGTGAGCAACTCCGAGCACAGCCTGCGTCAGCTTGGCAAGGCCGGTGCGAAGCGCTGGAGAGGGGTGCGCCCGACCGTTCGCGGCGTGGCCATGAACCCGGTGGATCACCCGCACGGCGGCGGCGAAGGCCGCAGCAGCGGCGGACGTCACCCGGTGTCTCCGTGGGGCATCCCCACCAAGGGCCACAAGACCCGCAAGAACAAGCGCACCGACAAGCTGATCATCCGTCGCCGCAAGGCCCGGAAATAAGATCCAACGCCAAGACATCAAGAGGTAACGGCTGTGCCACGTTCACTGAAGAAAGGTCCCTTTATTGACCTTCATCTGCTGAAGAAGGTTGAGACTGCAGTGGAGAAGAGCGATCGCAAACCGATCAAGACCTGGTCGCGTCGCTCGATGATCCTGCCCAACATGGTCGGGCTCACCATTGCAGTCCATAACGGTCGCCAACACGTCCCGGTGCACGTCTCCGAGGAAATGGTTGGCCACAAGCTGGGCGAATTCGCTGCTACCCGCCTCTACCGCGGTCATGTGGCGGACAAGAAAGCCAAACGGTAAGCCAGAGAGGATTGAGAGATGGAAGTCACAGCAAAGCTGCGTGGCGCTCGTTTATCCGCCCAGAAGGCCCGTTTGGTGGCTGACCAGGTGCGCGGTAAACCTGTCGCCGAGGCGCTCGACCTGCTGACCTTCTCCCCGAAGAAGGCCGCGAAGCTGGTCAAGAAGGTGCTGCAGTCCGCCATCGCGAATGCGGAAGAAAACGACGGCATGGATATCGACGAGCTGCGTGTCTCGACCATCTGCGTCGATGAGGGCATGACGCTCAAGCGCATCCGTCCGCGCGCCAAGGGCCGTGCGGATCGCATCCTGAAGCGCACTTGCCACATCACCGTCAAGGTAGCCGAGAAGTAGGAGTCGACCAGATGGGTCAGAAAGTCAATCCAACAGGCATTCGCCTGGGTATCGTCAAGGACCATACCTCGGTGTGGTATGCCGAGCGCGGCGCCTATGCCGACAAGCTGAACAGCGACCTCGAAGTGCGTCGCTTCCTGGAAGAGCGCCTGAAGAATGCGTCCGTGAGCCGCATCACCATCGAGCGCCCGGCCAACAACGCCCGCATCACCATTCACACTGCCCGTCCGGGCATCGTGATCGGCAAGAAGGGCGAGGACGTCGACCGCCTGCGTCGCGACGTCACCGCGATGATGGGCGTGCCCGTGCACGTCAACATCGAGGAAGTCCGCAAGCCGGAACTCGATGCCAAGCTCGTCGCGCAGAACATCGCCGGCCAGCTCGAGCGTCGCGTGATGTTCCGTCGCGCCATGAAGCGGTCCGTGCAGAACGCCATGCGCCTGGGCGCCGGCGGTATCAAGGTGATGCTGTCCGGTCGCCTCGGCGGCGCGGAAATCGCCCGTACCGAATGGTACCGGGAAGGTCGCGTCCCGCTGCATACCCTGCGCGCGGACATCGACTACGCCACCTACGAGGCCAAGACCACCTACGGCATCATCGGAGTCAAGGTCTGGGTCTTCAAGGGTGAAATCCTCGGGGGCATCGAGGAGGTCCGCGCCAAGGCGAAACAGCCGCAGGCCGCGCCCTCCAAGAAGAAAGGTTCCAGGTAAGGGGAGAGCGAGTCGATGTTACAACCCAAGCGTATGAAGTTCCGCAAGATGCAGAAGGGCCGCAACCGTGGCCTGGCGCATCGCGGAAGCAAGGTAAGCTTCGGCGAGTATGGCCTCAAGGCCACTGGCCGGGGCCGTGTCACCGCCCGTCAGATCGAGGCCGGTCGTCGTGCCATCACCCGTCACGTCAAGCGTGGCGGCAAGATCTGGATCCGTGTCTTCCCGGACAAGCCGATTTCCAAGAAGCCGCTGGAAGTCCGCATGGGTAAGGGGAAGGGCTCCGTCGAGTACTGGGTCGCGCAGATCCAGCCGGGTCGGGTCCTGTACGAGATCGAAGGCGTTTCCGAGGAGCTGGCTCGCGAGGCATTCGCCCTGGCTGCCCAGAAGTTCCCGGTCTCCACCACCTTTGTGAAACGGACGGTGATGTGATGAAAGCCCAGGAAATTCGTGAGAAGTCAGCCGAGCAGCTCCAGGAGCAGCTCTTCGAGCTCCTCCGCGAGCAGTTCAACCTGCGCATGCAGAAGGCCACCGGTCAGCTGAGCCAGACTCATCTGCTCAAGCAGGTTCGTCGGGACATTGCCCGCGTGAAGACTGTGCTCAACGAGAAGGCAGGTGACTGAGATGGCTGAAGAGAAGAAAGCCCGTACGCTCACCGGCAAGGTGGTGAGCGACAAGATGGACAAGTCCATCGTTGTGATGATCGAGCGTCGTGAGCGCCACCCGATCTACGGCAAATACGTCAAGCGCTCCACCAAGCTGCACGCCCACGACGAGTCGAACCAGGCCAAGGCCGGCGATACGGTGTCCATCCAGGAATGCCGTCCGCTGTCGAAGAACAAGGCCTGGACCCTGATCGAAGTCGTCGAACAGGCCAAGGGTTGATCGGCTCAGGCCGGTCAATCCAGTGCAGTCAGATTAGGTTTGGAGAAAACCGATGATTCAGACTCAGACAATGCTGGATGTCGCCGACAACAGCGGAGCGCGCCGGGTGCAGTGCATCAAGGTGCTGGGCGGTTCTCACCGTCGCTACGCCCGCATCGGTGACATCATCAAGGTCACGGTGAAGGAAGCCATTCCGCGTGGCAAGGTCAAGAAGGGCCAGGTCCTCAAGGCGGTGGTGGTTCGCACCCGTAGTGGCGTCCGTCGTAACGACGGGTCGCTGATCCGCTTCGATGGAAATGCGGCTGTGCTGTTGAACAACACCAACGATCAGCCGATCGGCACCCGTATCTTCGGGCCGGTGACGCGTGAGCTTCGCAACGAGAAGTTCATGAAGATCATTTCCTTGGCGCCTGAAGTGCTGTAAGGAGCGAGGCGGATATGCAAAAGATCAAACGTGACGATGAAGTGATCGTCATCGCCGGCAAGGACAAGGGCAAGCGCGGCACCGTCAAGCGGGTTCTCGAAAACCGCTTCGTGGTGTCCGGTGTGAACATGATCAAGCGTCACACCAAGCCCAACCCGATGGCGGGCAACCAGGGCGGTATCGTCGAGCGCGAGGCACCGATTCACGCGTCCAACGTGGCCATCTTCAACCAGGAGACCGGCAAGGCGGATCGCGTCGGCTTCCAGGTTCAGGAAGACGGTACCAAGGTACGTATCTACAAGTCGACGCAGTCGCAGATCGACGCCTAACGCGAGTCGGATAGCAAAATGGCGAACTTGAAAGAACGTTATCAGAACGAGGTGGTGGCTCAACTCCAAGAGCAGTTCAGCTACGCCAACGTGATGCAGGTACCGCGGGTCACCAAGGTGACCCTGAACATGGGTATCGGCGAAGCGACCAGCGACAAGAAGCTGATCGACAACGCCATCGGCGACCTGGAGAAGCTCTCCGGTCAGAAGCCGCTGGTGACCAAGGCACGCAAGTCCATCGCGGGCTTCAAGGTGCGTGAAGGCTGGCCGATCGGGATCAAGGTGACCCTGCGCTCCGAGCGCATGTGGGACTTCCTCGATCGCCTGGTGAATATCGCGATCCCCCGCGTTCGTGACTTCCGTGGTCTCAACCCGAAGTCCTTCGACGGTCGTGGCAACTACTCCATGGGGGTGCGTGAGCAGATCATCTTCCCGGAGATCGAGTATGATAAGATCGACCGGATCCGTGGTCTGGATGTCACCATCACCACCACCGCCAAAACCGATGAAGAAGGTCGCGCGCTACTCGGCGCGTTGAACTTCCCGTTCAAGAAATAAGGGTGGGATCATGGCAAAGAAAAGCATGGTAGAGCGCGAGCTCAAGCGCACCAAGCTGGTGGCGAAGTATGCCGCCAAGCGCGCCGAGCTCAAGGCGATCATCCAGGACGTCAACGCTTCTGACGAAGAGCGCTTCGACGCGCAGCTCAAGCTGCAGCAGTTGCCGCGCGACTCCAGCCCGGTGCGTCAGCGCAACCGCTGCCGCATCACGGGTCGTCCGCACGGCTACTACAACAAGTTCGGCCTCGGCCGCAACAAGCTGCGTGAAGCCGCCATGCGTGGCGACGTGCCCGGGCTCAAGAAGTCCAGCTGGTAACGCCACGTAGAATCATCAGGAGCGCAACGTAAATGAGCATGCAAGACACTCTGGCGGATATGTTCACCCGTATCCGCAATGCGCAGATGGCCACCAAGGAGACGGTTTCCATGCCGTCCTCCAAGCTCAAGGTCGAGGTGGCCCGCGTGCTGAAGGAAGAGGGCTACATCAGCGACTTCGCCGTCAGCGAGACCGCCAAGCCCGAGCTGACCGTGACCCTCAAGTACTTCGAGGGCAAGCCGGTCATCGAGCACCTGCAGCGGGTTTCCAAGCCGTCCCTGCGCCAGTACAAGGGCAAGGACGCGCTGCCGAAGGTCGCCGAAGGTCTGGGCATCGCCATCGTCACCACCTCCAACGGGGTGATGACCGATCGTGCGGCGCGTCAGGCGGGTGTCGGTGGTGAAGTCATCTGCACCGTATTCTAGGAGTTTGGAATGTCCCGCGTAGCCAAATATCCGGTCAAATTGCCCGCAGGCGTCGAGGTCAAGCTCGACGGTGACCAGCTGTCCGTCAAGGGCAGCCAGGGCACCCTGTCCCAGACCGTTCACCCCGATGTGGTGATCGGCCAGGAAGAGGGGCAGCTGACCTTCCAGCCGAGCGAGTCCGCGAAGAGCTGGGCAATGGTCGGTACCACCCGTGCCCTGGTCCAGAACCTGGTCACCGGTGTCAGCGAGGGCTTCACCAAGAGCCTCGAAATCATCGGCGTCGGTTATCGTGCCCAGGCCAAGGGCCAGACGCTCAATCTTACACTGGGCTTCTCGCACCCGGTCGACTACACGCTGCCTGAAGGTGTCACGGCGGAAACGCCCAAGAACACCGTCATCGTGCTGAAAAGCGCGGACAAGCAGAAGCTCGGCCAGTGTGCTGCGGAAATCCGCGCCTTCCGTCCGCCCGAGCCCTACAAGGGCAAGGGTGTCCGGTACGCCGACGAGCAGGTGCGTCGCAAAGAAGCCAAGAAGAAGTAAGGCAGGGTTATGAACGCGAAGAAAGAATCTCGTCTCCGTCGTGCCCGCCGTGCTCGCGCCAAGATCCGCGAGCTGGGCGTGTATCGCCTGTGCGTCAACCGTACCCCCCGCCACATCTACGCGCAGATCATCTCGCCGGATGGTGGCAAGGTCCTCGCCAGCGCTTCCACGCTGGACAAGGCCCTGCGCGAGGGTGCGACCGGCAATGCCGACGCCGCCGCCAAGGTGGGCGCACTGATTGCCGAACGCGCCAAGCAGGCTGGCATCACCCAGGTGGCCTTCGATCGTGCCGGCTTCAAGTACCACGGTCGTGTGAAGGCCCTGGCCGACGCCGCTCGTGAAGGCGGCCTGGAATTCTAAAGGGTTTTACGATGGCGAAGAACGAACAGCAAAGCGGCGATCTGCAGGAAAAGCTCGTGCAGATCAACCGTGTCGCCAAGGTGGTCAAGGGTGGCCGAATCTTCGGTTTCACCGCCTTGACCGTCGTGGGTGACGGTAACGGTCGTGTGGGTTTCGGTCGCGGCAAGGCGCGTGAAGTGCCGGTGGCGATCCAGAAGGCCATGGACCAGGCGCGTCGCAACATGGTCAAGGTGAACCTCACCGGTGGCACCCTGCAGTACCCCGTCAAGGCCCGTCACGGCGCCTCCAAGGTGTACATGCAGCCCGCCTCCGAGGGTACCGGGATCATCGCCGGCGGTGCCATGCGCTCCGTGCTCGAACTGGCCGGCGTGCATAACGTCCTGGCCAAGTGCTACGGCTCCACCAACCCGGTGAACGTGGTGCGGGCGACCGTCAACGGTCTGGCCTCCCTGCAGTCGCCGGAAGACGTGGCCGCCAAGCGCGGTCTGCCTGTCGAAGCGATCACGGGGTAAGCACCATGTCAGCAACGATCAAGGTTACCCAGACCCGCAGCACCATCGGCGTACTGGCCAAGCACAAGGCCACCATGAAGGGCCTCGGCCTGCGTCGCATCGGTCACACGGTTGAACTGGAAGACACCCCTGCCGTCCGCGGCATGATCCACAAGGTCAACTACCTTGTGCGTGTTGAGGGAGAGTAATCCATGAAACTCAATAGCCTGAGCCCGGCACCGGGCTCCAAGCACGCCGAGAAGCGCGTCGGCCGTGGCATCGGCTCCGGTCTGGGCAAGACCGGCGGCCGTGGCCACAAGGGCCTCAAGTCGCGCAGCGGCGGCAGCGTGAAGCCCGGTTTCGAGGGCGGTCAGATGCCGCTGCAGCGGCGCCTGCCCAAGTTCGGCTTCACCTCCGCGAAGTCGCTGGTTTCCGAGGAAGTCCGCCTGGGCGAACTGGCCCGGGTCGCGGGTGACGAAGTCACCCTGGAGACTCTCAAGGAAGCCAACGTGCTGAAGGACGCCACCAAGCATGCCAAGGTGATCCTGTCCGGCGAACTGAACAAGGCGGTCACGGTCCGCGGCATCAAGGTCACCAACGGTGCCCGTGCCGCGATCGAAGCCGCCGGCGGCAAGGTAGAGGACTAAATGGCCAAGTCAGGAAACATGCCGGCGATGGGCAGCGGTCTGGGTGAACTCTGGGCGCGTCTGCGCTTCGTGCTCCTCGCCATCGTGGTCTACCGTATCGGTGCCCACATCCCCGTTCCCGGTATCAATCCTGACCAGCTTGCTGCCTTGTTCAGGGAGCAGCAGGGCACCATCCTGGGCATGTTCAACATGTTCTCGGGTGGCGCCCTGGAGCGCATGAGCATCATGGCGCTGGGCATCATGCCCTACATCTCGGCGTCGATCATCATGCAGCTGATGACCGCGGTCTCGCCCCATCTTGAACAGCTCAAGAAGGAGGGTGAGGCCGGCCGCCGCAAGATCAGCCAGTACACGCGCTACGGCACCGTGCTGCTGGCCCTGGTCCAGGCCACCGGCATGTCGGTGGGTCTGGCCAGCCAGGGGATCGCCTACACGGCCGACTTCAGCTTCTACTTCACCGCCATCGTGACCTTCGTCACCGGGGCGGTGTTCCTGATGTGGCTGGGCGAGCAGATCACCGAGAAGGGCATCGGCAACGGCATCTCGCTGCTGATCTTCGCGGGTATCGTCGCCGGCCTGCCGGGCGCCGTGGGGCAGGCCTTCGAGCTGGCCCGCAACGAGGGGGCCTGGAATGTCCTGCCGCTGCTGGCCCTGACCGTGCTGGGTGTGGCCACCGTGGCCTTCGTGGTGTTCATCGAGCGCGGCCAGCGCCGCCTTACGGTGAACTACCCGCGTCGCCAGGTGGGCAACAAGATGTATGCCGGCCAGAGCAGCTACCTGCCGCTCAAGGTCAACATGGCGGGCGTGATTCCGGCGATCTTCGCGTCGAGCATCCTGCTGTTCCCGGCCTCGCTGGGACAGTGGGTCGGTGCCGGCGAGGGCATGGAATGGCTGCAGCGTGCGTCCCAGGCCCTGGGCCCGGGTCAGCCGCTCTACATCTTGCTTTTCGGCGCGGCGGTGGTATTCTTCTGCTTCTTTTACACAGCGCTGGTCTTCAACCCCAAGGATGTCGCTGACAACCTCAAGAAGTCAGGGGCCTTCCTGCCGGGCATTCGCCCTGGCGAGCAGACCGCTCGCTACATCGACAAGGTCATGACCCGTCTGACCCTGTTCGGTGCCCTCTACATCACTGCGGTTTCCCTGATGCCCCAGTTCCTGATCGTGGCCTGGAACGTGCCGTTCTTCTTCGGCGGTACCTCGCTGCTGATCGTGGTAGTGGTCATCATGGACTTCATGGCCCAGGTGCAGTCGCACCTCATGTCGCACCAGTACGAGTCGGTGATGAAGAAGTCCAACCTGAAAGGCTACGGTAGCGGCGGCATCATGCGCTGAGGCGCGCCGCTGGCGATTTGGTGCGCCGCGAGCTGAACCGTTGGCCCGCGTCGCGAGCCAACTATGGAGATAGAACGATGAAAGTTCGAGCTTCCGTGAAGAAAATGTGCCGCAACTGCAAGATCATTCGTCGCAATGGCGCCGTGCGCGTCATCTGCATCGAGCCGCGGCACAAGCAGCGCCAGGGTTGATCCCGACGCTGCACTGAACCGGGTGCTGGCATGCCCCTTGTCCTCGAGCGAGGAAAGGGGTATGCTGTTGCGCCTTTTGTAGATGATTAATCGAGCAAGCCGCTCAAATTTCGGAGTAAGCTGATGGCCCGTATTGCAGGCGTCAATATCCCGGACAACAAGCATGCGGCGATCTCGCTGACCTATATCTTCGGGATTGGCCGTACGCGCGCTCAGGACATCTGTGCCGCGACCGGCATCGCGCCGACCACCAAGATCCAGGAGCTGTCCAGTGAAGATCTGGATACCCTGCGGTCCGAAGTCGGCAAGTACACCGTGGAAGGTGACCTGCGTCGTGATGTCACGCTTAACATCAAGCGTCTCATGGACCTGGGTTGCTATCGTGGTCTGCGTCATCGTCGTGGTCTTCCGCTGCGTGGTCAGCGTACCAAGACCAATGCGCGTACCCGCAAGGGCCCGCGCAAGCCGATCCGCAAATAACACGCACGTTCTGGCGTAAAGACAGGAATAGACATCAACATGGCTAACCCGCGTAGCAACCGTAAAAAGGTTAAAAAGCAGGTAGTGGATGCCATCGCGCATATCCACGCCTCTTTTAACAACACGATCATTACGATCACAGACCGCCAGGGCAACGCCCTTTCCTGGGCGACTGCCGGTGGTTCGGGTTTTCGTGGTTCTCGCAAGAGCACCCCGTTCGCTGCTCAAGTGGCAAGCGAGCGTGCAGCGACTGCTGCAGCCGAGTATGGTGTGAAAAACGTCGACGTGCTGGTCAAGGGCCCCGGTCCTGGCCGTGAATCCGCCGTGCGCGCGCTCAATGCCGCCGGCTTCCGCGTGCAGAGCATCACCGACGCGACGCCCATTCCCCACAATGGCTGCCGTCCGCCGAAGAAACGCCGCGTTTAAGGAGACAGATTCATGGCTCGTTACATTGGACCGAAGTGCAAACTGTCTCGTCGTGAGGGGACCGACCTCTTCCTCAAGAGCGGTGTCACTCCCTTCGAGAAGAAGTGCAAATCCGAGCAGATCCCGGGTGTGCACGGCCAGCGCCGTCAGCGTCTTTCCGACTACGGCTTGCAGCTTCGCGAGAAGCAGAAAGTACGTCGCATGTACGGCGTACTCGAGAAGCAGTTCCGCAACTACTACAAGGAAGCGGCCCGCCTGAAGGGCGCGACCGGCGAGTTGTTGCTGCAGCTTCTCGAATCCCGACTGGACAACGTCGTCTACCGCATGGGCTTCGGCTCCACGCGTTCCGAGGCACGTCAGCTGGTCAGCCACAAGGCGATCGCCGTCAACGGCAAGACCGTCAACGTGGCCTCCTACCAGGTCAAGCCTGGTGACGTGGTCTCCGTGCGCGAGAAGGCGAAGAACCAGGCGCGCATCCAGACTTCCCTGGCCATCGCCGCCAACCGCGGCGACGTGGTCTGGGTCGAGACCGATGCCAAGAAGATGGAAGGCACTTTCAAGGCCCTGCCCGAACGCGGTGACCTGTCTGCCGACATCAACGAAAACCTGATCGTCGAGCTGTACTCCAAGTAAGCGGCGCCCGCGTCGTGCCGCTCCCCGCCCGCGGGGAGCGGTTTGAGAGTACCGACAATCCGTTTGGCAGCCTGAAAGGTGTTCATATGCAGCGTTCAGTGACAGAGTTTCTCCGTCCTCGCGACATCAAGGTCGAAGAGATCAGCGCACACCACGCAAAGATCGTGCTCGAACCCTTCGAGCGGGGCTTCGGCCACACGCTGGGGAATGCCCTGCGTCGCATCCTGCTCTCGTCCATGCCCGGCTGTGCCGTGGTGGAGGCCGAGATCGCCGGTGTCGAACACGAGTACAGCGCGATCGAGGGCGTCCAGGAAGATGTCATCGAAATCCTCCTGAACCTCAAGGACGTGGCGCTCCGGATGCACAGCCGCGACGAGGCAGTGCTCTCGCTGAACAAGCAGGGGCCGGCCGTCGTGACTGCAGGGGACATCGCTCTCGACCATGACGTCGAGATCGTCAACCCCGAGCATGTCATCGCCCACGTCAACGAGGGTTCCGAGCTGAAGATGCAGCTCAAGGTCGCTCGCGGCCGCGGCTATGAGCCGGCGGACGTGCGTGGCGATGCCGACGACGAGTCGCGCGCCATCGGTCGCCTGCAGCTGGATGCTACCTTCAGCCCCGTGCGCCGGGTTTCCTACAGCGTCGAGGCCGCGCGTGTCGAACAGCGCACCGACCTCGACAAGCTGATCATCAACCTGGAAACCGACGGCACCCTGGATCCGGAAGAGGCGATCCGTCGCAGCGCGACCATCCTGCAGGAGCAGCTGGCCGCCTTCGTCGACCTGGAAGCCGACAAGGAGCAGGAAGTGGTGGAGGAAGAGGATCACATCGATCCGATCCTGCTGCGCCCCGTAGACGATCTCGAGTTGACCGTTCGCAGCGCCAACTGCCTGAAGGCCGAGAACATCTACTACATCGGGGATCTGATCCAGCGCACCGAGGTGGAGCTGCTGAAGACCCCCAATCTCGGCAAGAAGTCCCTGAATGAGATCAAGGACGTGTTGGCCGCCCGCGGGCTTTCCCTGGGCATGCGGCTGGAGAACTGGCCGCCGGCAAGCCTGAAGGACGACAAGGCCTCCGCGTGAGCCTCGACTCGAGTCCCAGTTTGGTAAGGAATCACAACCATGCGTCATCGTAAGAGTGGTCGTCACCTGAATCGCACCAGCTCGCACCGCCAGGCCATGTTCAAGAACATGTCCGTCTCGCTGGTCGAGCACGAAGTGATCAAGACAACCCTGCCCAAGGCCAAGGAGCTGCGTCGCGTCATCGAGCCGCTGATCACCCTGGCCAAGCAGGACAGCGTCGCCAATCGTCGTCTGGCCTTCAGCCGCACTCGCTCGAAGGAAGCGGTCGGCAAGCTCTTCAACGAGCTGGGGCCGCGTTACGCCGAGCGTCCGGGCGGTTACGTCCGTATCCTCAAGTGCGGCTACCGCACCGGCGACAACGCCCCCATGGCCTTCGTCGAACTGGTCGACCGTCCGGTCGTCGAGGAAGCCGCCGCCGAGGAGTGATCCTCGACCGGCCTTCCGCCAGTGGCACGCCAAACCGGCTCCCCAAGGGGAGCCGGTTTTTTCTTTGAGTGGCAAGTGGCAAGGCTGGCCTTCGGCCAGAGCAAGTGGCAAGGAATCCCTGGTGAGTCTGGATGGCGGGAGCATGCTGCCTTGCTCCTTGCTCCTTGCTCCTTGCTCCTTGCTCCTTGCTCCTTGCTCCTTGCTCCTTGCTCCTTGCTCCTTGCTCCTTGCCGCTATGCAGTGGTCTCCGGCTCCGCCTTGCTGGCCTTGGCGCGCTCCAGCAGCGGCTTGAGGAAGCGGCCGGTGTGCGACGCTTCCATGCGTGCGACCTGCTCGGGCGTGCCCTCGGCGATGATGCGCCCGCCGCCGGAGCCGCCCTCGGGGCCGAGGTCGATCAGCCAGTCGGCGGTCTTGATCACGTCCAGGTTGTGCTCGATCACCACGATGGTGTTGCCGTGGTCGCGCAGCCGGTGCAGCACCGTGAGCAGCTGGCGGATGTCCTCGAAGTGCAGGCCGGTGGTGGGCTCGTCGAGGATGTAGAGGGTCTTGCCGGTATCGCGCTTGGCCAGCTCCCGGGCCAGCTTGACCCGCTGGGCCTCGCCGCCGGAGAGCGTGGTGGCGCTCTGCCCCAGGCGGATGTAGGAGAGCCCCACGTCGAGCAGGGTCTGCAGCCGCCGGGCGATGGCCGGCACCGGCGAGAAGAAGGCCAGGGCCTCCTCCACTGTCATCTCCAGGACCTCGTGGATGCTCTTGCCCTTGTAGGCGATCTCCAGGGTCTCGCGGTTGTAGCGCTTGCCCTTGCAGACGTCGCAGGGCACGTAGATGTCCGGCAGGAAGTGCATCTCCACCTTGATCATGCCCTCGCCCTGGCACGCCTCGCAGCGCCCGCCCTTGACGTTGAAGGAGAAGCGGCCCGGCTTGTAGCCCCGCGAGCGCGCCTCCTGGGTGCCGGCGAACAGCTCGCGGATGGGCGTGAAGATGCCGGTGTAGGTGGCCGGGTTTGAGCGCGGGGTGCGGCCGATGGGGCTCTGGTCGATGTCGATCACCTTGTCGAGGTGATCGAGGCCCTCGATGCGGTCATGGGCCTCCGGCGTCAGGCTGGTGGCGCGGTTGAGCTCCCGGGCGGCGATGGGCATCAGGGTGGCGTTGATCAGCGTCGACTTGCCGGAACCGGAGACGCCGGTGATGCACACGAACAGGCCCAGCGGCAGCTCGAGGGTGACGTCCTGGAGGTTGTTGCCCCGGGCGCCGGTCAGGCGCACCACCTTCTCCGGGTTGCCGGGAATGCGCCAGGGCGGGACCTCGATGCGCCGGGTGCCGGCGAGGTACTGGCCGGTGAGCGACTCCGGCGTGGCGATGATCTCCTGCGGGGTGCCCTGGGCGACGATGCGGCCGCCATGCACGCCGGCGCCGGGGCCGATGTCGAGCACGTGGTCGGCGGCGCGGATGGCGTCCTCGTCGTGCTCGACCACGATCACGGTGTTGCCCAGGTCGCGCAGGCGCTCCAGGGTCTGCAGCAGGCGATCGTTGTCGCGCTGGTGCAGGCCGATGGAGGGCTCGTCGAGGATGTACATCACCCCCACCAGGCCGGCGCCGATCTGGCTGGCCAGGCGGATGCGCTGGGCCTCGCCGCCGGAGAGGGTCTCGGCGCTGCGCTCCAGGTTCAGGTAGTCGAGCCCCACGTTGACCAGGAACTCCAGGCGGGCGTGGATCTCGTTGACGATCTTGACGGCGATCTCGCCCTTGCGTCCCGGCAGGCTGAGTTCGCCGAAGTAGCTCAGCGCCTCGCCGATGGGCAGGTGGACCAGCTGCGGCAGGGTGCGGTCGTCGATGTAGACGTGGCGCGACTCCTTGCGCAGCCGCGAGCCGTGGCAGGTGGGACAGGGCTGGACGGCGATGTGGCGCGCCAGGTCCTCGCGCACCATGCTGGACTCGGTCTCGCGATAGCGACGCTGCATGTTGGGCAGCACGCCCTCGAAGGGGTGCTCGCGGGTCACCTTGCGGCCGCGGTCGTTGACGTAGCTGAAGGCGATGTCGTCGCTGCCGCTGCCGTACAGGATGATCTCGCGCTCGTGCCGCGCCAGGTCCTGCCAGGGGGTCTCCAGGGTGAAGCGGTAGTGGTCGGCCACGGCCTGCAGCTGGTTGAAGTAGTAGACGCTGCGCCGGTCCCAGCCCTTGATCACCCCCTCGGCCAGCGACAGCTCGGGGTGGCTGATCAGCTTGTCGGGGTCGAAGAACTGCTGCACGCCCAGGCCGTCGCAGGTGGGGCAGGCGCCGGCCGGGTTGTTGAAGGAGAACATGCGCGGCTCGAGCTCGGCGATGGAGTAGCCGCACACCGGACAGGCGAAGCGCGCCGAGAAGGCGATCTCCTCGTGCTCTCCGTCCATGAAGTGGACCGTCGCCACGCCGTCGGCCAGGTTGAGGGCCGTCTCGAAGGACTCCGCCAGGCGCTGCTGCAGGCCGTCGCGCACCTTGAGGCGGTCGACCACCACGCTGATGTCGTGCTTTTTGTTCTTGTCGAGCGGGGCGATGTCGTCGAGCTCCAGCACCTGGCCGTCGACCATGGCGCGCACGAAGCCCTGGGCGCGCAGCTCGGCGAGCAGCTGCAGGTGCTCGCCCTTGCGTCCCTTGACCACCGGGGCCAGCAGCATGAGCTTGCTGCCCTCGGGCAGGGTCAGCACCTGGTCGACCATCTGCGAGACCGTCTGGGCCTCCAGGTCCTCGCCGTGTTCCGGGCAGCGCGGGGTGCCGGCGCGGGCGAACAGCAGGCGCAGGTAGTCGTAGATCTCGGTGATGGTGCCCACGGTGGAGCGCGGGTTGTGGGAGGTGGACTTCTGCTCGATGGAGATCGCCGGGGAGAGCCCCTCGATATGGTCGACGTCGGGCTTTTCCATCATCGACAGGAACTGGCGCGCGTAGGTGGAGAGCGATTCCACGTAGCGGCGCTGGCCCTCGGCGTAGAGGGTGTCGAAGGCCAGCGACGACTTGCCCGAGCCGGAGAGCCCGGTGACCACGATCAGCCTGTCGCGGGGCAGTTCGACGTCGATGTTCTTCAGGTTGTGGGTGCGGGCACCCCTGACCAGAATTGTGTCCATTCCCACCTCGCCGGACGCGGCAAAAGCTCGATTATACGGGGCGGGCCGCACCGGCGGCAAAGCGCGGGCCGCCATCGGCTTTCCCTGCAGGGTGGCGAGCCGCTAGAATATGCGGTCCACCTCCGGGCCCAGGGTCCGTCCACGGAAGCTCGAACCGCCATGCGAAAGGTCTCAGGACTGCTGTTAGCCACCGAGCGTCGCGCCATCACCGGGCTTGCGGGGCTCTATGCCACGCGCATGCTGGGCCTGTTCATGGTGCTGCCGGTGCTGGCCCTGTATGCCGACGACCTGAGGGGGGCGACGCCGCTGCTGGTCGGCCTGGCGCTGGGAATCTACGGCCTCACCCAGGCGGTGCTGCAGATCCCCTTCGGCCTGCTCTCCGACCGCCTGGGGCGCAAGTCGGTGATCGCCGCGGGGCTCGTGCTGTTCCTGCTCGGCAGTGTGGTGGCCGCCGGCGCCGACTCCATCGGCGGGGTGATCCTGGGGCGCTGCCTGCAGGGCAGCGGGGCGGTGGCCGCGGCGATCATGGCGCTGCTCGCCGACCAGACCCGGGAGCAGGTACGCACCGCCGCCATGGCCACCATCGGGCTCTCCATCGGCGTGGCCTTCGCCGTGGCCATGGTGCTCGGTCCCTGGCTCGCCGCCGGCTTCGGCCTGGCCGGGGTCTTCTGGTTCACCGCGGTCCTGGCGGCCCTGGGGCTGGCGGTGCTGTGGAAGCTGGTGCCGCCGGCGCCGCGTCGGGTGCGCCACCGGGACGTGGGCATGGACCGCGGCCAGCTGCGCGGCATCCTCGCGCGCGGCGACCTGTGGCGGATGGACATCTCGATCTTCGCCCTGCACCTGGTGCTGATGGCGATCTTCGTCGCCGTGCCCTTCCGGCTGGTCGAGGCGGGTATCGCCGTCGAGCGCCATGGCCTCACCTACCTGGGCATCATGCTGCTGGCCTTCGTGGCCATGGTGCCGCTGGTGATCATCGCCGAGAAGCGGCGGCGCATGAAGGCCATGTGCCTGTCGGCGATCACCGCCATCACCCTGAGCCTGTTCGGGCTGGCCGGCCTGGGCGACGGCTTCCCGGCGCTCTTCGGCTGGCTGCTGCTGTTCTTCATCGCCTTCAACCTGCTCGAGGCCACCCTGCCGTCGATGCTGAGCAAGCTGGCCCCGGCCGGGGCCAAGGGCACCGCCATGGGCATCTATTCCACCAGCCAGTTCCTGGGGGCCTTCCTGGGCGGGGTGCTGGGGGGCGCCCTGGTCCAGCAGTGGGGGCTCTCCGCGGTCTTCGTCGGCTGCGGCCTGGTGGGCCTGGCCTGGCTGGCGGTGATGGCCGGCATGGCGCCTCCCCGCCACCTCACCAGCGAGGTGGTGGCGCTGGACGACAATGATCAGGAAGATGCCCTGGACACCCTGATGGCGCGATTCGCCGAGGTGGCCGGGGTCGAGGACGTGCTGGTCGTCCCCGAGGAGCGCCTGGCCTATCTCAAGGTGGACCGCCAGCGCCTCGACGAGCAGGCCCTGGCACGCCTCACCGGTTCCGGGAATCACCACAGCGGCGCCTGAGCCGCGTATGATCCTTACAACGCATTCATGACAGCAAGGAGTCCCTCATGGCCCGTGGCATCAACAAGGTCATCCTCATCGGCAATCTGGGCCAGGATCCCGAGGTGCGCTTCACGCCCTCCGGTACTGCCGTTGCCAACCTCAACCTGGCCACCACCGATACCTGGATGGACAAGCAGAGCGGCCAGCGCCAGGAACGCACCGAGTGGCACCGGATCGTGCTGTTCAACAAGACCGCCGAGATCGCCCAGCAGTACCTCAAGAAGGGCAGCAAGGTCTATATCGAGGGCCGCCTGCAGACCCGCAAGTGGCAGGACCAGAACGGCCAGGACAAGTACACCACCGAGATCGTCGCCAACGACATGCAGATGCTCGACTCCCGCGGCGGCGACTTCGGTGGCCAGCAGGGGGGGCAGTACGGCGGCCAGCCCCAGCAGGGCGGCAACTTCGGCGGTCCGGCGCCCCAGCAGGGCGGCTACGGCAACGCCCCGCCGCAGGGCGGCAACGTCGGTGGCGGCCAGCCCCAGCGCCCTGCCCCGCAGCCGGCCCCTCCGCAGCAGGGTGGCGGGCAGCAGCAGGGCGGCAACTATGGTGCCCCGGATCCGGGCAGCTTCGACGATTTCGATGACGAGATCCCGTTCTAAGCAGGGGCCAGCCGAGGAGGTGCCGTGAAGCTGCTGATCCTGGAGGCCGGGCACTGCCTGAGCCTGGCGCTGGCGCGCGAGGCCAACCGGCGCAGCGACACCGAGCTGACCATCGAGCCCGGCCTGGCGCCCAGCCCCCGGTTGCTCGAGGAGCTGAGCCCGGATGCGCTGGTGATCCCGCCGCTGTCGCGGCCGATCACCGCCGAGCCGGCGACCGTCACGGCCCATGCCGAGGCGGTCGAGGCCTGCATGGAGGCGTGTCGCGAGGCGGGCATCCCGCTGGTGTGGTGTGTTTCCGACCAGCTCTACGAGGACGGCCTCGAGGTCCCCATCGACGAGCACGTGATCCCCGAGCCCCGCGACGACAGCCTGAGGCGGCTGATCCGCACCGGCGACCGGATCCGGGCCGAGTACCCCCGGCACCTGATCGTGCGCCTGGGGCCGCTGTTCGCCCTGGAGGGCAGCCAGGCCTGGCTCAGCGAGCTGCTCGACACCCTGATGGATGGCGGCGAGGTGCGCGCCGAATCCGACGTGATCTTCTGCCCGACCTCGGCGGATGCCGTGGCCATGGCGCTGATCGGCATGCTCCAGCAGCAGTACTGCGGGGCCGAGGCCTGGGGCAGCTACCACCTGGCCGGCACCGAGCCGGTGAGTGCCTACACCTTCGTCTCCATGGTACGCACCCAGCTCGCCACGCGGCTCGAGGGACGTGGTGAGCGGGTCGCCCTGGGCAGCGTCAAGGCGCTGAACCACCACCACGACCAGCCGCTGCGTCGCGTGCTCAACTGCCGGCGGGTGCTGGACGTGTTCGGCGTCCACCAGAAGCCCTGGCGCCTCGAGGTCGGGCGCATGCTGGATACCTGGTGCCTGGCCAGGGATGACGGCGAGGCGACAGAGGAGTCGATGCCCCGATGAACGTGATCCGCAGCCTGGTCTTCTATGCCGGCTACTTCCTGGCCATGCTGGTCTGCGGCGTGCTCTTCCTGCCGCCGGCGCCCTTCCTGCCGCTGCGCTCCCGCTATCGCCTGCTCAACCTCTACAACCACTTCATCATCGCCTGGTTCCGCCTGGTCTGCGGGGTGCGCTACGACTTCCGTGGCCATGAGCGCCTGCCCGAGGGGCCCTGCGTCATCCTCGCCAACCACCAGTCCGAGTGGGAGACCGTCTACCTGCAGCTGCTGCATCCGCCGGTCTGCACGGTGCTCAAGCGGGAGCTGCTGAACATCCCGATCTTCGGCTGGGGGCTGCGCCTGTTGCATCCCATCGCCCTGGACCGCAGCAAGCCGGCGCGGGCCATGAAGCAGGTGCTCACCCAGGGCAAGACCCGGCTCGACGAGGGGCTCTCGGTGCTGATCTTCCCCGAGGGGACCCGGGTGGCGCCGGGCAGCCGTCGCCGCTACAACAAGAGCGGTGCGGTGATCGCCTGCCGCGCCGGGGTGCCGGTGGTGCCGGTGGCGCACAATGCCGGGGAGCGCTGGCCGGGGCGCCACTGGGTCAAGCGCCCGGGGCGCCTGTCGCTGGAGGTGGGCGAGC